>CAZEZI010000048.1:0-15087 GCA_964516315.1 uncultured Thioalkalispiraceae bacterium
ATACTCTATAACTAATTGATATTTTGATGAATTAGGGGTAAAAAGTAAAGTTAAACAATTTGTTTTTTTTATATTTTATGGATGTTGCTTCGTTTTGTCTGTTTGGTCAATAAGTGAGCAGCGAATAATGAGTTGAATATGGACACCAGTACCGATGACAGCTGAAGAGATAAGTTTAAACCAGCGACTTACCCAATTTTTGGGTAAGCTTGATCCTGTTGCCATTTTGCAGGCAGGCTGGATTGCTCATGTCCCTTTTTGGTTGAATGTGCTTTTTATTGTGCTGTTGACGAAGTCTGCGGCAGGTTTAACCTGGTTTATGTTTGCGCCGGGTACAGAATATAAAGTGGTTGCCAGTCAACCTGTTGCTACAAACCAGTCGCAAACCATTGCGCGGTTAAGTTCAGTTGGCCAATTGCACTTATTTGGAATGGCACAAGGTAAGTCTGGTGTTAATTCCGTAAATATTACTAAAACCAAGTTGCGGCTTGTATTAAAAGGTGTTTTTGCGTCAACGAATCCTTTAAGAGCTTTTGCGATTATTTCTGAAAGTGCGACAGCCAAAGGGCGCACTTTTAATGTTGGAGAACGTTTACCCGGTGGTGCAGTTTTGCATGAAGTACGACCGACAGAAGTTATTTTAAACCGCAATGGTCGTTTAGAGTCCTTAGCATTACCGCAAAAGAAACTGGATAACATTCCTATCGCATCTTCAGGTGCCACTGCTCGCCGCAGTGTGCGAACAATGCCGGTAAACAAAAGGTTAAAGAAAATCAGGCAAACGTTT
The DNA here is from genome assembly GCA_964516315.1 of uncultured Thioalkalispiraceae bacterium. GTDB lineage: Bacteria > Pseudomonadota > Gammaproteobacteria > UBA6429 > Thiohalophilaceae > SZUA-37. Next base: position 788 of record CAZEZI010000048.1, read on the forward strand.
ATTAAGTCTCCACAAGATTTTATGGAAAATGCGCGCCTTGAGCCGGTTGTTAATAAGGCAGATGGTTCAACGGAAGGTTTTACCTTTAATCATAATGACCCAAAGGTGATGCAGAGTTTAGGTTTGCTGCCAACGGATGTAATAACGGCAATCAATGGTACTTCAATCAGTAATAATATGAGTGCAGCTTACGATCAGTTATTGAATTCTTTAAAAAATGGAACACCGTTAAGCATCGATTTTAAGCGTAAGGGTATCCCTCAGACAGTTAATGTGCAGATGTAGAACATTATGTTGGATAAATTAGCTATTAATACAAAAGAAGTAAAAGTGTTGTTTAAAAAATCATTAAAAATTATTGCTATTTTAACTTTGCTGGTTGGCGGGCAAAGCCAGGTTGCAGCAGCAGCTGGCATTAACAAGCAAAATGTTGCTGCTGATAGCACTACAAAACAAACATATACATTAAATTTTGTTGATGCAGATATTAATGCCCTGATTAATGCGGTTTCGCGTATTACTGGAATTAATTTTATTATTGACCCACGGGTAAAAGGCAAAGTTACGATTATCTCAAATAAGGAAATGCCGGCTGATGATGTATATCAGGTTTTTCTTTCGGTTTTAAAAGTACATGGTTTTGCTGCGGTTGTTGGTGCAAATGTAACTAAAATTGTACCTGAAGTAAATGCAAAGCAGGACGCGATCCCGTTTATGAATAAGCGAATCTATAACGGTGGGGATGCCTTTGTGACGCGCGTTATTGAAGTGCGCTATATTGATGCAGCACAACTGGTTCCTATCTTGCGGCCACTTGTTCCGCAACGTGGTCATTTAGCTGCATATCCGGCATCGAATGTTCTGGTTATTTCTGACAGTGCGGCCAATATTTCCCGTTTAGAGAAAATTATCAGACGTATTGATCAGGCAACAGGCACTGAAGTTGAAGTTATTCCATTAGAACATGCTACAGCAACTGAAGTTGTAAGGGTGATGCAGCAACTGGCAAACTTGAATCCTAAGCAAAAACAGAATATCAATGTTATCGCAGATGATCGTACCAATAGTATTTTACTGGGGGGGCCAAGATCTTCACGGGTTCGTACCCGGGCACTTATTTCACATCTGGATACACCATTGGAATTTACTGGTAACACGCATGTTATTTATTTACGCAATGCAGTTGCAAAAGATATGGTGCCTGTCTTAACTGGAGTCAGCAAAAGTATTCTTTCTGCAGGTAAAAGTAAAAAAACTACGGCAACAAGTTCCACCACCGGTATTATTATAGAAGCGCATGAGAGCACCAACTCACTGGTTATTTCTGCGCCTGCCAATGTTGTGCGCTCATTAAAAACAGTTATTCAACGCCTGGATATTCGCCGGGCACAGGTACTGGTTGAAGCCGTTATTGCCGAGGTGTCAGAAGAGTCAACCAGAGAATTGGGCGTTCAGTGGGCTGGTGGTGGTGCTAATTCTACCCGTCCGGTTGGTTTAATTAATTTTGATAATGGCTATAGCGCAGCCAACTTGTTATTAGATACACCGCCGGTTGCGTCCGGTTTAAGTTTAGGTGTAGGGGATTTTATTGGCACAAGTCGTATTGGTGCATTGATACGAGCCTTGTCGGCGGATGTCGGTACCAATATTTTATCAACCCCAAGCCTGGTTACCATGGATAACAAAGAAGCTGAAATAGTCGTGGGGCAAAATGTGCCTTTTATTACCGGTTCGTTTAGCGGTACAGGAACGGGCGGTTCAAATCCCAGTAACCCATTTACAACGATTCAGCGTCAGGATGTGGGTTTAACATTAAAAATTAAACCACAAATCAATGAAGGTAATGCCATTAAACTGGATGTTCAACAAGAAGTTTCGAGTTTAAGTCCAAGCACCGTGGGTGCAGATCTTATTACAAACAAGCGTTCTATTAAAACAACGGTCATGGTTGAAGATGGTGGCATCGTCGTTTTAGGTGGTTTAATAGAAGAAACGCTGCGTGAAGATGAACAACGTGTGCCTATATTAGGTGAAATACCTCTTCTGGGTTTATTATTTCGCTATAATAAAACAACCAAGGTTAAAACAAATTTAATGGTTTTCATCCATCCTAAAATTATGAAAGATGATGCGATGTTAAGAAGTTTAACCAACGACAAATATAACTTTATTCGAGCCAAACAGCTTGCTATACGTGAGCGAGGCGTTAAGTTAATGGCTGATGAACAATCACCGTTATTACCTGAATTTAAGGAATTTTTAACCTTGCCCCCTGCTTATGATGAATCGACAGAAGCAGGAACCCAGATCCTGATGCCACCGGTCATTGACGATGTCGTCACCACAACATCGGATAATGCAATTCGACTGCCACCGGCCATTATGGCCAGGAACAAGAAAGCATTACCGCTGGCTAAAGAAAAAGAGACTGAATCTACAGAGGCGGTACCGCCTACGCTTGATGAGTCTTCAGAGTAGTTGAGGCAAATACCTTGAATGATCTTGCTACGACAGAACGCAGCGCAGGCTCAAGCGCTTTATTGTCCTTTGCATTTGCCAGGCGGCATGGCGTGTTAGTTACTGCCTTATACGATGAACATGTTGAGGTTACCCATACCCCCAGTGTTAATACTCAAATTCTGCTTGAACTTCGGCGTCACTACGGTGTGCCATTAGAAATCAAGACTGTTGAAACCGATGAATTTGAGCGTTTATTACAGGCAAGCTACGAACTACATTCCGATAAAACGATGGAAATGATGGAAGGGATTGGCGATGAAATGGATCTCGAAAGCCTTGCCGATGCACTTCCGTTAACCGAAGATTTACTGGAAACCGAAGACGATGCCCCCATTATCCGTTTAATTAACGCCTTACTAACACAGGCTGTTAAACAAAATGCGTCGGATATTCATATTGAACCCTTTGAGAACAGGTTAGTAGTACGTATGCGTGTGGACGGTGTGATGCGCGAAGTATTACAACCCCAGCGTGTTTTAGCACCTCTTATTACATCACGAATTAAAGTGATGGCAAAACTGGACATTGCCGAAAAGCGTTTACCACAGGACGGCCGAATATCATTACGTATAGCCGGCCGCGCAGTTGACGTGCGGGTTTCTACATTGCCATCCGGGCATGGTGAACGGGTGGTACTGCGTTTGTTAGACAAGCAGGCTGGCCGACTGGATTTATTTCAGTTAGGTATGGCCGTTGAAACCACAGTTACCATTGACCGTTTAATTCGCCGACCACACGGTATAATTCTGGTGACTGGGCCAACTGGCTCAGGTAAAACAACGACACTCTATGCCGCATTAGAACGTTTGAATGATGCCACTCGAAATATTATGACGGTGGAAGATCCAATTGAATATTATATTGATGGTATTGGTCAGACTCAGGTTAATACTAAAGTAGAGTTAACTTTTGCGCGCGGACTGCGTGCTATTTTGCGTCAGGATCCCGATGTGGTGATGGTCGGTGAAATACGCGATCTGGAAACAGTGCAAATTGCGGTACAGGCAAGTTTAACCGGCCATCTGGTTTTTTCGACCTTGCACACCAACACGGCCATTGGGGCGATTACCCGTTTGCGGGACATGGGTGTTGAACCGTTTTTATTGTCGTCCAGCTTACTCGGTGTGCTCGCACAGCGTTTAGTACGAACCCTGTGTGAATTTTGTAAGCAACCTAAAACAGCGGATGTAGCCGAGTGTTTAGCTTTAGGCGTTGCACCTGAACAACCACCGGTTATTTATGAGCCTTTGGGTTGTGATGAGTGTAACAATCTGGGTTATAAAGGCCGTTTAGGTATTTATGAACTGGTTGAAATTGATGATACATTAAGAACAATGATTCATGATGGTTCAAGTGAACAGGAAATTGAAACACATGTCAGAACGGTATCTGCCAGCATTCGCAAAGATGGCATTCGGCGAGTCTTATCCGGCGAAACTGCACTTGAAGAAATTACGCGTGTTGCGTTTGAGGAAGTGTAAGCGATATGCCTGCCTTTGAATACGTTGCTCTTGATGCCGATGGGCGCAAGAAAAAAGGTATCCTGGAAGGCGATTCTGCCCGCCATGTTCGCCAGCAATTACGTGAGCGGGGTCTGTTGGCAACCTCCGTTGATGAAGCTGCACAGCGTGAATCGTCCCAATCGGCTGGTTTTGGAGTACAGCGCAGTATCAGTGCAGCGGATTTATCCTTGATAACACGGCAGTTAGCCACCTTAACAAAGTCAGGCCTGCCTTTAGATGAAGCGACTGCAACGGTGGCTAAACAAACTGAAAAACCGCGCTTGCAGCGTTTAATTTTAGGTATTCGAGCAAAAATTCTCGAAGGCCATTCGCTTGCTGATGGGATGGCACAATTTCCGCATGTTTTTAATAGCTTATATCGCTCAACGGTTGCTGCCGGTGAACAAACAGGGCATCTTGATATTGTTTTAGAACGTCTGGCTGATTACACCGAAAGCAAGCAGCGCTTGCAAAGCAAAATCAAGATGGCATTGCTTTACCCTGCTGTTTTAATCTTTATGGCCATTACAATCGTGTCTTTTTTGCTGGCTTATGTTGTACCTGAAGTTGTCAAAGTCTTTGAAGGTTCAGGGCAAACATTACCACTCATTACCCGTTTGATGATTGCAGCCAGTGACTTTTTAGTTGATTATTACTGGCTTATTATTCTGCTGGTTGCGGCCAGTATTTCTGTGTTCAGTATGTTATATAAGCAACCAGTGGGTAAGGAAAAGATACATAAAATCTGGTTAAAACTGCCATTGGTGGGGCGGCTGGTGCGGGGATCGAATACGGCACGCTTTACACGCACTCTGAGTATACTGGTTGCCAGTGGTGTGCCGCTTTTGGAAGCACTTAAAATATCAGGGCAAGTGGTTGAGAATTTACCCATGCGACACGCCATTATTGAAGCCGGTCTGCGTGTAAGGGAAGGTTCCAATTTAGCCAAATCGCTGGATGTGAGTGGTTATTTCCCACCTATCGTTGTGAACTTAATTGCAAGTGGTGAGGTCAGTGGTAATCTGGGAGAAATGCTGGAACGTTCTTCGGTTAATCAGGAACAGGAACTGGAAACACTGATAACAACATTAATGGGTTTGTTAGAACCTTTGCTGCTTTTAGTGATGGGTGCGGTGATATTAATGATTGTACTGGCTATTTTATTACCCATTTTTAACTTAAACCAACTTATACAATAACTACAATTAATAATTTAAATGATTGTAAGGAATTAAAATGAAACAAAACATGACAAATACAAATTTCTGTAATATTCAATTTAGCAGAAAAACACACCGGGGTTTTACCTTGATTGAGGTAATGGTTGTGGTGGTTATCCTTGGTATTTTAGGTGCAGTAGTCTTACCTAATATTATGGATGAACCTGGCAAAGCACGTATTATTAAAGCAAAACAGGACATAGCCCAACTTGAGTCGGCTTTAGATCGTTATAAACTGGACAACTTTACCTACCCAACAACAGATCAAGGTCTGGAAGCACTGGTAAAAAAACCATCAGGCGCACCTGAGCCTAAAAATTATAAAACATCGGGTTATATTAAAAAATTAAAAACAGATCCATGGGGTAACCCTTATTTGTATTTAAGTCCTGGTGTGCGTGGGCAGATTGATATTTATTCCTATGGTCCTGACCAGCAGCAAAGTGAAGATGATATAGGCAACTGGAATAATAACTAGATTTGTTTGCAGATCAAAATGGTAAGCAACAATGTATATAAGGAGAGCAGCTTTTATTAATAGCCAGCCGGCTAAAACAGCAGATGGCTTCACTTTGATTGAGCTTATGGTTGTGATTGCAATTATGGGAATTATGCTCGGTTTAGGTTTGTTTGCTTTTGGTGATGGTGGTTTATCCGATGAGCTTGAGCAGGAATCACAACGTCTATACGGCCTGATAAAGTTAGCACAGGAAGAGTCGATTCTTGGATCAAAAGAGCTTGCGCTGGAGTTAGATAGCGATGGTTATGTCTTTAAGCAGTTATATGATGATAAATGGGTTGATATTACATCAGACAAGATTTTCAGAAAACGCAGCTTAACCGCAGGTATTGAACTGAGTCTTGAAGTTGAAGATGTAGAATTAGCGCTAAATAGCAATAATGACAAGGATACACCTGTTCGAATATATATTTTATCCAGTGGTGAATTAACCCCTTTTGATATAACGCTTAAAATAACAGATTTACAACAATTTTTTAGAATAACAGGTCAGGCCAATGGCCAGTTGGTTTTGGAAAAACAGGATGTATAAATGATGTTTAAGTCAGTTGTAAAGAATAGTGATTATTCAGGTGTGTCCGGGCAATGTAAAGGTTTCACTCTCCTGGAAGTGTTGGTAGCGTTGGTATTTGTTGCCGTTGTTTTAACAGGGCTGGTAAAAAACGTTGGTGAAAATGTTAATAATGCCAATGAATTACGGGATAAAACCTTTGCTCAATGGGCAGCGGTTAACAAGATAAATGAGTGGCGTTTGCAAAATTTGTTCCCGGCTATTAGCCGAACAACCGGAGAGCAAATGATGGGGAAACGGGAATGGTACTGGGCCTCTCAGGTAATAAAAACAGAAGATAAAAATATTCGTCGGGTTGAGCTGAGTGTTTACAAAGATGAAGAAGCAAGAAACAGGAAATTACAACCTGTTATTCGACTGACCTCTTTTTTAAGTAAAGTAATATGACGAGGAATAAATCGGCTGCGCAGTCTGGCTTTACTTTGTTAGAGTTGCTAGTGGCCTTAAGTATCTTTGCAGTGATGTCGGTAATGGTATTTGGTGGTTTACGGGAAGTTGTTAATGTTCGAGAGGCAACGGATAAACATACTTCCCGATTAACCGAGTTACAATTAGCATTTATGTATTTTAGTCGTGATGCAAGGCAGTTAGTTAATCGGACTGTTCGTGGTGAGTATGGTGACAGTTTAAATGTGTTGCAATCGAATGATATTGGCAGGTACAGGCTTGAGCTAACGCGAGGCGGTTATCCAAACCCGGCAGGACTAAACCGTAGCTCATTACAACGTGTTGCTTATGGTATAGAGGATAATAAATTATACCGTTATCGCTGGAATGTACTGGATCGCGCAGAGGATAGCAGGCCAACGAAGACTTTAATCCTGAAAGAGGTGAATGCTTTTAATCTGAGGTTCCTGGGGCGTGTTGATGAGTCGGGCAAAGCTCAAAACAACCAGTGGCTAACAGCATGGCCACCTCTCACTGATGGTGAGGGCGTTGATGTTTTCCCAAGAGCCATTGAAGTTTCCTTTGAACTGGAAGACTGGGGACGATTCACCCGTTTATTTATATTACCTGATGTATGATTGAAAATGTATAAATGAAATAAAAAGCGACTATGATGCAGCAACGTAAATTACCCACAAACCAGCAAACTGGTATTGCATTAATTATGGTACTCATTGTGATTGGTATTATTGGTATTATGGCTGCAAATATTTTATCAAAGCAACAATTAAGTACACGCAGGACAGAGAACCTGCGCAACAGTGAACAAGCCTATATGTATTTATTAGGTGCAGAAGACTGGGCCAAAAATATCCTGGCTCAGGACTTTAAAGATAACAAAACAGATTCTTTTGATGATGACTGGGCAGTTGAACTTCCGCCAATACCGGTTGAAGGCGGTACGATACAGGGTAAGCTTAAGGATTTGCAGGCACGTTTTAATATCAACAACTTTTTAAAGGCAGGTAATCCAGATAAAGCTAGCATAGCCCTGTTTAAAAATTTATTAAATGAGAATAACCTTGAGATAGAAACAACGGATGCGATTATCGACTGGTTGGATGCAGATCTGGATTCAACCATCCCTGCAGGAGCAGAGGATGGTGACTATTTAAATAATACTGTTTCTTATCGTGCGGCAAATCGTTTAATGGCCAGTGCATCCGAGCTGGTAATGGTTAAAGGTTTTAATTATAAAAGTTACAAAAAAATCGCACCCTATATTATTGCCTTGCCAGTTTTTACACCATTAAATGTGAATACTGCAGATGCGATGCAAATAAGTATGTTGTCAAACCAGGTTAGCTTAACGGAAGCAAAAGATATTGTTAAAGAACGCAGCAAGTCCGGATACAAATCAGTTGACGAGTTTATCAAGCTGGATGCATTGAAAGGTAAAAAAATAGCAAAAAATTTGCTATCAGTAAACAGTAACTATTTTTTACTTCAGGCACGCTCGGTTATAGGCGGTGTGCGTTCGGAATTATATAGTATCCTGTATCGTGATAGAGATGGTAAAATGAAAGTATTATTACGCACACAACGGAGAATATAAATGGCACGCGAGCTGTTTATTTTTTTAGATTCTACCCGGCAAAACAATGCCAGACTGGATAACAATCTGGAACCTGCTCAGGCGCATGGTCGTTGGGTATTGTGTAATAATGGCAAGCCATTAGGCACTTTGATAAAAGGCCCGCTCTCGTCAGCTGCAAAGGCGGCACGTGATGCACGGGTTATTGTTATTGTGCCGGGCGAAGACGTTGTTATTGCCGAAGTCAGCTTGCCGGGGCAGAATAAACAGCGATTACTGGCTGCGCTCCCGTTTGCATTAGAAGATCAACTTATTGATGATGTAAGTGATTTACATTTTGTGCTTGGTCCACGGCACGGTAATGGTCAATATGTTGTTGCTGTTGTTAATCGTGAATGCATGCAACGCTGGAGTGATATTTGTGACGAGCTTGGTTTGCGTGTTGATGTAATGGTACCAGATACGCTGGCACTATCAACCAGTATTGGCACCTGGACTATATTACTGGAAGATACACGGTCGATTGTTCGTACTGGTGTTCATACAGGTTTTGCCGTTGACCACGGTAACCTGAATGAGTTGTTAAGCACAACCATTAGCGATGCAGAAGGTGTAACACCGGAACGAATAAATATTATTGACTGTCGTGATATTAATATTAATATTAATAGCAATGACTTTAGTCTGGATTCCGGTATCGAATTGCATGTTAATAATTTTGAAAATGACAGCCTGATATGGCTGGCAGAACATTTTGATTATGAAGCACCAGTCAATTTACTTTTTGGCGAGTTTAGTCGCCAGGAGAAGGTTAAAGGCCAGTTACGTAAATGGTACCCTGCGGCTATGTTGTTAGCAGCTGTTTTATTTTTAAATATAACAACAAAGGTTGTAAACTATTTTTCATTAAGTAATGAGAGCCAGAGATTAACGGTAGAAATGGAACGGGTATATAAAAGTACTTTTCCACAGGCAAAACGTGTTGTAAATGCTGCAGCACAAATGCAGCAGAAACTTAAGGCACTTCAAAGCCATTCAGGGGATAGCCAGTCGAGTTTATCCACAATGTTGACTCAGGTAGCCCCCATTTTACGCGCTACACCGGGTTTGATGATTAAATCGTTGCGTTACCAGAATGGTCGTCTGGATATTGAATCAGATCTAGGAAATTTTGCCGCATTAAATCAGTTAGAAAAAACGTTATCTGAACGCGCAGGAATGAAAGTTGAGGTTAAGTCGGCATCACAAAATAAAGATAAAGTCGTTAGTCGTCTGGAAATCAGGAGGCAGGGCTCATGAAGGCAGTAAAAGAATACCTTAATGGCCTTGAGTTGCGCGAACGCAACCTGGTCATTGTTGCTGCTGTTCTGCTGGCACTGGTTATACCGTATCAGTTTATCTGGAAACCTTTTTCTGAAAGTCTAGATAATATGAATGTACGGGTAAAGTCGCAAAGAAATCAACTTGCCACAATGCAGTATCAGGCACTTGAAATTAGGAAGCTTCGGGGGGCCGGAACAATTGTTGCGCAACCCGGCAAGCAGTTCCTGAATAACCTGATTAATACGGCAGCAAAAAGGAATGATTTGGCAAATACGCTTAATATAAAGTCGGATAGCGAGAATAATTTACGTGTATCGATGGATAACGTGCCTTTTGATAATGTAATGAACTGGTTAGATCAATTAATATCCGGCAGTGGCATTATGGTAAGCAAATTAACGGTTGATCGTTTGCCAACCGTTGGACGGGTTAATGTGACTGTTTACATGGAAACGCCATGATTGGTTTTAAATCGAAAACATCGCGTAGCAGTAAGCGACGTAGGCGTAAACAAAAGTTAAAGCGTAAATATATACGCTATACAGTATTTGCTGTTATTTCGTATGTTGTATTTTTAATTGTAACCTTACCTGCAAGTATTGGTTTTTCATTCATTAAAAATAATCCACAGTTAAACAGGCAACTTCAGTTTTCTTCTGTCACAGGAACAGTTTGGTCGGGTAGTGCCAGTAGTGTACATATTTCGGGAATAAACATTGGTCAACTGGACTGGGATTTGAATTTGTTACCTTTGTTTTTAGGCAGGCTAAGTGTTTATATAAAGGTTAAAAATCAACAGGCTTCTGCCAGTACTGTGTCGGGTACAGGAACCATTGCTATTTCAGTTTTTGGAGATATCAAGGTTGATAACTTCACTGCTACATTCCCGATAGATTTACTTACGCCTGTAATGTATGGTTTTCCTGCCCGATTCAGCGGTGATGTTAATATGCATATCGACTCTTTGTCACTTGTAAAAGGAAGCCGCATTAACCTCAAATCACGCATTGTTGTGTCAAAGGCAGGGCTGGTCTCCCCTCAACGTATTGAGTATGGTGATATTTTAATTCAGGCTTCGCCACAACTTTACGGAAGTCAGTTTGTATTAACCGATCAGGGTGGGCCGTTGATCCTTGACGGTAATATTAAAATAAAAGGCAATGGTCTTTATTCCGTTAATCTTGGGCTGGGCGCCAGAAACAGTGCCTCAAAGGATTTGCAAACGGGTTTGCGTTTTCTTGGGCAGCGCGATGCAACCGGCAAGTATCGTTATCAATCTAAAGGCAAGTTAACAAACTGGTAAGGGATGGGGATATTACTCGATACCTAATTTTTTAATTCGATAACGTAGAGCTCTGAATGTAATCCCCAGTACTTTTGCTGCAGCTGTTTTATTATATTTTGTTTGTTCCAGTGCTTTTATAATGGCCTTTTTCTCGGTGTTAAGCAGAGCCGGGTCAAGACTTAAGTTAACAAGGCTTATATCTTTCGGGGTTGAATCTGTTGTTGCCGTATTTTCCGGAAGCTGTAAGTCTTCTACGGCAATTGTATTGCCTTCAAAGAGTGTCATTGCACGTTCAAGAATATTTTCCAACTCACGAACATTTCCAGGAAAGGAGTAGGCTTGCAATGATTTTATTGCTGCGCTGGATAATTTAACAACATCGGTTTGCCATTCTTTTGCTATCTTTCGCAAGATATGTTGTGCAAGCAATGGGATGTCATCCGTATGTTCGCGCAGTGAGGGGACTTTTAATTCAATTACATTAATACGATAAAATAAATCTTGCCGAAACTCACCTTCTTCAACCAGTTGCTGTAGATTTTTATGTGTTGCACTTAAAATACGGAGATTAATGGGCGTTTCAGAGTGTTCTCCAATTGGACGAATGGCTTTTTCCTGTATGGCGCGTAATAATTTTACCTGCATGGACAAAGGTAAATCGGCAACTTCATCTAAAAAAAGTGTGCCGCCGTCTGCAGCCTGAAAAAGTCCGGTTTTATCAGTGGTTGCGCCGGTAAAACTGCCTTTTTTATGGCCAAAAAATTCACTTTCGACCAGCTCAGACGGGATAGCGCCACAGTTTACCGGTACAAAGGGCTGGGTTTTTCGTGGTCCATTGTCATGGATAAGTCTTGCGGCCAGCTCTTTGCCTGAACCGGATTCACCACTGATATAAACAGGAGCCTGGCTTCGTGCGAGTTTTATAATGGTTTTACGGGTATTTTCGATAACGACAGATTTACCCAACAGTGCCTGCTCGGAATGAATAGCTTTTTCAGAGGTTTTATTTTTAAGTTTAAGTGCGCTTGAAACCAGATTGCGAAGTATTTTTAAATCAACGGGCTTGGATACGAAATCGAAAGCGCCGGCTTTAAGTGCTTCGATAGCTGATTCCATATTACCGTGAGCCGTTATCATGGCGACAGGTAGATTAGGATAGTTTTCTGATATATGACGCACAAAATCAATGCCATTACCATCTGGCAGTTTCATATCACTTAAACATAAATCAAAATCAGATTTAGCAAGGCAAACTTTTGCCTGTGTAATATCTTCTACTGTTTGAGTATCAATATCCATGCGTGACAAAGTAATATCCAGCAATTCGCGAATATCCGGTTCGTCATCAACAATGAGTGCTTTAAAGCTTGTTTTTTTAGTCATTAACTTATACTGCGCCGTGGATCCTGAAAGGTTATTCTAAAACAACTGCCGCCGGTTGCAACAGGAATATAATTCATTCGTGCCTGATTGCATTCTGCCAGTTCACGTGAAATATAAAGGCCTAAACCGCTGCCGGTGGGTTCTGTTGTAAAAAAGGGTTCAAAAATATGTTGTGCAGTTTCTGCCGTCATACCGATACCATGATCAATAATATCAAGAAACGGTCGGTTAAACTCGGGCGTAATGCCACCACGTAGTTCTATTTTTGGATTGTTAGTATGGTCTTTACTATGGCGTAAACCATTTTCACAAAGATTTGTTAATATTTGTTCTAAATGCGAAATATCAAAACGAATCTTTACATCAGCAGGTTTTATGTCGACAAAAATTTCCTTTTGATTTTTTATATGGGTTTGCACCGGTTGTGTTTTTTTATCAAAATACTGGCTGGCTATAAAACTGTTTACAAATGTCTGTAAAAACTTTTTAAGCTCAAAAACTTCTGGTCGTGAGTGATCGCGACGACCCAGTTGCATAATATTTTCAATGATGGTGTTCATGCGTGCGGATTGATCCGAAATAATTTGTGTCAGTCGCTTATCGTGTTTGTCTAAATTAGCAGATTCCTCCAGTAGTTGACCGGCATGGCTGATGGCACCCAGAGGATTTCGTATTTCATGTGCAATACTTGCTGTCAAGCGTCCCAGTGCGGCCAGTTGAAGATGTTGTGCCTGTTGTGCCATTACGGATGTATCTTCCAGGAAAATGAGTATTCCCGATTTGTTATCGTGTGTGATTTTAGCAAAACGGGGCATTACATTTGCGTGTAGTGGGGTTGGGCGAATAACCTGTGGTGCAAAGTCACTGTTTTTTCGCCATTGCGTCACTTGTTGAACAAGTTCTGGCACAATAGCCGAAAGATTAGGCAGTCTGCTTGTTGATGGCATGCCGAGCATATGCCAGGCGGACTCGTTAATCAGCCTTACATCATTATCGTTATCCACAACAAGAATACCGGTTTGCATTCGTTGAATAATATGTTCTGTAAGCTGCGCCATGTTGGCCAGATCAACACCACGCTTGACTGCAAGTGCTTCACTTTCATTTAATCGAATCGATAGTTTGTGGGAAATAACCGCCGCACTAAAAAAGATAACGCCAAGAATACCGGCATATGTATAACCCGAGGTTGGTTCACTCTGGGTGTAATGACTAAAGAGCTGGTGCCCGAGCAAGGTAATGGTGGCCAGTGCCGCAAAGTAAAGCGCAGAGCGAAATGGCACAATCATGCTGTTGCCAGCAACAGTAATAATAAGCAGGGTGCCCAGTCCCGTTTGAATACCACCACTTGAATGCATTAATAACAAAATGGCAACACAGTCGACCAGAACGCTACTGTGGATTTGTATTAGCTGGCGGGGTTTTCGTAATTGAATCATCATCCAGAACAGGCAAGAGATCACAAGATAATAAAGGCTTGTTTGGGTAAACAAGCTTTCATTGAGACTACCGAGTGGGTGAAATGTAATTTCTGTAATAGCTAAAAAAAGAAAAAAAGCAGAAAGGGTGGTACGGTAAATATTTAAATAGATTAACGGTTTCCACGCATCAATGTGCTGCTCGTTTCCTTGCGCATTGAGTGTCGGTGGGTTCAGAGTAAAAGTATTTTTTGTTGCCATAGCTTGAGTATATTGAGCAGACTACTGTTTTTATCTACCATTTTATTTCTTATGTGCTTCACAACAAAAAAATTGTTTGCCCAATTTTAGTGCTTCCTGTTCAGGTATATGTACACCACATGTTGAACATCGCACCATATTTTCTATGTCTGGTTTGTTTGCTTGTTGCTTATGAGTGCTGGCTTTTTTATTGGTTAGCCAGTTCTGGTACATACGGTATGCCAGCCAGATAATAGCGACGATAACAAGTAAGCGGATAAGATTCATAGTGTTTACATTCTAATAATTTGTTTATTAATCATAGCCTTATATGGTG
>CAZEZI010000049.1:0-14979 GCA_964516315.1 uncultured Thioalkalispiraceae bacterium
GTGGTGGTGCGTTCTCTGGTAAAGATCCATCAAAAGTAGATCGTTCTGCTGCCTATGCAGGTCGTTATGTTGCCAAAAATATTGTTGCAGCGGGTTTAGCTGACCGTTGTGAAATTCAGGTTTCCTATGCCATTGGTGTGGCCGAGCCAACTTCTATCAGCGTTGAAACATTTGGCTCTGGTAAAGTTGACAATGCGCGTATTGTTGAACTGGTGCGGGAGCATTTTGATTTACGTCCACGTGGTATTGTTCATATGCTCAACTTACTGCAACCGATATATCAGAAAACAGCAGCCTATGGACATTTTGGCCGTGAAGATATCGACGTAAGCTGGGAACGCACGGATAAAGCCGATGCATTGAAGGATGCGGCAGGGATCTAGATTTTTAAGTATTGACCACCGCAACACAGCGGACATGGCAAAAATTCATTAAGATTAAACCTGGTCATTGCTTCGCTATCGCTCGCAATGACAGGTTCTTCAGTTACCTGACTTTCGCCGTGTCCGCTGTGTCACCGTGGTTTTAAAAAATGACTATTCCAAATAGCACCATCTATAAAAAGGTACTATACTTACATTTTTAATTTCTACTGTCCTTTTTGAGGGGCGCTGCAGCGAAACCGGTTTTCGTCAGGCTCAGAAAAGGCAGATCCATTTACTGGATAAACGGCGCTCATTCCACTTTGAACTATTGAAGGAGAATGACGATGAACGCCGTTCCTGACTCGTTTACAGATTATAAAGTTGCCGATATTTCCCTCGCAGAATGGGGCCACAAAGAAATAGCCATTGCTGAAACTGAAATGCCCGGATTGATGGCATTGCGTGAAGAATATGGCAAAGAACAACCTCTCGCTGGCTGCCGTATTATGGGCAGTATCCACATGACAATCCAGACCGCTGTGCTTATCGAAACACTTGTTGCACTGGGCGCGGAAGTTCGTTGGGTTTCCTGCAATATATTCTCAACCCAGGATCATGCCGCCGCTGCAATTGCGGCCCAGGGTATTCCTGTGTATGCATGGAAAGGTGAAACTATCGAAGAATACTGGTGGTGTACCGAACAAGCCTTATTATGGCCAGATGGCAAATTGCCAAACATGATTCTTGATGATGGTGGTGATGCAACCTTATTAGTTCATAAGGGTGTAGAGTTTGAAAAAGCTGGCGCTATCCCTGCAACAAAAGATGATGACAACGAAGAATACAAAGCTGTTCTTGATGTATTGCGTCGCACTATTAAACCAGGTAAAACTGTCTGGGGTGATATTGCAGCCAGTATTAAAGGTGTAACAGAAGAAACCACTACGGGTGTACATCGTTTATATGAGATGCAGAAAAAAGGTGAATTATTATTTCCGGCAATGAATGTAAATGACTCAGCCACTAAATCCAAGTTTGATAATTTATACGGTTGTCGTGAATCTTTAATTGATAGTATCAAACGTGCAACCGATGTGATGATTGCCGGTAAAATTGCCATTGTTTTGGGTTATGGTGATGTGGGTAAAGGCTGTGCACAGGCATTTAAAGGCATGGGCGCAACAGTTTGGGTTACAGAAATTGATCCAATTTGTGCATTACAAGCAGCAATGGAAGGCTACCGTGTTGTCGATATGAATGAAGCCTGCTCACAAGGTGATATTTTTGTTACCACAACCGGTAACATGAACGTTATCAACCATGACCATATGGCAAAAATGAAAAATGAAGCGATTGTTTCTAATATTGGCCACTTCGATTCCGAGATTGATATTGCTTCCCTTGAAAAATATGAATGGTCTGAAATCAAACCACAAGTTGATCATGTTATCTTCCCTGATGGCAAAAAGATTATTGTGCTGGCAAAAGGACGCCTGGTTAATTTAGGTTGTGCAACAGGCCACCCAAGCTTTGTTATGTCTGCTTCGTTCACTAATCAGGTAATGGCGCAAATTGAGTTTTATAAAAACTCTGATAACTACAAGAATGAAGTTTATATACTGCCTAAAATTCTTGATGAAAAAGTAGCACGTCTACATTTGCAAAAAGTGGGTGCCTACTTAAGCACGTTATCTCAAGAGCAAGCAGATTACATTAGTGTACCGGTTGAAGGGCCTTTTAAACCGAATCATTATCGTTATTAAATAATAGGTTAACCACAACGGACACGGAGAACACAACGAAAAACACTATAAAAAAGTTATTTTAAATATCTTTTGATTTTCTTCGTGTTCTCCGTGTCTGTTGTGGTTTAAAAGGTTTTAAATATGGACTCACAAAAGAAACATCCCAAACATTTCAGCTTTGAGTTTTTCCCACCTAAAACACCTGAAGGTGCAGAAAAACTAAAAACAGTACGTTCAGAATTAGGCAAACTCAATCCAAAGTATTTCTCTGTTACCTTTGGTGCCGGTGGCAGCACACAGGACGGTACAATGGAGACAGTACTCGATATACAAAAGGCCGGCTTTAATGCTGCCCCGCATATATCGTGCATGGGAACGAATAAAGAAATCATTATTAGCCTGCTTGAACAGTATAAAGATAATGGTATTAAGCAACTTGTTGTTTTAAGGGGTGATATGCCATCTGGAGCAGGTGCAGGCCGTCATGGTGACTTTAACTATGCCAACGAATTAGTCGCTTTTATTCGTGACAAGTATAATGACCATTTTCATATTGAAGTGGCTGCTTACCCCGAATTTCACCCACAAGCAGTAAATGCCGAGGTCGATCTTGATAACTTTAAAAGAAAAGTTGAAGCGGGTGCAAACAGTGCAATAACGCAATACTTTTTTAACGCCGAGGCCTATTTTCAGTTTGTTGATGCCTGTGAAAAACGTGGTGTTGTTATTCCCATTACACCGGGAATTATGCCCATTACAAATTACACTCAACTGGCTCGTTTTTCTGATATGTGTGGTTCGGAAATTCCTCGCTGGATCCGCAAACGTCTGGAAGCCTATGGTGACGATAAAGCGTCCATACGAAGTTTTGGTGAAGACGTTGTTACCCACCTGTGTGAACAATTACTCGCAGCCGGTGCACCCGGCTTACATTTTTACACCATGAACCAGACGGGGCCAACCACAGCTTTATGGAATAATTTAAACTTGTCACAAATTTAAATTAAAATGCGTATCCCTCGTGTTTATCTGGATCAAACACTGGATAGTGGTAGTACTATCCCGTTGTCAACCGAAGCACATCGGCATGTTGTGAATGTTCTACGCTTACGGGAAAAAGATAAACTTATCGTGTTTAATGCGCAGGGTAATGAATTTAGTGCACATATCAAGAGTATAGAAAAAAAGCAAACATCGATAACCATTGAACAACAACAACAAAACCACACTACCTCACCATTACATATTGAGTTAGGCTTAAGCCTGATAAAAAATGATAAACTTGACTTTGCTATCCAGAAATCTGTCGAGCTAGGTGTAGCCTGTATTACCCCGCTCGCTGCTGACCGTTCAACCATAAAACTCGATAGTAAACGAGAATTAAAACGCCAGGCTCACTGGCAAGGCATAATACAAAGTGCCTGTGAACAATCAGGACGTAATATTTTACCCAGGCTTAATGCACTGCAAAATATTTCGAACTGGTTAGAGTCATCTGATACAGCGGGTATTGTTTTTGAGCCCGCAGCCACAACAAGTCTGGATAAACTCATCCACTGTGAGAGCATCCGGATAATCATTGGACCCGAGGGTGGTTTTAGCAGGCCGGAGCTTGAAAATATTGTGCAACATGGATTTGAACAGGTAAGACTTGGCCCGCGTGTATTACGCGCAGAAACGGCTGCGATTACAGCTATTTCGGCATTACAATTGCTATGGGGTGATTTAGGCAGCTGAAGTCTTCAGCGCAAAAAGTTATCAGGTGTGTAAACTTTGTAAACGCTTTTCTAAATCATCAATATCAGGAATAACTAACGACTGCCCCTCAACATCGACTATTTCAGAAACCGATTGTCGATTCTGCGGTTTGGCCTCAATTGTCGTTATACTGTCATTTCTAACAACACTTAAACGTGGAATACCCTGAACAACAATCCCAACATACGGTACTGCAGCATTGCCGTTTAAAGTATTTAGAATCGCAATACGGTTACCTTTCTGAATATTCTGTGCCTCACCACTGGCAGTGATACTCGCATCTTCAAATGAAATTAATGGCACCAGACGTTCACGCCATGTAATCCGGCCTAAAAACCAGTTTGGCGATCCGTCTAAAGGTTCAGGGTTAATAAAACTAACCACTTCGGCAACGGCTGCATTGGGTAACAATATTGTTTCATTGGTTAATGCAATCATCAGGCAGTGAATAACAGCAGATAAATTATCTACTGTATTTGTAATTTCCTTACGTTGAGAATCAATATATGTCACATCGCCCATTATTCACCCCACATGTATAAGAATTTAAATTTAATCATCACGCAAATAATCATATAATTTTGCTGCTAATTTCCTTGGACTGCCGGTAAAGCTGACAAACCCTTTTTCCACAATGTTTTCTGGCATGCTGCTAATGACGCAACTGTCTGAAGATTGTGTCCAGACCATTGCACCTTTTTTATGCAACTCCTCACATCCTTTAAGGCCGTCATCCCCCATGCCACTGAAAATAATGGTACCGGTGTTTTTTCCATAATGTGCAAGCATATCACTCAATACCATGTTAATAGAGGGTGAATATTGTTGTTCCTGTTTAATCGGCTTAAGTTCAATAGCACCAATCGGATTAATTGTCAGGCGCTCGTTAACCGGCATCACAATCACTTCATTATGTCGGACAACATGCCCCGCCGAAGGTGTTAATACATTATAATCTGTTACCTGATTAAGCTGTTCTGCCAACAAGCCAATAAAATTGGCACCCAGGTGCTGGGTTAAAATAAAAGCAACGGGTAACCCCGAAGGCAGATATTTAAAAAATTCTTTAACGGCATCTGGGCCGCCTAGTGATGCACCCAGAACCCAGAGATTACTGGCTAAACTATCTTCAGCCCTGGTACCTCTGTTCAAAATACTGAGCTTCTGGCTTGATGTTTGGTTATAGTGATCAGCATAGGTTTTTTCGGCAATGGTATTCTGGCCAACCGATGATGATATTTTTTTTAATAATTTACCATACCATCGCGCTAACACCTGAGGCTCGTTCAGCGTTAGCACTGAAACGTCATTAAAAATGATAGGGGTAGAATGATTATCTAATAGTGAATCCAGGATATCTTCATAATCACTGTGTTCGTCAAGATCCAGTAAAATAACATCTACATTAATTGAATCAAGTTTTCTTACAAACGTTGGTGTAAGAGGTTCATTGATAACAATGTTCAAACCTACATTTTCGAGTGCTTCTTTAAGCTGTTTGCGTTGTGAAACAGAATTGGATACCACCGCAATACGTATCTGGCTTAGCTCCTGAGATAGCATAGAGGATATCATGGATGAATTTTTCACAGGTCGCTTAGCGTATGTGTCGGGCGTATCCATAAAATATTCTAATATTATTTATCTACATTAAGTAATGAGTGAATGTTTTCCAGTAATTCTGCTTCATTATATGGTTTACCCATATACATATTTACACCTATATTCATCGCTCGATCACGATGCTTTTGCCCTGTTCGGGAAGTAATCATAATAATAGGAACATCCTTCAGCCGTTCATCATTGCGCATATTAATCGCAAGCTCAAAACCGTCCATCCGTGGCATTTCCACGTCTAACAGCATGACATCCGGGATCACATCCAGCAGTTGAGTTAGCGCATCAACACCATCTTTTGCCTGGATGACTTCCAGATCATTTCGTTCCAGGAAGCGCGATGTTACTTTACGCACTGTAATCGAGTCATCAACAACCATCACAGTCTGCATTTTTTCTTCTTCGATAACAGGTTCAGCAACGTCGAGTTGTGCCTGTACTTCTGATTCCAGATAATTTTGTTCATCCGTTGTTAACGCTATTCGAATCAACACACCTAAATCAAGGATAAGGACAACACTACCATCACCCATAATAGTTGCACCAGATATACCACGTAAGGTACTAAGTTGTGGTCCAACTGGTTTAATTACAATTTCACGACTACCCACCAGTCCCTCGATATGCAATGCGGCACGGTAATTACCACTTCGAACCATAAGTAAAGCAGCTTTATTTCCTTCACCCGGTAAGCCTGGAGTTACACCATCCATTAATTGACCTAAATGAATGTAATGAAATTCTTCATCTAACCATTTATAAGTTGAATGTTTTTCTGATTGCAGATCAACCAGTGCTTCATGCGAAATACGTTCAACACCTTCAACACTTAATAATGGTACCGCATACATGCTGTCACCAACATAAACCATTAAGGCACGACTAACAGCTAACGATAACGGCATACTAATCGTAAATCGGGTGCCTTCACCATGTGTGGTATCAATATTAAGCACACCACCTAATTGTTTAATTTCATTATTAACAACATCAAGGCCAACACCACGGCCCGCAATCTGTGTCACTTCCTCTGCAGTACTGAAACCGGATTCCAGAATTAAATCCAGCAGGAATTTTTCAGATACTCTGGTGCCTTCCTTTATCACACCAGTCTCAATCGCTTTACTACGAATCGCGTTAAAATCAATCCCTGCGCCATCATCAGTAATCTGGATAACAACATCACCACCTTCACGACTCATATCAAAATGAATCGTACCTTGTGCAGGTTTACCCGCTGCTTTACGTTGTGCCGGCATTTCAATACCATGTGCAATGGCATTTCTTAACATATGTTCAATTGGTGGCATCACCCGATCAACAATATTACGATCCAGCTCAATATCGGCACCATCAAATCCAATATCGGCCTGTTTACCCAGCTCTTTGCAGGTTTGTCGTACAATACGCTTTAAACGATTCAACTGTTTTGCGAAGGGCACCAGACGTGTGCTCATCAGCCCTTCCTGCAATTCAGTATTTACCCGTGATTGCTGTACCAGTAATGTTTCTGATTCACGATTTAATCCGGCCAATATGCTACGCAAACTGTCAATATCGTTCATACTCTCAAGCATAGAACGCGATATTTGCTGCATTTGTGTAAAACGGTCAAACTCTAATGGATCAAAATGTTCATGCTCTGCAGATAATTTTTCTTCTTTACGTGTCTGGATCTGTGCTTCTGTTTCAATTTCAAACTTACGCAACTGCCCACGGAACCGGTCAACAGTTTCGTCCAGTTCCTGCAAGTTAAAACGGAATGAGTTAACCTGCTGCTCCAGACGTGAACGATAAATGCTCACTTCACCGGCAAAGTTAACCAGATTGTTCAAAGTATCCGCCCGAACACGAACCTGTTCCGCCGGTGCTGTTTTTTGTGGTGCTGGCTCAGCATCAAGATCAAGTGATGGCAGGCTGCTTTCTTCTGTTGTCTCGATATTTGCTACCGTACTATCTGATGATGACTCTGTAGCAGATTCAGCAAAGACCGGTTGTTCAATTACCTCCGTGTCCTCGCCATCACTTTCTAACTCAAGGTTATTTGCTAACAAATCATCCGGCGATAACGATGAATCTTCGCTGACTTCAATACCTGTAAGCTGTATATCATCCAGTTCATCTGCCAGCGAAGTGAGCTCTTCTGTTAATTCAATAGAAAGATCATTAAGATCTTTTTTCTCAACAGCATTGTCATCTTCTGAGCCTATTTCAATCGACAGGCTATTCTCACCCAGCTCGTTTATTTCCAGATTCTCAATTGAAATTTTGATTTCTTCATCCGTCGGAGAAATATTTTCAACAGAACCAGGATCTTCAGCTCCATCTGAATCATTACTTCTGTTCCTGGCTCTTTGTACCCCAATTTCATCAATAATAGCCCGCCCGGAAGAAAGGGGCTGATGCGCTTTAAGTTGCTCCAGCATATTCACAAGGCTGTCCTGTGCATGCTGAATAACAGCAAAAATTTCATCCGACATGGCTGTGGCGTTAGCCACAATATCGGTAATCAGTGATTCCAGTTGATGGCTTACGTCACCAATAGCGGTAACGCCAGACATTCTTGCACCACCTTTCAAGGTATGTAACTGGCGCTGTATGGCTTCTATATATTCATTATTGTCGGGGTCTTTTATCCATGCATGTAAGGTATTTTCGCTTTCATCAAGAATTTCTGTGCCTTCCTCAATAAAAATTTCCAGAAGCTCTTCATCATAATCATCATCCATTTGCAGTTCTATTGATGACGATATATTGCTTAAATCTGGCTCCACACTGGACTCAGCCACGTCAATATCACTGGCTTCAATTTTTTCAGCGGAGTGCTGCGTCGCTACCGACTGTTGTAATACATTGATCAATGTTTCAATACGTTGAACAAGATCTGTTGTTATATATAACTTATCACCGGGCTCGCCAAGTTGCGCGCAAATAGCCTCAATACGGTTTGCCGAATCTTCAAACAGTTCGATGCCGTCATTTGATACAAATAATTCTTCTGACTGTAGAATTTTAATATAGTGTTCCAGCTGCAAACATAATTCTGCTACAACCTGTACACCGGTGGTTCTCGCACTACCAGTTAATGTATGTAATGCCCTGAATAAAGGTTCGGTTACCTCATGAATATTATTTTCATGCCAGTCAGTTATATATTGCTTTAATGCCTGTAAGTGCGTTGCTACTTCTTTGCGGTAAATTTCCAGAAGAACTGAATCAATTTCTGGACGTGGTATTTTATCAAGCGAGTTATCAACTTTTAATTCAATAGAATCCATTGATGGCGTATCCAGAGTCGATAAATCTGGCTGCGGTATGCTCACTGATGATATTGTTTCTGTCAGTGGCGTAAAAGATTCACCCCGACGTAAAGAATCGGCATGCTCCATTAACGAAAAAATATTCTGATCGGGACGTTTGGATGATTTAAGCAAATCGTACAAAACAGGTAGAGCAGTCCGACCACGTTCCATTAAATCCAGTAACTCGGCTGTTGGTTGAATGGTTTTATCAATAACCCGGTTCAGCATGTTTTCAAATGCCCATGCAAATTCACCTAAATCGTTTGCACCAACCAGACGGCCGCTGCCTTTTAAAGTGTGAAAAGAGCGCCGCATGTCTTTAAGTGCCTTTAGATCATCCAGATTAGATTTCCATAAGGGCAACAAGCTTGAAATATTTTCATATTCTTCTTCAGCCTCTTCCAGGAATATCCCGAAAATTTCTTCATCTATCTCAACCGGTGGTGAAGATTTTGCTGGTTCATTTTCCTCAGGTATCCTTTGTGCAGAAGCAACCTGTTCCGGAAGAGAAAATTCTGCAGAGGTTTCTGTAATGTTTTCTTTTTCAGGCCCTGATGGCGGAGCAACTGTAGCACTTTCATCTGACATGACTGCCGATGCACCGGCGGTATGTTTTAATAATTCATCGCGCGCCCATAGCAGGCTCTTTTCAGTGTCATCACTAAAGACTTCTTCATTACCTGCAACCCGCTGAATGGTCTGCTTCATGTCACTGGTGATTTTTAATACTGTATCTTTATTATCACCATTAAAGTTTTCTTCAATACTCCTGATAACTTCAACAACCAGACCTGCAACATCATTACTTAGCGGATCGGTAAACCATAAACCCAAAGCCTCATCCAGGCGTTCAATTTCCTGACTGCTTTCCAAATCGGATGAATCACCAAGATCCAGTTCCAGAGTACCTTCAAGCTCCAGTGATGTTAGCTGTTCCGTATCAGCAGATTTTGAATCACTGTCAGCCACTTCTGGCTCAAAAGCCAAATCAAGTTCCAAATCTTCTGTCGATACATTAATATCTGGTTGAATTAAATCCAGAGAAATTTCATCCAGTTCACCCATCTCTAAATCAGGCTGGGTCAAATCAGTTACCGTTTCCGGTTCATCAAATTCTGGTTGAGCCAGATCGGTGATTGTCGCATCGACGCTATCATTCATTGCAGCAATGTCAGCCTCAGATGGAGCAGCCAGATTAATAACGGTATCATCTGTTGCTTCAACAAGAGCGTCTGCATCAATATTGATAAGATCCTGACTTGTATTTGGATCTCTTACTGTTGGCTTATCCTCATCCAGCACTTTACCAAGCTGCTCCAGACTGGTTGCCGCTACATTTAATATTGCAGTTGGCTCACCCCAGCTATCCACCAGAGATTCCATATAATATTCAATACTACTGATGGCATCGGCAAGGTAGTCAAGTGTTTCCGGCTCAGGGATGGTTTTCGATGGAATAAGCTTGTTTTCAACATAACCTTTACAGCTAAGTAATAACTCTGCCGCACGATCCAGTTGTAATATATTCAAACTACCACGTACTTTATCAAGTAAGGCAGGAACTGAACTCAACACTTCCGGGTGATTAAGCTGGCGACTAAAATCAGTCACTGATTCTTTTACTGCTGCAATATCAATTTTGGCTTCTGCAACAACAGATTCCAGCAGCTCCTGTTGTTCCGCGGTTTTAGGTTGCCTGATGGTTACACTACTATCACCCGATGCCGTATCTTCAGCCGGCCGTTGCGTCACTTCACCCATTGAATTAAGTGTATTTTCAATGCCGATAATGGCTGCAGCCATTTCCATCAGTTCATCGTCATTAACAGAGTGGCTACCATTAGTGATGCCATCAATAACTTCTACCTGTTTAAGCAGGTTTTTACGCTGTGGCCCCAGACTTAACATACCTAACGTATCGGCCATACTTGTCAACTTTTCACTGACCGGTTTGAGAATTTCAGGGTTTCGATCATCACTGCGCATAAAGACATCAAGCGAATCTTTAACTTGCTGCAAATCTTCTTTTAAAACACCTGACACAGTATCCATTAGCGCAACATTAGGTGCGTTTAAATCTGCACGGGCTTTTTCAAGCGTCTGTGTGTCTGGCATAACCTCTGCTAATTTGAATAAATCCTTAACCTGCCTTGTTTTTTCTGCTGTTGCAGAGGAACCCGCAACATAATAGAGCAGGTTCTTCAATAAATCTGTTGGCGGTTCCATTGCCAGAGCAACTTCACCACCATCAATTATCTTTTTAATCGTACGGTCAACTTTGCCAACTAAAGACTTAACCGCCACACTTGCATCAACTCCCTTATGCTTAAGACTGTCGATCAAACCATCCGCAACCCACAACATGCGGCTGGTGTTTTGCTCTTCCGAAACATTGCGTAAATCTTCAAGCACATTCGCAATAAGTCCAAGACTCTGCTTCTCGTTCTTTTTGTTAAACCAGCCTAACAGCCCACGGTGAAACTGATGGCGTTTTTC
Organism: uncultured Thioalkalispiraceae bacterium; assembly: GCA_964516315.1. Lineage (GTDB taxonomy): Bacteria > Pseudomonadota > Gammaproteobacteria > UBA6429 > Thiohalophilaceae > SZUA-37. The sequence continues at coordinate 11,284 of CAZEZI010000049.1, forward strand.
TTTTGCCAGTTCCGCTATAGGTTTTGTTATTTCACCTTGTTTGCCCGATTTAGCTTTAGGTTCAGGCGGCTCAATACTTAAGTCCGGATTAAACAATGCTGTTTCAGACAACAATGCTTCGCTACGTGCCGCCCGCATATCATTAAACAGAGGTAACAAAACAATCGGAGTATCTTTTTGCCCGGCTTGCAACTTCTCAAGATAGTCCGGTAACTGAAGACTGCCGCGAATTAAAACTTCAAAAGATTCATCCGTGTTCTTGACGTTATTACTGTGGATAGCTTTAGCAAGTAGCTCCAGTTCTTCAGCTAATAACGAAGCACCATACAACTCTACCATTTGTAAAGTACCATACACCTGATGCAAATAGTTTATACAAAACAGAATCTGGGATTTATCTTGCTGATCTTCGATATAAGACTCAAGTGAGGTGCGCGCCTGTTCCATGGTTTCGTCAATTTCAGACTTAACCCAGTTCAGTGTATTAATATCTAGCTCATTATTAACGGTCATACTACACTCAATTAATCGTTTTATTCACAGCTACGTCGAAATGCAAGTGTTGACTGGAAAGTGACACTCTCCATTTTAGGGTGATTCCAACCCAATACTTCACCTGCACCCAAAATTAATATACCACCCACTTTCAAGTGGTTAGCAAATCCATTCAAAATTCTGACTCTTAATGCCTGATCAAAATAAATCATCACATTCTGACAAACAATGATGTCGAATTCTGAAAATGGAAATGAATCCATTTTTAATAAATTTAATTTTGTAAAACATACCCTTTCTTTTAAATTATCATTAACCTTGTATTTACTTTTTTCTACTTTAGAGAAGTAATAATTTAAATAACCATCCGGTAAATTTGTTAGACGATTTTCCGGGTACAAACCTTCACGTGCTGTTGCCAGTGCAGCCAGACTAATGTCAGTTGCATGCACGCCCTGCCTGTTTTCAATACTGTTCATTGTGCAAAAATGTTCAAACCATAACGCCAGTGAATACGGTTCTTCACCGGTTGCACAACCCACACTCCATACCTGAAGGTTTAATTGTTTCTTATTAAGCAAACTGTTTTTTTCAATATATTCCTTTTGTATCAACTGAAAAATACTGTCATCCCGCCAAAAACGTGTTTCATGTACAGTCAGGCGGTCAACCAGTGTTTCCCACTCGACAACCCCACGTTGTTCATCACTAACAAATTCCAGATAGGTCTGATAGTCGGCAACTTTTATTTCTCGCATACGGATAGAAAGTTTCGATAATAAAAATGACTTTCTATTTTCAGGTATACGCATACCTGTGCGTGATTCAACTAACTCGACCCAATCATTAAATAAAGCACTGTCCATTTCAGGTAGTGACTGCAAGTGCCAGCTATTACCCTCGGCATTTTCTTCCGCACATAAACCAGCCAGATGTTTGTCATCTGCCTGTTGTGCCGCCTGCCCTGATTTCTTTAATGCCATCAATGTTTAAAATATCCAGATATTATTTTATATCTGAATCTATTCAGGCAGTTTGAAACCGGCAACCGAACGCCGTAACTCATTCGCCAATTCAGCTAAATTACCAATCGATGCCGCAGTTTCATTGGTACCGGCTGATGTTTGCGTTGTAATTTCCTGAATAACATTCATCGTGTCAGAAATATTCGAAGCCGCATTCGCCTGTTGCGATGCCGATTCGGAAATATTTCGAATCAAGTCCGCCAGGTGTTCAGATACCGTTTCAATTTGTTCAAGTGCCTGGCCCGCATCCTGTGCTAACTGCGCACCCGATACCACACCTGCGGTACTTTGTTCCATCGAAGCCACCGCTTCTTTAGTATCCGATTGAATACCTTTAACCAGTGCCTCGATTTGTTTTGTTGCATCGGCTGAACGTTCCGCAAGTCGCTGAACCTCATCCGCAACCACCGCGAAACCACGACCCGCATCACCAGCCATTGCCGCCTGAATCGCCGCGTTTAATGCCAGAATATTAGTTTGTTCTGCGATGTCGTTAATCAGCTCAACGATATCACCGATTTCCTGCGAGCTTTCACCGAGCCGTTTAATCCGTTTTGATGTTTCTTGAATGGTTTCACGAATACTGTCCATACCATTAATGGTTTTTTGTACCGCATCGGATCCGGTATTGGCCATGGTTACCGATTTACGCGCTTCGTCTGCAAGCTCACTCGCATGGGTTGATACGCCTTCGATTGAAACCGCCATTTCATTAATCGCAGTACTCGCACCGGTAATCTGCTGCGCCTGATGGTCACTCGCCTCGGCAAGATGCATCGCCGTTGCCTGGGTTTGTTGTGCCGCAGAGGATACCTGCAATGTTGTCTCGTTGATTGCCGATACCAGTGAACGCAGTGCATCAATCGCATAGTTAATCGAGTCTGCGATTGCACCCGTGATGTCCTCTGTTACCGTTGCCATTACGGTTAAATCGCCATCCGCCAGATCGCCCATTTCATCCAGCAATCTTAAAATCGCTTCCTGGTTAGCGGTATTGGTTTCTTCTTCCAGCGCACGCTGGCCTTCTGAAGATTCCAGTGTCATTTTCGAATCACGCCAGTAGACAAAACCAACCAGAACCGCAAACACTAATGATAAAACCCCGAATAATGATGCGGCTGTTGTCGTCCAGCGGGAATTAATTACGTTCTGGTAACTGTTAGCAACCTCTTTAATTTTGTTATGCAGGAGTTCACTGGATTCCAGCACTTCCTCCGCAGAAGCCGACACCTGGAACATTTCAGGTGAACGTTCTAAAATCGCACCAACTTGATTACGAATTTTATAAAACTGCTTCGCTACACGTTGCAGCTTTTTACGCGCACTCGGTTCAATAATTTTCTGGATACGTAAATTTGGATTACCACGTAACATGTCCTGTACAACCCGACCAAACAAAGCCGCATCACGACCGAACCGGTCTGCCGCTGTTACCGCTTCTTCACCACCTTCCAGTACTTTACCTACGTTACTTGAAATACGCTGGGTTAACATTAACTGCCGTGTTGCAATATAAACCTGACGTGGTGGTGCTTTTTGTTTCGCCATGGTATCTACAACTTCATCGGTTAAAGCCAATAATGAAGGAATTTGCTCATCAATGCCCTGAATATAAGAACGCATTGAATCCACCACCTCGCGGCGCTCTAAAATAACATCCACATTTTGTCTGTATTCAGCCCATAATGTACCCAGCTCGTTTAATGGTGACATTGTGCTACCGGCAGCACCAGGCGTAACACCTTGCTGATATTCCAGAATTGACTGAAATTCATCACGTGCTTTACGAAGTAATGGAAATGCAGCCAGATTACCGCGCGCAGCCTGCGATGTCAGTTTCGCTATTTCCTGTGATATAACTCGTTGATCACCAATTTTACTGATGTAGGTCTTATCCTGACTAGCTTCTTCTGCAACGAAAATATAGGTCACACCTAATGCAACTACCGAAGCAATCAGAAATGCAAACAATACAAGCATTATTCGATCAGTCGATATACCTGCCAGGCGATTCTTGCTTCCTGTATTCATCTTAAACTCCTGAGTACGTTTACTTTAACTATTATTAAAATTGTTTTAATTTCTAAACACGTGCTGCAATGTTTAAAAACTCGCTGCTTTGAGCAAGTTTGGCCACACTAAAAACACCCCATTCGACTTCGTTTTGTAAAAACGA
>CAZEZI010000050.1:0-14886 GCA_964516315.1 uncultured Thioalkalispiraceae bacterium
TGAATGCTTTGTCACATTATACTGACTGGACAATTGGCCATGTGCATTCCGGTGCACTTGGTTGGGTTGCGATGGTTACCTTTGGTTCGTTCTATCATTTAATTCCGCGCCTATGGGAAACAAGCATGTACAGCACGCGTTTAATTAATACACATTTTTATCTGGCTGTGGTCGGGATTATTCTTTATATCAGCGCATTGTGGGTTGCCGGTATTGGCCAGGGTCTGATGTGGCGTGCATTTGATGAGTACGGCAACCTTGCCTACACCTTTATTGAGTCTGTCGAGCGTTTGCATCTTCCTTATGTTATGCGTGCGCTGGGTGGCTTGTTATTTGTATTGGGTATTATCGTTATGGCCTACAACGTGTATATGACGGTACGCAAGGCCAAAAATGAAAAAGCAGAATTTGAAGCAAAAATTGCCGATAAAATGGCAACAGCACAGTAACGGTTTAGGAGTTTTACAGAATGAAACATGAAACGATAGAAACAAATGCTGGCTGGCTGATTGCTTTAACTCTGGTTGTAATCAGTATTGGTGGTCTGGCTGAAATTGTACCTTTGTATTTTCTTGATGATACAGTGGAAGAAGTAAAAGTGAATGGTATCGAAACCGTTCGGCCTTATACACCGCTGGAAGTACGTGGTCGTGATATTTACTTGCGTGAAGGTTGCTACCTTTGCCACTCACAAATGATTCGCCCATTTCGTGATGAAGCTCTGCGCTATGGACATTACTCTTTAGCTGCCGAGTCCAAATACGATCATCCGTTTCAATGGGGCAGCAAGCGAACTGGGCCGGATCTTGCACGCGTGGGTAAAAAGTATACTAACCAGTGGCATGTGCAGCACTTGTTAAAACCACGTTCCGTTGTGCGTGAGTCTATCATGCCAAACTATCCCTGGTTGCTGGAAAACAAGCTTAAATATAAAGATATTGAAGCACGCATGAAAGCATTAAAAATTGTGGGTGTTCCTTATTCTGAAACGAAGGCTGAATATGACGATAATGTGAAACGCTTTGGTAAAGATGTTGCAGAATTTCTGGATATTAATCAGGCCGAAGCAAACCTGGTTAATCAGGCATTAACAAATAATTATGATGGTGATAAAACCAACGTAACCGAAATGGATGCAATGGTGGCGTATTTACAAGTGCTTGGTACGATGGTTGATTTCAAGAAATTTGATGATGGGCATTTTTCAACGTTCCGCTAGGTTCCGAGTTAATAAATATCCTGTAAAGGTACGCGTAGCAAAAAATTATGATAGCTGACTTTTTTAACTGGTTTACACATTTGGAAAACACCAAGCCATTTGCTTTAGTGCTTTTCTTTGTAACATTTGTTGGCATTATAATTTACGTTTATAGCAACAAAAAACGCAAACGTCGTCTGGAATCGTACAAGAATATCCCCTTCGAAGAAGATGACAAAGATTAGAGAGTAAGAGATTATGGCGCCAACAGATAGTAACAAATCAGATAGCAATAAATCGCAAACTAAAAAGCCAGCGGTTCAAACCACTGGCCATGCATGGGATGGTGATATTCAGGAGTTTAATAACCCATTACCTAACTGGTGGGTGTGGGCATTTTATTTAACAATTGTTTTCGCCGTTGTCTACTGGATCTTTTTTCCAGCATGGCCGATTGGCCGTGATTATACCAAAGGTGTGATGAATGACATTGAATACACAACCGCCGATGGTAAGCAGGTAAAAACACACTGGAACACACGTGCGTTGTTTGAAAAAAATATGCGTGAGGCAGAAGTTGAACAACAAAAATATCTGGATCAGCTCGCCTCTGCCAGTATAGAAGACATCGCAAAAGATGAAGTAAAAAGTAATTTTGCCTATTCAATGGCAAAAGTATTGTATGCAGACAACTGTGCTGCTTGCCACCAACCTGGCGGAGCAGGTGTTGTCGGTTCTTACCCGAACCTTGCAGACGATGACTGGCTATGGGGTGGTAGTTTCGAGAAAATCAAAACCTCTATTACGGCTGGGCGAAATGGCATCATGCCTGCATTTAGTGCGAAATTAAATGCGACACAAATTGACGATGTTGCCGAATATGTTTTAAGTCTGTCCAAACATGAAACAGATGTTGTTAAAACAGCGCGTGGTAAAGAAATATTTAATGGCACCAGTGGTGGTTGTTATTTCTGTCATACCAAAGCAGGTTCGGGTATGGAGTCGATGGGGGCAGCCAATTTAACCGACAGTGTCTGGACGTTGGCTAATGTACCTGCAGGCGATAACCTGAAAGCAAAAAAAGAAGCCGTTAAAGCAATTATTAAAAAGGGTGTTAATCGTAAAATGCCTGCATGGAATGAGCGTTTAACTGAAACCCAGATTAAAATCCTTGCTTTTTATGTGCACCAGTTAGGTGGTGGTAAATAAACCACCACTTTATATCAGAGATATAAGAGGAAATACATTCGGGAGTGCAGGGGCTGAACATCAGTACCTGCACTCCTTTTCTGCTACATAGACAATATGAACGAAGTGTCCACATCTCGTCCGGAGCAGCAGCGTATTGCAATCTATCCACGCTCTGTTAAAGGATTTTATCGGAAAGTAAAATCTGCGATTGTTATTCTTGCCTACAGTGTCTACTTTTTATTACCGTGGTTACGTTGGGAACGGGAGAATGGCCCGACTCAAGCCGTTATTTTTGACATCAATGCACGTCGTTTTGATATATTTGATTTTACACTTTTTGCTCAGGATATTTTCTGGCTGGCTTTAATTTTTGCGTTTGCCGCACTGCTGTTATTTTTTGTAACCGGCATTGCCGGGCGCGTTTTCTGCGGTTACTTCTGCTTTCAGACATTGTGGACCGATGTGTTTATGCACATTGAACACTGGGTACAGGGAGAGCGGCCAGCCAGAATTAAACTGGCAAAATCAAAATGGAATGCACAGAAGATATTTAAAATTGGCTTAACCCATTTTTTGTGGTTAGTTGTTGCCTTTTTTACCGGGCTTGCTTTTACCCTGTACTGGGGAAATGCGCCGGATCTTATTGTAGAAATTTTTACCTTTAAGGCACCGCTTGCTGCCGCTATTACCATCGTGTTCCTGACCCTCACAACCTACGTGATGGCAGGTATTGCAAGAGAGCAGGTTTGTACTTATATGTGCCCGTATGCGCGTTTTCAAAGCGCCATGTTTGATTCAGATACGATTATTGTTGCCTATGATTCAATACGAGGTGAAGGTAATAAGGGGCGACACAAGCCTAGTAAGGAATTAATTAAACACGATAAACGCCGGCAGCAGGGCTACGGTGATTGTGTTGACTGCGGCTATTGTGTTCAGGTTTGCCCAACCGGCATTGATATCCGAAATGGTTTGCAATACCAGTGCACCACTTGTGCACTTTGTATTGACGCCTGTAATACGATAATGACATCCGTTGGCTACCCAAAAGGTTTAATCCGATATTCGTCAGAAAATGAAATGCAGGGTGGGAAAACACGTATTTTCAAACCCAAAACAATTGTTTACGGGTTGGCACTGGTTGTTGTGGCGGTGATTTTCTTTTGGGGGTTGAATACACGTTCGGTTGTCGATGTGAGTGTGCGGCAGGTTCGCCAGCCTTTATTTGTTGTTTTGTCGAATGGCGATATTCAGAACCGATATGCGATTAAAATAAACAACAAAACAGACCGGGAAATGTGGCTTGCCATTGCATTGCGTGGGTTGGAGGGTGCTGTTCTTGACCTTGGGCGCTTCGACAAGATACATATTTCAGCCGCAAGCAGTTCAACTTTGCATGTGAATGTTAGAATGTCGCCAAAGAATATATTTAAGGAAAACAGGGTTTTTGAATTTGTGGTTACCAATTTAAATGAAAAAAGCAGTGTATGGACACATGAAGGTAATTTTTTTACCCCCAAAAAATTATTAAACAAAGCGGTTTTAAATAATAACCATCAGTAATATTAGAGGCAACAGGAAACAACATGAATAATTTACTTTTAACGCTGGCTGTTGGTGTTATTTTTATTGTTATTGTGCATAGCACCTTACGATTTTTTAGCCGCATCAAGAGCTTAGCTACTTTATTGATTACTTTTCTGGCTCTTTGTAGTATTTATATCCCATTGCTTATTGCCGACTGGCCTGGTGTTGATATTTTTGCAATTCAATTTGCAATTTATGGTGTAACACTTTACTTGTTAACCATTCTGCACAGTCAGGCTCTGCAACAAAAACAATATGAGAAAGAAGGTGCCAGGGTTACAAAAAAATGGCATTGGGCGCCTTTGTTAATCGTTGGATTTTTTGTGGTGGTGGTGAGTGTTAATAGTGTGTTTATTACTGTTGCTCAACAGGGGAGCGATTCCCTGTCATCGATGTTTTTAATTCCTGAACCAAAAAGTGGTGGCGATGTAAGCTCTTACTTCCCGGGCATTATTGAACATAATTTTCATGAAAAAGAAGATCAGTATAATCAATACCAGCAACGTCTTGAAGAGCAGCGGCAACGTGGCTGGGAAGTTAAATATGGCTGGTTAGCCTCGCCGGTTGCAAACAAAACCGCAACCTTTCAGTTATCCTTACGCAATGCAAAGCAGCAGGCGATTAGCAATGCAAAGGTGAGCGGCAGTTTTCAACGAGGTAACACCAGCGAACAGGATCAGGCCATTGTTTTAAAAGAATTCAAGCCGGGAATTTATCGTGTGGATATTGCTTTGAAATATCCCGGCCGCTGGGAATTGAAACTAAAAGTTGACAGTCCGCAGGGCGACTATAATTTAAATGCAACCACTAATGTGTCAGAATAAGCCGGCTTAGTAGTTTACCCCTGTTCACATTTTTATCCTGATATAAAGATACGCAAATAATGGCTAACGACAAAAAACCATGTTTTCACTGTGGCCTTGACTGTTCTGAAACACAAACCTATTCGGTTACAGTGCATGGTGAAAGTCGGGATATGTGTTGCCCCGGTTGTGCTGCCGTTGCACAGGCGATTGTTGATAATGGTCTGGATGATTATTATAAATATCGAACCGAAAAATCTATTACTGCAGACAATCTGGTTCCTGAAGAACTGGAACAACTTGAACTCTATAATAATACCAACTTACAAAAGCAGTTCGTTCATTCTTCCTCATCCCACCCTGAGATTAAAACCGCATCACTCATTCTTGAAGGCATCGTTTGTGCGGCCTGTGTCTGGTTAAACGAGCAACATGTGAGCCAGCTAAAGGGCGTTCAATCTTTTTCTATTAATTATTCAACCCAACGTGCACGTATTAGTTGGGACGAATCACAGATCCAGCTTAGTGATATTTTAAAATCGATATCTGATATTGGTTATCGTGCGCATCCCTTTGACCCAGGCCGTCAGGAAGAAATCCAGAAAAAAGAGCGACAGCGCGCATTAATTCGTCTCGCGGTTGCGGGCCTGGGTGCCATGCAGGTGATGATGCTGGCGATTGCACTGTATGCAGGCGACTACAGTGGTATCAGTGCCGAGATGAAAGTGTACTTTCGTTGGGTGAGTGCATTAATTGCAACACCGGTTGTTTTTTATTCGGCACAAACTTTCTTTAAAGGCGCATGGTCTGATCTGCAGCGTAAACAACTGGGCATGGATGTGCCGGTTGCTTTGGCGATTAGTGGTGCCTATGCGGCGAGTGTGTGGGCAACCGCAACCAATTCAGGTGAAGTTTATTTTGATTCAGTTACCATGTTTACCTTCTTTTTACTGGTGGGGCGTTTTCTTGAATTGCGAGCCAGACAACGTTCCGGTGAAGTGGCCGATGCGCTGATAAAATTATTACCGGTCATGGCATCACGATTTGTAGATGGTAAATACGAACAGGTACTGGTTAATGAGTTGAAGGTTGGCGATCACCTTAGAGTAAAGCCGGGCGAAACCATACCAGCCGATGCGATCATTATAGAAGGGCAAAGCAGTATTGATGAATCGCTGGTAACCGGTGAATCGCATCCTTTACGCCGGGTAGAAAATGATAAGGTTATCGGTGGCACGGTTAATATCGAGTCACCTGTTATTCTGCAAGTTACCCATATTGGTGAGGACAGTGTTTTAGCCGGTATTCAGCGACTACTGGATCGTGCACAAACTGAAAAGCCACATATTGCACTTGTTGCCGACAAAGTTGCGAGTGTTTTTGTTGTGGTTATCCTGCTTCTGGCATTGGCCGTTGGCCTTGTCTGGTGGGAAATAGACAGCACACGTGCCTTCTGGATTGTGCTGTCGATGTTAGTGGTGACCTGCCCCTGTGCACTTTCTTTAGCAACACCGGCTGCGATGACAGCGGCAACCGGTGCACTAACACGTTTAGGCGTGTTGATAACACGTGCACACGCACTGGAGACGCTGGCAAAAGTCGATACCTTTGTATTTGATAAAACCGGCACAGTAACCGAAGGCGAACTTGCCTTGCAACAAACAAAACTACTGGGTTCTTTATCTGTTGATGATTGCCAGCAACTGGCATTTAGTTTAGAACAGGCATCGGAACATCCGGTTGCAAAAGCGTTCCAGCATTTATCGTTTGAGTTGTTAAGCTGTAATAATGTAACGGCTGAAGTGGGGCAGGGTGTTGAAGCGGTAATGAATAACAGGCGTTACCGAATAGGCAAGCGGGGCTGGGTTGCCGAGCTTGCGGGTGCAGATGAGAACGATATACAAGATAATATTCAGTCGGTGCAGCAGGACAATGAAATTAAATCACAGATTTATCTGGCAAGTGATCACGAGTGGTTAGCTATTTTCACTTTAGAAGACAAATTGCGTGACGATGCACAGGCAATGGTTTCACAATTGTGTGAATTGAATATTGATTCCATATTGTTAAGTGGTGACCAGACGAACGTTGTTGATAATACTGCTGCTGCCCTGAAGATAAAAACGCGTTATGCCGAACAAAGCCCTGATGATAAGTTAAAGGTTATTAAAAGCTTGCAACAGCAAGGCCATGTTGTGGCGATGGTGGGTGACGGTGTAAATGACGCACCGGTATTGGCTGCCGCACAGGTCTCGGTTGCGATGGGCAGTGGAACAGAATTGGCACAAGCCAGTAGTGATATGGTGTTACTTAGTGAAAACCTCAACCATTTGCCACAGAGCATCGTGCATGCACGAAAAACTATTATTATTGTAAAGCAAAATCTGGGTTGGGCTCTTTTGTATAATCTAACCGCACTGCCACTGGCGGCACTCGGTTATATTGCACCATGGTTGGCGGCAATAGGTATGTCTGCCAGCTCACTGATTGTGGTACTCAATGCCTTGCGCTTAATGAAAGTACGCTCGAATAAACAGCCGGCAGCACAAACCATACGGCGCAGGCATAATGCGGTAAGATAGGCATATGGAAATTTTGTACTTACTTATCCCCCTGGGGCTTCTGATCCTGGGTGTTGCCATTGGTGCCTTTATCTGGGCAGTGAAATCAGGCCAGTTTGAAGACATGCAAGGCCCTGCACACCGTATTTTAATGGACGATGACGATCCGCTTATCCCTAAATACACCGCTAAAAATGATGATTCCGATAAGGAAAAGCCATCAAAACAGGGCGATTAATTCAGGATTGTCTACAATAAAAGTCAGTGTTTAAGCCTGATATTGTTGAATCTACAGTGCAATAACATTAGAATTAACTAATATATAACCTTGATTGAGGACAGATCATGAAAGAATGGTTCACTTTTCAGAATTTCCCGCTTACTTTTATTATTGCGCTGATTGCTTTTAGCATTTTTAGCTTCTTATCGGTCATTTTTGGTGGCTAGGTAAATATTTGGGTTTGTTTAACCACTAACCAAACTTTACATTAACTATTTCCCCTAACTTTTTGCTTTTTAATGCTTTTGTCCTATCCTTATATAAAAGGTTAGGAATCCAGGCAGTTGAATTTAAAAAGCGTATTTTCTCAAAAATGGGCTATGCGGCGCTTTTCGTATAGTCTTTTTCTTGTTTTTGCTCTCACCGCAAATTCTGTTTTTGCCTTGAGCGAGCCGGTCAGTGATGTTCGTGTTGTTATTGACGTGTCCGGCAGCATGAAAAACAACGACCCCAAAAATCTTCGTGCACCTGCACTGCGTATGCTGGTTGGTTTAATGCCAGAAAAAGCAAAGTCAGGTGTCTGGACATTTGGCAAATACGTCAACATGCAGGTAAAGCATGGCAAAGTCACTGCAGCGTGGAAGAAACTGGCCATGCTTGAATCCAGAAAAATACATTCCCGTGGTTTATATACCAATATTGAAGAAGCATTAAAACGCAGCAGTCAGGGCTGGGAAAAGCCCAATCGCAAAGAGCGGCGGCATTTAATTCTGCTGACTGACGGGATGGTCGATATTTCAAAGAATGCACAGCAAAACGAAGCCTCACGTAAACGCATTTTAAATAATATTGTTCCCAAATTAAAAAAAGCCGGTGTGTCTATTCATACCATTGCCTTGTCTGCAAATGCCGATAAAAAATTAATGGCAGCACTGGCAGGGATAACCGATGGCTGGTACGAAGCAGTTGATAATGCCGAAGATTTGCAACGTGTCTTTTTGCATATCTTTGAAAAGTCGACCAATGTGGATAGCGTTCCTTTAGAAGATAATCGTTTCTCGATTGATAAGTCGATTAAAGACATGACCGTACTGGTATTTCGTAAACCGGGTGACTCGGAAACAAAGCTGGTTACTCCAGATAAAAAAACATGGAGCCATAAAAAACACCCTGCAGCGGTAAAATGGCATCATGATACCGGTTACGACCTTATCTCCAGTAAAGATCCACAAGCAGGTCAATGGTTAATTAAGGCTGCCATTGACCCCGACAACCGTGTCATGGTGGTTACCAACTTAAAACTGGTAACGGGCAACTTCCCTAATAATGTTATGTATGGTGACAGCCTGACTTTAACGGCAAAATTAATTCAGGAAGAAAAAACGGTAACAGAGGAAAGGTTGCTGAAGCTGGTTAACTTTAATGTTTACAAGCATGCTATGACAGAACAACCTGCAACACAGCATGCTGCGGGTAATACCGAGCAAAGTAAAACAGCCATGGTTGACGATGGCAGCGGTGCCGACCGGCTGGCAAAAGACGGTGTTTACAGTGTGGTCTTTAATACTAACCAGACCAGTGGTGATATATCGCTTACCATACAGGCAAAATCCCCTGCCTTTGAACGTGAAGTGCGACATATTATAAAAGTTCATGCAACACCGGCCGACCTGAATATTGTGCAGCAGGCCGATGGCCAATTTACACTCGAAGTCGCTCCACGAATGGAATTACTGGTTCCACATACGGTTTCTATTCAGGTAACGTTACCGGATGGTAGCAAGAAAACATTACAACAGAATGATGATGATAAATGGCAGGTGTTGTTAGCAAAAGAATTATCCGGGCAACGGGTAACCGTTACGCTGGTTGGCACACGGGTAAATGACAAACCATTCCATGCCGATTTTGACAAGATATTAGAAGTATCAACTGGAGGTAAGCAGAACTTGTCACTGGATACGCCAACAGCGACGCCCGTCGTTAAAACAGATTCACAGGCAGCAGAACCACCTCCAATGCCGGTTACGGATGAGGTACCAGGCAAAGAAAAAACTGAAGATGCAAAATCGGCAGAGAGCGAAAAAGATACAGACAAACAAGAACAGGGTTTTAACTGGCTATCAACAATGATGATTATTATCTATGCTAATATTGTATTTTTAATTATTGGTGGTATAGGCTATGTCGTCTGGCGCAAGCGTAAAGCCAAACTGGTTGCCGAACAGGAAGAAATGGATTTATGAGTGAGGCCGGTACAGGTTCTTTTACTTCGCTGATTATTGTGTCAGAAATTGCTGCATTACTGGCTGTTATTTTAATCGTTGTTCTTATATTAAATTTTCGTAAACAAAACAAAAAGAAAAAACTTGCCGAAAGTTTTCTGGATTCTGTCAAGAGTTACGCTATTGATCGGGATAAAACATTAAGAAAGCATTTTAGTAATACAACCGGTCTGGATGAGGCGGAAAAAGATAAACTGGTTGGTACCTTAATCGAGTCAGAGAAAAAAGTATACCTGCATATTGCACAGTTATATATGGGTTATAATCCGGAGTCGTTGTTAGATCTGGAAAAAGAGATGCAGTCACTTGCGGATAATTCACTCAAAATTTTCAGCCAGCAATCGAATTCTGCTAATGAGGAAGAAGGTAGTGATAGTGCGTCACATGATCTTAAGAAACAAATTAAGAACTTAAGAGAAGAGAAAAAAGAATTAAAAGAAAAAAATGCACAGCTACAAATAGACTTTGATGCTGCAATGGACTCAATGGAAAGGATGACAACTGAATTTGCCAATATGTATGAAGGCGGTTCGAAAGAAGGAGAAAAACGGGTAAAAAATGAAATGTACCAGCTACGTCAAACACTGGCACAAAAGAAAGAATTTACCGAAGCAGATGGCGAAGAAGAGGATGAAGTCCCTGATATGGAAGCACCCCCTGAAGCGAAAGAAGGTGACGAGCCTGCTAAAAATTAAAGCGTTGTTGTTTGCTTAACCTTTATTTCAACCCTTATAGTTTTTTTGCTATTACAACTTCAGATGGAACAGCATAAGATATAACGGTAGAGTCATGTATGATTTGCCATTTATTATTCCGCAGATATCCCGATAGATTTATTGGCCGACACCCACCTACAATAGATGGTTTTAATTTAAACAGAGCACGCCAGCAATATTCAACAATACGTGAAGTAAACGATATGCCATGGGTTAAGCTGGCAAGGCATAAATATCCCCCCGGTAACAATATTCGGTGGGCTTCGTTTAACAGCTGTGTTATATCTTTTTCTGTAAGCAAGTCCAGAACATAAATACAAAGAAAGCGATCGGCAGATTCCTCCTGTATATTCAGGCAGGGTTTACCACCATTTTTATAACACTGGGCACGCTTTGAGAATGGTTTAATATTTTCTTTACAAAGTGTAACCATCGTTTGGCTAATATCTACAGCTGTATAATGACTGTCATCGGGTAGTATGGTATTTAACAAACGAGCTGCCAATTTACCGGTTCCACAACCAAATTCGACTATATTTTTTGCAGTATTAAATTCGCCTTGTTCAATTAGAGTGTTAATTGCTTTTGTTTCATAGAATTGTCTGTCCTGCTTTATTCCAAACGCGTTATAAAAACTTTCTGCTTCATTATGGGTAAGCATTTTAGATATTCTTTTGATTACATTATTATCTTTATGGTTTAACTTGTGTTTTAAAATAGAACGAAGGGATTACTTTGATTAATTTATTAAGGTCGTTAATTATAAATCCCTTTGCCCCATTTGATAATTATTTCTTCTGTGAATTTATGATTTTTAACAATTCATCTTTATTGATCCCGGTTCCAAATGTAGTCCAACCTCCAGCAGACGGAATAAGTATTATTTTTTCCAGTTCATCTGCGCTCTTTGAATATGCCAATGTGTCTTTGGGGATAGTGAGTACATTTACAAATTTAACTATAATTTCATTACTACGGCTTGCACTGGATTCACTTGTTTTTTCACCACCTATAGACTGATTGCTGGTTGCAGGGTCAGCAGCAACTGCTCTGGATAGATCAATAGTAAGCTTCCCGGAATCTTTAGCTGAAGCAGCCAACTTAAATGTAACATTAACGCTACTGGCAATAAGGCCGGTTTTCATTCCTTTTTGAGCTTTTTTCATTTGATACAAGCCTGCACCAACACTTGTTAGAGCCTGTTCTAATGTCACTTCACTGGGGTTAGCCAGGTCTTTAGGGGTAAACGCAGCACACCCGGTTATGCTGCCTGCTATTAATACCAGGCCGATTAGTTTGAAATTTTCCATCTCTTTTCTCCTTGGTTTTTCGCTCTAATATTTTAGTTAAAAGCTACCGGTGTCAGACACCTTTTTCTAACTCACTTTTATTTCCATTCCTCTCGATCTAAGCGGATAAAAATATATGGCCAAAGCAATAACCAATGAAATATCAATAGTGTGAATACGATAAGATAAGGGGCGATGTTCTGGCTTTGTTCTGCCCCAGCACCATATTTTAAAGTAATAATTGACAAAATAGCGATTATTGCTGCATAAACCCTGATTCTATTGACGCCTTCACTTGCTCCACAACCATAAAAACACAATGAAAGAATACATATTATAAATATTGCAGCATTTGCGATGATATAGGCTGAAAACCCCATGTCTACTCCAGAAACTATAAAGCCCAAAGCATAAGCTGATATTAATGCTAATACAGATTGGGTAACATCAAAAAACAAGTCACGTTTTGTTGCTTGTTTCTGCAGTTCATTTCTTAGATTTGAAATAAAAAAATACCCAAGAAACCACAATAGATACCCATACTTAAGATAAACATTAAATGTATATATTGGATCAGGTGACCAGCTAAATTGCTGGATGTGTGAAGGTAAATTAGTTGCCAAAGCCACAAAAAATGCACCAAGGGTTCCCGCAACCCAGAGATTTTGAAAAGCTAAACGAGCTTTGCCTCGATTATCGGCATTGCTGGCTGGTTTTTGTGTTCTAATTATTTTCCACATATTAGACACCCGTTTATTTTTTAGCTTCTGTTATTTACTCGCAATGACCGACAGTATTCAATTTGTGGGGATTATTCAAGCCCATTCGATTTTCATTATAAACTTCAAAGTGATAGTCTTGGCTAACAAACAACCAATACGAGAAAAAAATGACTGACAACGAAGATAACGCCTGTGAGCAAAATTGTGGTCCAGTAGACCCATCAATGATTAGCCCTGTCATGCGTGAGGTCTATGTTTTTATTAGTAATACCCTGCTGGAACAAGGCCGAATGCCATCACTTGAAGAAGTTTCGGAAAAGACCGGGCAACCATTAGAAGTTATTAATCAGGTGCTCGATGGTTTCGAGGGTGTTGCTGGAATTTATCGGGACCCGTTTTTCAGTAATGTTATTGCCTTTTATCCCGTAGCCGCTATTCCAACTATTCATAGAATTGTGCGCCCAGAAGGTGGCCGTATCGCATATTCTCCGTGTGCTATGGATGCACTAACATTAGCACCGACTCTGGAACGTAAGCTGGATATCCGCTCGGCGTGTAGATACTGTGATCATGAAATTACGATTAGTTACAATGATGATGGTAGTAAAATAACCAAACATGCACCTGAAGATATATGGATCTGGATTGAGGATCGGGTTCCTAACGATGCGCCTTACTATTTAGTCGTGTGCATCAATACCAATTTCTTTTGCTGTAAGGACCATCTCGATAAATGGCGGGCAGCAGAGACAGCTCTCCACAGTGGAACACCTTATAGTTTAAGTGATGCATTTGCCGCATCTGATCGATGGTGTACCTATAAGATGTATAAGCTGGTCGTTGAAGGACGGCCGTGGGGTGGCAAAGCTCTCGATCAGATTTGAGAAGTGCTATTAACTTAAACCTTTAGGTAAAGGGGGTGGAGATATTTAGAATTTAATCCTGTCCCCCCCTGTTGTAAGCGTATGCCAGCCCCAGGAAAAGCAGAACCCACAAGACCAGAAATACAAGAGTAGTGCTATATAAATGCTGTAGATAGCCTATTTTTGCAGACGGATACCCTTTGGCATTGTAAACAACAGGAATAGTATCCCCACGTTTATAAGTCCCTGTTATTTGTTCAATAACATTTCTGCTACTGTAAAATGTTTTTTGTTGGCCATTAATAGTAAATTGAATTTCCATTTCAATTGAATCTCCCTGTGCAGAACTGAACTTTTTTCTGTTAAATGAAATAATCTTTCCGCTAGTCTTGATACCTTTTTCAAAAAAATCCCACTCATATAAAAAGGCAGCACCGGTAGTTAATACAGATAGAACAAGCATGAGTTTTAATGCCCGGTGAATGGTGTCTTGAGTCGTCATATTTTATATTGTGATATGATTTTATGTCTTATCTTTTAATTTAAGCACCTTAAGTTTGTATTTATCTGCTACATGCATTGCAATAGTTGAAAGCATTAATAAATGCATTTTCTGGTGTAACTTCATTAGGTAATGGTGTTTTCTGTTTTTCAACTTCTGACATGTGAATATATTTTTTATTTTGTTTCATCATCTTTTTCCTCGTCGTCTAGATTAAATCCACCAGATGCCAGACCTTTCGGTTCTTTGTTTGAATTTGAGATCATGGGCTCCATGTGTGTTTTTACAACAGAGCGTGCCACATCCTCCAGTGAAGGTGGTTTTTTCTTTTTTCTATGATTATGCATTGATGTTACTTTTTTATCTATCATAGCATTAACCCCGATAATCTTTTATATAAATAATTTCCATTCGAAACATATGTAAAACCTTCGTTAGTATAATATTTTTTTACTGATTGATTTATAGGGTTCATTACTCTGATTTCATCTGCTCCTAGTGCGGAAGCATATACAGCCATTGCTGCAATGACAGCCGGAAATACTTTTATTTCTCTTTCTCCTGGATTACCTTCGATAACATCAAGCACGAAGTGATGTGCCTGCATAAGTAGGACGACCTAAAGACAAACTTACAAGTTTGTTCCTGTGCCAAAGAGCCAGCTCAAACCTTTTAGGATAACGAAATTTAAAAGTTCTATATCCTTTAACCCAATTCCAATCGATAAGCCTCTCTGAAGAAAGAGCCCATTTTTTTGATGCAGTTAAAGCTGCTTCATTAATAAGTTTGAAATCCAATAATAAACCTTGTGGAACTTGAGATGAAATTGCTCTAAGTGCTGTTTTCCTGATTTCATTGTAACGCCTTTCTGCATCTAAATGTGTTGCTAACATTGTAATCCTCCTTAATTAAAAAATGTAATATACATGTAACGAGAATGTAGAAAAAT
>CAZEZI010000051.1:0-14870 GCA_964516315.1 uncultured Thioalkalispiraceae bacterium
AAGGAATAAACAATATGCGGATAGGTTCTGAGTATCAAGTTTGTTATCAGATTGAAAAATTAAGAAATGCGGTTACTGTAAAGGAGTCTTATTTGCCTAAGCCGTACTCTACGCTATTGATTGAGAGCCTGGATTTACAAACGATTCGTTCATCCTTAAAGCAAAAGCTCGGTGATACGTCACAAACGATCAAGGATACCCCTTTTTTAAAAGCAAAGGTTAAGGGTGATGGTGTAATAATTGATACTGAAGACTGGTTTTACCAGTTCAATGTACTTGCAAAAGGTGACTTTAACGGCGATGGTAAAGAAGATTTAATGATTGAGTTTGTTGATCAGGCTAAAAATGGGAACTACTTCTCTCATGAAACCTTGATTGTTACTCGGAATGTGTCAGATAAGTATTTGTCGGTTCTATAAATAAAAGGGTTAGTGACAAATCTAAATTATTCGTATTTGTTAGAGATCCATTGTGTTGAAATAATCAAGTTTAGGATGCGCGTTATACTTATTAAAAGGATTTATTTCTGTTTATTCTTTATACTATTTTCTGCAGGCATTTTTGCTTCAGAGGTGGAAGACTTTGATGTTGCATGCCAGATATTTACTGAAGCAAAAAATACGGGTTTTGATAAAGAAAAGCGCAGTGCTTATATTGAAGAAAATATTAAAACCCGAACAAGCTCAAAGGAACTAAGGGATACCTACAATATTATTTTTAATGTATCTCCTGAAGAACGTTACACCATATTCAAAAAATCTGCGGAACATGCTACTAAAAAGCCATGGGATTGCCTGGCTGCAAAAGAGTTATTGAACGGATAAGGATAAAGGGGGCAGAGGGATTTAAATTTAGTCGCTTTAATTTAATATCATTCAAAATAATAAAAGGGGGCGGTGACAAATACTAATAATTTAGATTTGTCATCGACCCCTTTGATTGTTTAATTATTATAAGTAACTGATGAAATGACGTCAGTTGTTACATCACTTACTTGCAACAAGTTGTTTCCATCGGTGGTATTAATATAAACGCGGTCACCTGTACTTCGGCGACTGGAAGGGCCCTCACTGAATGCTAACCGACTGCTATCGGCCGACCAGTCGAACCCGAATACTTTAGAGTTTGTGAGTCCACTGCTTACTTTGATATTGCCAGTACCATTGATATTGCTTACAAACAATTCCTGCATCCTATCGGTTTGTTGATCTGCTCTATAGGCAATTTGCTTACCATTCGGTGACCACTGAAATTCAAACACGTCACCAAACGTTATCAGTGAGCCATTAATTTTTGTGGGTGTGCCACTGCCATTGGCTGCAATCACATAGAGTTCATACATATATTGTTGATCTTCATCGGATGTATAAGCAATTTGGCTGCCATCGGGAGACCAACGAAAGTCTTTTACCGAACGGTTATTATTTGACACAACGGCCAGAAATCGCTTAGCAGCACTACCATCGCCGGGACTAACGACTAGATCAGCAGGAAATGGTGAGCTGGGATGGTCAAGATAAGCTAATTCTGAACCATTGGGTGACCATTCTGATTCACTATTGAAATCACCATTGATAGTCAATTGCTTGAATGGTGAGCCACTTATGCCGATGACGACAACTTGAAATGAATCTTGAATTGTATAGTCTGAAGTAAAGGCTAAGCGTTTACTATCGGGTGACCAGTGTACGTTCCTGATAATTCTATTCGTGTTTGCTGTAACAAGTCGCCGGCTATTGCTTGCTGTAATAGTGGTGTCATAAATATTTAATGCAAAGGCGTATCTATCGGCAGAGCCATTACTGAAGCTGGCAACTTCTTGAACAATATAACGACCATCGGGCGACCATTGTGGGTTTTTTGCTTCAACCGTAGCCGGTATTCCGATACTGCCGTTAATTTTTCGCTGGTTAGTGCCATCCCTATTTACGATATACACTTCGTTTGCAAGGTAGCTTGAGTTTGCGTCAAAAGGTGCATCCAGGTTAGCTGCAAAAACCAATTGGCGGCTATCCGGAGACCAATGAAAACTTTTTACCGTTCTACTGAGAATACTAGTTGAACGACTAACCTGCTTCGGTGTTCCTCCTGAAATGGCGATGGTATAAAGCGCATATTTTCCGGAACCGTCATGATCTGCAATATAGGCCACCCATTGCTTATCGGGTGATATGGCAAACTTGAAAATATTACTGTCATTGGCAACGGTATTCTTGCTCAGCATCCTTTGAGTGGTACTGTCATCTTCAACTGCATACAGCTCATTTTGCCCCGTTGTTGTTATTCCATCATTTCCAATAAATACCACGGTTTCGGCATTTCGAGTCGGTGGTGGTGGATTGCCGCCGCCACTGCCGCCGCCACCGCAGGCGGATACTGTTAAAGATGCTGCTACTAAAAGAACACTTTTTAAATTTGTAACGGACAGGTTAAACATATTGATCTCCTTATATTCTATAATTATTGTTTGCTTCTATTAACTAAAGCGATAAATCTAAGAAGAATCCCTCACAATATTTAAAATTTTTTATAGACATAGCCGCTGCGGCTATTGTCTCTGTTGAGTATTGATATACCTATAATAAAAGGTCTGGAGTAACCTGAACTTTAGTCTGTATAAAATTTAACCATTGAATAAAAGTGCTCAGAGACATGACGAATATTTGGGGAGTCTCAGATTCTTAATAGAGATTTTGACCTTTAGCCATGAATGGTTAATTTATAACCATTTCATCTATAAAAGATCTTTCTCATGAACTGGTCGATGAAAAATATTTGCTATGCGATACAATTTCAAGTTAAAAGATTTTTTAACTTATTAGTGCATAGGGAGTGTGTAGAATGGCTTTGAGACTTACAGGATCAGTTGGTAATAAATCCCCAAATAACAGCAAGGACGTGAAGTTAGTTAAAGTTCTCCTAAATGTATATCTTCGCAGTACAAAACAAAAAGTATTAGCAATTACCAGGACAGTTGATAAAACAACCATTGCTGCAATTAATGCTTTTCAATCGAAGTATGAAAAGAGCAAAAAAACAGATGGTAAAGTTAATCAAAATGGTAACTCTTTTAGAGCTTTGAAAGTTGCTTGAAAAAACAACTTGGTGAAAAAAAAGTACTTACTGCACCAAAAGAAGGTGTTATTACGTGGAAGGCTGAAGGTAAGGAAGGTGGGCGCTATCACAGTAGAACCTTGCATGTACCATCAAGCCTGTCTGGTTTGACCCTTGGGCGTGGCTATGACATGAAAACCAAGTCGTCTTCAAAAATATCAAAAGAATTGATTAAAGCGGCTGTTTCTGCTCATTATGCAAAAATAATAAAAAATGCAGCAAAGAAAAAAGGGGCAGTGGCTAGACAGTTTATTATTAATAATAATTTACTAGATTTTCAAATTACACCTAAAGTCCAACTTGCATTATATAAGATTAGTTTTTCTGAAATAAGTAAAGATGCAAAATGGCGGTGCGAGAAATCACCGCAAGCGAAACCTTATGGAACATGTGACTGGAATGCGCTGGATTATCGAATAAGAGAAGTAATCGTGGATTTACGCTATCGAGGTGATTATGAAGGTTCGACAATGGCTCATATTCAGACACACATAGTAAATAATGATTTTACAAAATTTAAAGCTGCTATGGTAAAGAAGTCAAACTGGTCTACAGTTCCAGTGGCCAGATTTGACCTGAGAGTAAGTTTTCTTAATACAGCTAAAGCACCCGCAAAATCCAAGATCACAAAAACTAAAAAAACAGCGAAGAGAAAATCAAAACCATAATTAAATAGACTATGAATGAAATAACAATTATTTAATTAAAGCATCACATTTTTTAGTATCGGTTTTTGAAGTAAGTGGAAATTCATATTTATGGAGTTTAATTCTTTCGCCGCATGCAAAGACAATATCTGAGCAGTTATAGTTATTTTCAGTGATAACAAATTTGTCTTTTAAAAAGTCGAATTTCAAATCACAAGTTCGTTTACCATCATAATAATCGATTTCAGTGTGGTAATTTAAAGTGTTCTTTTTACGTTTCATTATAATAGAACCTTTGTTACTGGTAACGGTACAGACATGATGGTTTGCCCCTGTTAGCTCGCCTCTGACTAAGTAGAAATTATCTTTTTGCTGTTCGATTTTCATCCAGCTTGTTGCTGGTAAATCCTTTCCAGTTGACAATTCAGGTATTTTTTCATTTATCAAATAGCAACCACTAATGTCAGCATTAACATCGACTATAAAAAATAAACCTGCACTGGCAGATAGTAGCATTGCTATAAGGGCTTTGTTTGACATGACATTTCCTTATGATATGGCATTATTGCGTTAGAATAATTTATTTTTTGTCACAGTTATGGGTATTAAATCACATATGTGCAATATTTAAAACACAATTACAGGTGCTGATTAGGAACGTTATACTTAACTTTTAGTCTATCTTTTTATGAGAAGGTAGTAGTAATTGGAGTTAGGGTGAAAACTCAACATAAGCAGAGGCAGAACACAATTATTTCTAAACTGGCGCTAAATGTGTTCTGCCCCTATTGCTAATTATAATTTATCAGCTTCGTCGCTCAGGTAAGCGGCAACACCATCCGGTGTGGCTGTCATACCTTTATCGCCCTGGTTCCAGCCTGCTGGGCAAACTTCACCGTGTTCTTCTGTGAACTGGAGTGCAGCAACCATGCGAATCATTTCGTCTACGTTTCTTCCCAGTGGGAGATCATTAACAACCTGGTGGCGCACCATGCCTTCTTTATCAATCAGGAATGAACCACGAAAGGCAACTGCGCCATCGGGTGTTTCTACGTCATAGGCTTTACAGATAGCATGGGTCATATCTGCAACCAGTGTGTAACCAACCTGGCCGATGCCGCCATCTTTAACGTCGGTGTTTCGCCATGCGTTATGGGTAAAGTGGCTATCGATAGAAACACCGATCACTTCGACATTACGCTTTTTAAACTCTTCCAGTCTGTGGTCAAAAGCGATTAACTCTGACGGGCAGACGAAGGTAAAGTCCAGCGGGTAGAAAAATACAACGGCATATTTGCCTTTGATGGTGTCTTTAAAGTTATAGCTATCGACAATTTCACCACTGCCGAGAACGGCGGGTGCTGTAAAATCAGGTGCTTCACGCCCTACGAGTATACTCATGTTAAATTCCTTACTATTGTTGATGAAAATACTTGGTTAAAGGCGGATGATCCTAGCGGGATAACGGCAATATCTCAAGGTTTCAATTACAATATAAAATATATTGATGATAAACAGGTGGCTTTACTGTGGTCTGTACGGTTTTTTTCGCAGGGTATTAACACGGACAAAAAATAAGGATATCCGAGCTTAGGGGTAAGTGTAGCGGCAAGTTTTTATATTCTAAGATCGCCTTCCAAGAAAACCTACAAGCCCTGCGCCAAGCACCAAACCGATAGAAGCTGCAGCAAGTGCCAGGCTGGTTCTGCCATTTTCTACGGTGGTGACATCTGCTATGGTTAATGGTGGAGATGGGGCGGGGTCGGTTATTTCTACGTCAAGGATATAACCGTATTTAAGGTTGTAATCCTCCATTACATAACCCTCTTCGCTCATGGCAATGGGTGAGCGAAATGGACGAATTTTAGCGACTTTAAGCGACACCGCCAGGCCATTTTCATAAGCTGTTTGTAACAGATTAAATCTGCCTAGCTCATTCAGCGAGCAGGGGGATTCATCTAACAAACGCACACCATAATATACATCTGGCTCGCTCGCCAGTGAGATCATTGCCTGCACATTTAAACGCGAACGGTATAATTTAAATCTTGGCACATCGGGAATTATACTTGCTGGTGTAATATCCTGTTTGCCGATAATTGTATTTTTATGTCCAACACGGATAGTGTGTATTTTGCCGGAAATGTGTGCTAAATCGATTTGCATATTACCGCGGGAAGGATCATTGGTGATGTAGTGAATTTTCATATCTCGGTCGAATATGTCATTAACACTCGAACATATAGAATCAAGGGAAATCATGGTTTCCGGGTTGGGTGCTGGGTGAAAGGCAAACCCTGAAAAAGACACCAGGCTTAAAAGGCTGGCTGTTAGTATTTTATACATAGTTATACTTTCCTTTAGTATTATTATTTATTTTTTTATTCCTACCAATTGAGAATAAGTATAGTATAAATATGTAAATAACCCCTTATGACAAAGATGAAAACAAAAGTCTGCTTAATGTTTGGTGATGAACTTGCCAGTTACCACTTTGGTGAAGAGCATCCTTTTGGCCCAAAACGCTACCGGGTTTTTGAACAGGAGTTCAAGCTCCGAAATTGGCAAGATAATATTTGTTTGTGTGCACCTCAAACTGCTACCGAAGAACAACTCAGGTTATTCCACACTCAGGGTTATATTGATAAGGTAAAAAAACTGTCAATTAGCGGTATGGGGTATCTGGATTGTGGGGACACACCTGCACGCATAGGTATCTATGAAGCTGCCTGTACAGTGGTTGGCTCCACACTTAATGCAGTTGATAAAATTATGCAAGGTGATTGCCAGCATGCCTTTAGTCCTATTGCCGGATTACATCATGCAACCCGTGACTCTGCCGCCGGATTTTGTGTTTTCAATGATTGCGGTATTGCTATTGAGTACCTGCGCCAACACTACAACATACAATGCATTGCCTATATAGATATAGATGCACATCATGGTGATGGGGTATTTTACTCTTTTGAGTCGGATGCCGATCTTTGTTTTGTAGATTTTCATCAAGATGGTAACACCCTCTACCCAGGTACTGGCTTTAGCAGCGAAACGGGTAAAGGTGCTGCGGCAGGTACAAAGCTTAATATTCCATTGCCCCCCGATAGCAACGATGATGTTGCAAAAAAATTATGGGTGAGTGCTGAAAAATTTATTAACCAGGCAAAACCTGAATTTATATTATTACAGTGTGGTGCAGACAGTTTATCCGGTGACCCTATTACACAACTTAACCTGAGTTCAAAATTTCATGCTTTTGTGGCATCACGTTTGTCCTTGTTAGCAAAAAAACATTGCAAAGGCAGATTGATTGCCATGGGTGGAGGTGGCTATAACCTCGATAATATCAAGATTGCATGGAATGATGTACTGGAAGCACTTCAATAAAAAATACTAACTTACAAAATTTCTACACCACAGCCGTGAGTAAAATACCCCAAAGGGGATTAGAAGCTGTATCCTTCTGTAAACTAAAATAGCTGATTCCGAAAAATGCATTCTTTGTTAAACAGGAGCTTTTAATCAGGATAATATAATGGTTTGTATGATATTCTTATAAAAACCACACGATTAACCGGTATTTGTGCTATGAATATATACATGTACATATTATAAAGAGGAGTTGATGAGCATGTTTACCCTTAATATTAAATCCGTTTCTTTCATAAGCCTGGTGATGCTACTAAGCTTGTTTATTCATTCCAATGCGATAGCGGACAAGTCTGATTCAATTGATATTTCTGAATTCCATAAAGTTCTTGATGCAATTAACCAGTCTAATATTCCGGAAGATGTTAAAAATCAACTATTTCGGGATATGAGGACAACGCTGATAGAAAATGTGCGTCGGGCCAATATCCCTGAGTCGACGAAAAATACCATTATCAAGGAACTGGAAAGCTCCTCAAGATAAAGGTAGATTCAGGTTTTAAATACACGCCTTTAAGACTTAGCCCCAACCTTGTTTAAGGTATGATGAATAGCTTAAAATAACACAAAGTTTTTTTGCCTCAGGGGTGTATACATGGAATTAAAAATACCACCACCACTGGTTGGCTTGATCCTGGGATTACTGATGTGGAACCTTGCCCAGCAGACAAGCTTTGCTGCGGTAACGTTTGAGCTTAGTGAAACGTTTGCACTTATTGTATTATTTATCGGGCTTGCAATTGATGCTGCTGCGATTATCCCGTTTCTGTTGGCAAAAACGACCGTCAACCCGATGAAACCCGATAATGCCTCACAATTAGTTAATAAGGGGATATATAAGTATAGCCGCAACCCAATGTATCTTGGGACATTAGTGTTATTAATAGCACTGGTGATATGGTTGGGTAATTTTATTAATATCATCTTCTTGTATTTTTTTATCTGGTATATCACAACATTTCAAATCAAGTCTGAAGAAAAAGTGTTGGAAAATCTATTTGGTGAAGAATACTTGCGTTATAAAATGAAAGTAAGACGGTGGATTTAAATAAAATGATTTGATAGCTGTGTTGCCTAACATAAAATACAGCAACAGGAGCATAATGAATTTTATAAATTTACAATTTAAAATAATCCCTAGTCTGTTTTATGTGAGTTTTTTAAGTTTGTCTTTTGCATGGCCTGTAGCAAGCTCTCCATTTTTGGCTAACAGTGAAGGAATGAAATTAAAGGTTGAACAGGTGGCAGCAGGTTTAGGTGTGCCATGGGGATTGGCTTTTATATCCACTAATATATTGCTGGTAACAGAGCGTAGAGGTTCTGTACGGTTACTAGATTTAGATAAAGGCACTAACTTCATACTTAAAAATGTACCACGGGTAATGGTAGATGGTCAGGGCGGGATGCTGGATGTAGCTGTATCGCCTGACTATAAAAAAACTGGCTGGGTTTATTTTACCTATGTAAAAGAAGTGGATGGTGAAGGTGCTACAGTCTTATCGCGCAGTAAAATTAACAAAGATAAATTTAGCCAGTGGCAAGACTTGTTAGTAACTCAGTCTACAACAGACACGGGCTACCATTTTGGTAGCCGCATTGCTTTTGATGGTGAAGGCCATGTGTTTTTTAGTATTGGCGACCGTGGTGAGCGGCCAAATAGCCAGGACTTAACAAACCATGCCGGTTCCATTATTCGTTTAAATCTGGATGGCAGTATTCCTGAAGACAACCCTTTTGTTAAAACCAAAGGTGTATTACCTGAAATATGGAGTTATGGACACAGAAACCCGCAGGGGCTGGCCTATGATTTTGTATATAAGCGGCTCTGGTCAAACGAACATGGTCCCAGAGGTGGTGATGAAATTAATCTTATTATAGCGGGTGCAAATTATGGTTGGCCGGTTATTTCACATGGGAAAGAATATTGGGGCCCCGTTTCTGTCGGTGAGGGAACACATCGAAAAGACATACAAGATCCGGTAAAAGTTTATATTCCTTCAATCGCACCAGGCAGTTTGATAATTTATAATGGAAATGCTCTGCCTGCATGGAAAGGCAATTTATTGTCCGGTGCACTTAAGCTGCGTCACCTTAACCGTGTTGTTATTGATAAAGCGGGTAAGGAGGTTAAAGAAGAACGGTTATTTGAATCAATGAATGAACGTATACGTGCATTAGCGCAAAGCCCGCAGGGCTGGGTTTATTTTTCAACGGATAGCGGGAAAGTTTATCGAATTCGGCCTGCTCGTTAATCCTGAAAAAATAGATAAGTAGTTCAGCTTATTTTATATTCTGCTGTTAAATAATCGAGTACTTCGTTCTGCTTGCCTTTAAAAATAACCCGTTGTTGTTTTTTGCCAAGCTGGTAGTCATACATAGGGTCATAGTAATCAACAAGTAATACTTTTATCCATTGTTTGTGAGCCTCGGTATTAGCAGATAGTTGTTGCTGAATTGCATTATTTAATAGAATTTTAAGTTCTTTGTGACGGAGTCCACCAAGTCTGCGTTGAATTTTATCGATAGAAATCTTTAATTGTTCAGCCCAATGTTGAAAGCCGCTCTCTTCGCCATAAAACGATTGGTACTCCACAAGGTCTTCGATGATATATTCCTGAAAGGTGATATTAATACGTTCTTCAATACTGGTTTCCAGTAGAACAACAGGGGATTGCTGCATTTTTTTTATAAGGCATTCCGGTGTTCGACGTGAGCCGATATTACTACCTTCATCTTCCAGCACAATTTGTGTATGGCCTTGATGGAGATGTTTAAGCAGTTCGATGGATAAGGTATTCTCAATATCGATTTGTGTTGGTTGTGGAGTTGCATGCTTACCGAATACCGAACCACGATGATGATAGAGCCCCTCAAGGTCGATTTTTTGTTTTAGAGTATTTAATAATAGTGTTTTTCCTGCTCCTGTTCGTCCCCCCAGAATAACAGGATTGATACGTTGTGCTGATACTTCGAGTTCATCGATTAGAAACCGACGCATGGCTTTGTAGCCACCTTTTATTCTGGGGTAAATAATACCTGTTCGCTCATAAATCCACTGCTGGGATATTTTTGATCGCATACCACCACGAAAACAATAGAGAGCTCCCTGCGGGTATTGGTCAAAAAAATATGCCCAGCGATCGACACGTTCTGATTTTACTTTCCCCTGCACCAGTTGATGGCCGAGTTTAATGGCTTCGTCCTGACCAAGATTTTTATAGCGTATGCCAATATCAGTGCGTTCCTGATCATTCATTAAAGGGATATTTTGTGTAAAAGGAAATGCCCCCTGACTGAATTCTATTGGTGCACGCACATCGAGTAAGGCTACATTATTCAGGAATAACGAGCGGTAGTCGTCTATTTGTGGGAGCTCGATCGTGCTTGTTAGAGTCATAGCGTTTATATTATTGTTATTAATGATGCTGGTTCTGCTTGAGTCGATTCGGCTGCTGTAACTAACTTACCTAATGGTTCTAAATTAAGCTCAAATGTTTGAGCTATTTTTATAAAATCATTTATGTGGTTGTTTTCAACGGCCACTAACAGTCCCCCGGAGGTTTGAGGATCACAGAGTATTTTTCTTTGTATATCCGTCATCTCACTTAAGTGGTGCCCATAACTGTCAAAGTTACGCTGTGCTCCACCGGGGGAGCAGCCTAATGCGATATAGTTTTCAACTTCAGCTAATTTAGGCACAGCTTTATAATCAATCACGGCGTGTAAATTGCTGCCTTCACAAATTTCTGTCAGATGGCCCATTAGCCCAAAGCCGGTTACATCTGTCATTGCCGTTACATAAGGAAGTTTGGCAAATTCAGTACCAACCATATTTAACTGCAACATGGTTTCAACAGCAATTCTGGCATGTTCATCTTTAAGACATTTATTCTTTTCTGCGGTGGTTAATATGCCGATCCCCAGGGGTTTAGTAAGAAACAAACTGCAATTAGCCGTTGCCTGACTATTACGTTTTATATGTGTATTTTCGACATGGCCAGTTACCGCCAGCCCAAAGACAGGTTCGGGGGCATCGATAGAGTGCCCTCCGGCCAGAGCAATACCCGCCAGCTTACAGGCATGCCGCCCACCTTCAATTACTTGTGCGGCAATCTCGGGGCTGAGTTTTTTAATTGGCCAGCCAAATATTGCAATGGCCATTAAGGGTGAGCCGCCCATTGCATAAATATCGCTGATGGCATTGGTGGCTGCGATCTGCCCAAATTCAAAAGGGTCATCAACTATTGGCATAAAAAAGTCGGTGGTGCTGATAACCGAAGAGCCATTACCCAGGTCATAAACGGCGGCATCGTCCCTGGTTTCGTTACCCACCAGTAAACGTGGATCATGAAATGGCATGCCAGATGTCTTAAGAATTTTCTCCAGTACACCGGGAGAAATTTTGCAGCCACAACCCGCTCCATGGCTGTATTCAGTTAATTTTACTTTAGACATTTGTTTGCTATCTTGTTTGAATATTTGGGTTAAAATAAAATTATTATACGCTTATTTTGATATAATAAAGAGTATAAAGCGATTTCATTTTCTGTACCTGAATTGTTATTTATTAATATAATGCGGGTGCTCCGCTTAAAATGCATTTAGAGTTACAGGGAAGAGTTACGGTTATGAGTGGTGAGGCAATATATTTAGCTGGATATTGGAACGCTACCAGGAAATCAGGGGTTCATGCTTGTTTATAGAACAGCTATGAATGTAATGCCTATTTAGCATGAGTTATGTGAACAGAAAAGAACTTAACTATGATGTCATATGCAGGCTTAGTAAGATTTTTTTGTTACATGTTGTTTTTTACAGGTATGTTGCTGCCTGTTAGTCTGGTTGCTGAGCCAGCTAATCTTATTCCGGATATTGTAGTACAAAATATAAATTTAGAAAACCCGGATGTTGATGTTTGTACCGAGATAAAGGAAGATGATATTTCACAGGGAGGCTCTGAGTCTGATGAACCTTTCTTTTCATTTCTGGATAAGCCACAGGAAGTTATTTCATCAGGCGTAGAATTATTTGCAAAAAGCCTGGATGAGTTTTTTTCTGAAGACAAAGTATTTTACGATACAAGTGGAACTTATTTAAGATTAAGGGCTGACACTGTCTGGAATGAATCTAGTGGTATTAGTTATACCGGAAATGTTCGTTTAAAACTGCGCTTACCAAATACGAAAAAGAAGCTAAAATTTACAATTGAAAGCAATGCAGATAAACGACAGAATAATACCTCAGCACAAACGGAGAACACCCCGGCTAAAGCAGTAAAAGAAAAAGACTATTTTGCAGGGGTTCAAGCTTCATTAGGGAAAGAGGATGGCTGGGAGTTTAAACCTTCAATTGGACTACGTTTAAGTTCAGATATTGAGCTCTATACCAGACTGAGATTAAAGAGAAGATATGAGTTTGAGAAATGGAGTATTCATTGGAACGAAACCCCTTTCTGGTTTAATTCAACAGGAGTGGGGCTGGATTCATATCTGGAATTTAATAGAAAGATAAGTAAGGATAACCTGTTTCGAGCAGCTACATTTGCTCGCTGGACAAATAAAACTGATTATTTTGAATTAAACCAGACCTTTTCAATGTTTCATACTTTAAGTAAGAGAAGGGCAATATCATACTATGTGGGAGTCAATGGTATAAGTGAGCCTTCAGTATTTTCCCAGTATTATTGGATTGGTGCGACATATCGGCAAAATATTCATAAAGGTTATTTATTTGTTGAAATCATACCGCAAATAAAATATCAAAAAATAAATGATTTTCATGCTGAACCCTCATTAACATTACGTCTGGAAATTATTTTTAAAAAATAATTGCTATAGAATAAACTGTATTCACTCAGTAGGTCACCTTTTTTGCCATCAATTTACTTTGGCAATAAACACTGTGTTGGTAATTTTTCTTTGTCAGTACGATTGCAGTTACCACAACATGATTAGCTAGATCACGCCAGTTGATTTTATTCTTGTAGGTTGTACCTTCATGTTTGAAATAGTGGTGAATATTTGCAATTTTCCTGTCGCCAAGCGTTTGTACAAATATTTTTTTTGTACTGTTAACTGTTTTTTTGCACTGAGTGCGAGTGGCTTTTTTAACCGGCATACTCACTTTGATGTCAATCGTACCACGGCGGGCATTGTAAATAGCACCTATCGTTGCCCCTTGCAGGCCACGAAACTTTGTATTGGCTAGCATGGAATTAAGTTTTAGCAGGCCAAGATCCATCATGGTGACAGGTTCTTTTGCTATTATGCTCGCTGTTGTTCTTTTGCCTGCACTTGAAAGTGTTGGTAACAGCGATAAGGCAATAATAAAGGAAAATATAATTTTCATTGCGATACCTTGAGTGTATAAAGCGTTTTATAAGTATCGTATATTTACGGTTAGAGTAAAGACTTAATTGATATAATATGAGCGGGCATTATTTTTTAGTTCGGTCGAGGTATTGCTGCCAATCTGTCAGGCCACTCCGTGCCTGAACTTGTTCATCATACAAGCCTATGTCACGCCAGATTGCAGCCAGGTCATCCTTTAGCAGGACTCCATTCCATAATGCCTGAAAGTCAATCAAGCTCCACCAAATTACAAATTCTGCTGATAGCTGATTACTTTCGTCTAACAACCGCGTTACATAGTTGCGCTGGTATGTTTCATTACCTGGAATATTAATATTAAAAGTATTGATCACAAGATCTTCTGCTATCCAGCCTGTTTCTGTTATTGCAATGGGTTTCCCCAGCGCAAGTTGTGTTACTTGATTTAGCCAGTCAGTTGGTAAATTATCCGGGTTACCTTTATCAGCATGGCTGTAAAATATATAGGGGTAAACACTGATTCCAAGAACATCGACATAAGGCAGTATTCCGGCCAGGTTGTTTTTAATTAGAGCCATTTCAGATGAAGAGGGCGATTTAAGGGCAACCGATATCATTAATTTTAAATCAGGGTACTGTAATTTAATATTGCTATACACTTGCTGGGCAAATAGTTTGAACTTGTTATATTGAGCCAGATCATTAAGGATTAACTCACTCGCTTCTGTTCCATAATTAAAGTAAGTTGGGTTAAATCGATTGATGAGATCCAAAGCAAAGTTGCTGTAAGCGGTTATTACCTCGGGGCTGTCAAAATTACGTGTATCCCATGGTGTGGCTCTGGGTTCTTCGCCACTGTTTCCCCAATTGTTTGCAAGTGCTGTACGGCTGGAGTCGAGTGAGTCAATGGATAATAATATTTTTTTGCCAGCCAGGGTTTGATTGAGTCGTGCGCTAATATCACCTTCAACATTAGCAGGATAAGCCTGATTATTGAATGACTCAACCCAGGGGATGCCTTGCATCATCTGGTGGTGAATAATATCACCATGTTGCTGAATTTTCTGGTAGGTGATGTTGACTGCATTCGTTGTGGCATCATAAGGCCAGGGAGTAAAGCCCATATAAAAGCTT
Source organism: uncultured Thioalkalispiraceae bacterium (assembly GCA_964516315.1). Classification (GTDB taxonomy): domain Bacteria; phylum Pseudomonadota; class Gammaproteobacteria; order UBA6429; family Thiohalophilaceae; genus SZUA-37. The sequence continues at coordinate 14,651 of CAZEZI010000051.1, forward strand.
CGTGTTTTTTCCGTGGTAGGTGGAGGTGGCGGGGTTGTGGGTTCCGGTGAGCTTGAGCCACCCCCACCGCAAGAAGACAGGCTCAAAAAACTAATCAGCAGAAGTAATCTAAAATAAGGATACATCATGAATTTACACCATATCTTACGCTAATATATTATTTAATAATATATTGATATTCTTTTATAGCTATCGTAAGTCTAATTTACATTATTTATAA
>CAZEZI010000052.1:0-14639 GCA_964516315.1 uncultured Thioalkalispiraceae bacterium
GCCATATGTTGGAAAGGTGTAGCTAGTCGACAGACTGCTACACCTTTTTTTTTGGCTCATTATTTTTTATGTAATGATAATTAACTTACAGTTAAAGATATTAATATTATGATGGAATTTATACGTACAAGATCCAAAGGCCTGGTGATGTGGGGCATTGTTGGTCTGATCATTGTGCCTTTCGCTCTGTTTGGCGTGCAAGATTATATTTCAGGTGGAGCTAAAACAGTCCCGGCTGTTGTCAATGGTTTTGAAATCAGCTCAGCTCAACTGACTCGCGCAGTTCAGGAACGCAAACAGCAATTAGAACAGCAACTTGGCGGTAATTATAATCCGGATTTTTTCCCTGCAGATATGCTACGTCGGCAAGTTCTGGATGAGTTAATTTCGCGTCAACTTATTACCGAATTTACAATAAATTCCAATATGTCAGCATCACCGCAACAGATTTTTGAAGATATTAAACAGGTTCCGCAATTTAAAGATGCATCCGGTAATTTCTCGGCAAAAATTTATACGCGTGCATTAAAAGGTGCAGGCAGAGATAAAGGTGTTTTTGAAGCAAATATTGCCAGAGATTATGTTTTAAACCAGTTGCGGGAAGGTGTGTTTAATTCAACGTTTGTTTTACCTTATGAAGTACAACAAACACAAAATTTATTAAACCAGCAGCGTGAAATAGGTTATCTAATCTTTACAAAGTCACAGTACAGGAAAAATAATAATATTTCTGAAGATGAGCTAAAAAAATATTATAAATCACATTTAGCCAGTTACAAGATACAGGAAAAAGTGAATGTTGAATATGTTGAACTGGATATTAATACACTGGCTGCAAAAGTCGAGATAGAAGATAAAGCTGTGACCGAATATTATGAAAACAATATTAGTCACTATACAGAAAAAGATTATCCCGCTGCTTTAGTGTTAATTAATAGCATCCGGCAGCGTATTGATAATGGTGAATCTTTTGAAAAATTGGCAAAAGAATTATCAGCAGATAAGTTGTCCGGGAAAAAAGGTGGTGATATCGGTTTTATTAGTAAAGGCATTATGGATGAAGCGTTTGATGCAGTGGCCTTTAAACTTAAAAAGGGTGAAATCAGTAAACCGGTCAAGGACAAGTTTGGTTACCATTTAATAAAGTTAGTCGATATTAAAGGTGACGAACGTCAAATTAAACATATTCAGATTAAGGCTGTTGATAAACCGCAGGATTTAGATACAGCGTTGCGTGCCAGAATTAAAGCAGAGTTGCAATTACAGGAAGCCGAAAAATATTTCTTCGAAGATGTTGAGAAGTTCAGCAACCTGGCGTATGAAAATCCGGAATCATTAGAAGCAGTTGCTGCCGGCCTTGATCTGGAAATTAGAACGTCTGGTCTGGTAACGCGTCAGGGCTTAAAAGGTACATTAGCAAATCCAAAAGTTTCATCTGCAATATATTCCAAACAGGTCTTAACCGATAACAAAAACAGTGATGTAATAGAGCTAAAAGAGACGCATGTGATTGTGGTGCGGGTAAAAGAACATCAGCCTGCGGTGCAAAAAACATTTGAAGAAGTTAAAGCCGATGTTGCAAAACAGGTGGCCATTGAGCAGCAAGTGAGCGCAATGAAAGCCGATGTTAATGCAGCCTTTAAAGAATTAAGTATGGGTAAGAAAGGCCGTGAGCTGGCTGCTATATACAAAAATAGTGAGTGGGTGCCGGGGAAATTTGTTTCACGTCGTGATGCCAGCAAGTCCGGTATTCCAATTGCTATTATTCAGCAGTCCTTTTTATTACCACGTCCACCACGTGACAAGCCAGGTATTGGAATCGTGAATTTACCGAGCGGCGATCAGGCGATTGCTGTTGTATCTGCGGTTAAAGATATTGATAAAGTGGATATTGCTGAAAGCAATGCAATACGTGAGCAGCTTCAGGAAATCAACAGGAATGTTGAGTATCTGGGCTTTGAACAACATTTAAAAGATAATGCAGATATTAAGATTAATCTGAGAAAAGACATGGATCAGGATGGTTAACAAAAAGGAGCTGTAAAGCTCCTTTTTAGTGCGACTTAGTTGAAACAACTTAGTCGCACTTATGTCGAGTTCGCAAAGCGAGCGAGACTCTGCCAGTCAGGTACGCTGCTTATTTAAAAACAAGAAAGCGAGCGAGACTCTGCCAGTCAGGTACGCTGCTTATTTAAAAACAAGAAAGCGAGCGAGACTCTGCCAGTCAGGTATACTGCTTATTTAAAAACAAGCAAAGCGAGCGAGACTCTGCCAGTCAGGTACGCTGCTTATTTAAAAACAAGCAAAGCGAGGGAGACTCTGCCAGTCAAGGTACGCTGCTTATTTAAAAACAAGCAAAGCGAGTGAGACTCTCGCCAGACAGGCATACCATTTGATTAAAGCAAACAAGGTTTTGTCTGAAATGTATAGTGAGTCAGATTTATTTAAATTCCAGGCTTAAAGGGAACAGCATGTTTAAACTGAAATTACACTGGCAAATTTTAATTGGCCTGGGGCTGGCTGTTATTGCGGGTATTCTCACGGGTAAAGAAGCGAGTATATTCGGGGTAACTTTTTATTCTATATATAGTTTTGTTGGCACAATGTTTCTCAATGCATTGAAGATGATTATTGTGCCACTGATTGTTTCGTCTATTATCGTGGGTGTCGCTGGTATTGGTGGAACAAGCGGGTTGGCGCGGCTGGGCGGGCGAACCATTCTCTATTACATGGTTACCAGTTTGTTTGCGATTTTAATTGGCCTGGTGATTGTTAATTTAATTGAGCCGGGCATTGTGAATGGTGAACCGGCCAGGGCTTTAACGGCTGTTCCTGACGCACAAGTTGCGGATATTCAGGCAAAAGTTGAAGGCAAAGATGCAAGCAGTATTGCCGATGTTTTTTTAGGTATGTTTCCACCTAATATTGTTGCTGCCGCAGCCGATGGTCAGATGCTTGGGCTGATTGTTTTTAGCTTACTGTTTGGTTTCTTTGTTACCCGCATTGACGAAGCCTATGCTTCGGCACAGTTTAATTTCTGGCAGGGCATGTATCAGGTCATGCTAGAAATAACAGAATTGGTTATCAAGTTTGCACCGATAGGGGTTTTTGGGCTGGTGGCCAAAGTGATAGCCGGCATGGATGCTGATAATCTGGACGACATGCTCAATGCCTTATTCTGGTTTACCTTCAGCGTTATTCTGGCACTGGCGATTCACTTGTTTATTGTGTTACCGCTATTATTAAAATTTGTAGCGCGGGTAAACCCGATAAAGCACTATCAGGCCATGATGCCTGCTTTATTAACGGCTTTTACAACGGCATCGTCATCGGCTACCTTGCCACTTACCATGGAATGTGTGGAAAAAAACGCGGGTGTATCCAATAAGACCGCGAGTTTTGTTTTGCCATTGGGTGCGACTATTAATATGGACGGCACCGCATTGTATGAGTGCATTGCCGCTTTGTTTATCGCACAAACATTTGGTCTTGAGTTAAGTTTTACTACGCAGTTTCTGGTGGTGCTGGTTGCCTTATTAACGTCTATTGGTGTTGCCGGCATTCCATCGGCCAGTCTGGTAGCGATTACGATTATATTAACCACCATAGGTTTGCCGATTGAAGCGGTCGGTGTAATACTGGCCGTTGATCGTATTCTGGATATGTTTAGAACAGCAGTAAATGTGTTTAGCGATTCATGCGGTGCAGTCATTATTGCCCGACTGGAAGGCGAAGAGGGGATTTTACGTGCTTAGGCCAGCAGAGCTTAGACTAGTATTTTGCCTTTAGCCTAAACACGTAAAACAGTATTCTTTACTCTGGTTTGCTTAGTGGGCCCATGCCTACTGTGCTGTAACCGGAATCCACGTACATAATTTCTCCGGTGACACCTGCCGATAAGTCCGAGCTTAAAAATGCAGCCGCATTGCCGACCTGATCAATCGTCACATTACGGCGCAACGGCGCTGTATTTTCCACTTCGGTTAGCATTTTGCGGAAATCGCTGATACCGGCCGCAGCCAGTGTTTTAATCGGGCCAGCAGAAATCGCGTTAACACGGATCCCGTCCGGGCCAAGGCAAGATGCCATATAGCGGACATTGGCTTCCAGACTGGCTTTTGCCAGCCCCATAATGTTGTAGTTTGGCATAGCGCGTACGGCACCCAGGTAGCTAAGAGTAACGAGCGAAGCGTCACGACCTTCCATCATATTTCGGCCGGCTTTTGCCAGTGCTGCAAAGCTGTACGAGCTGATTTCATGGGATAATCTAAAGCCTTCCCGGGTTACATTATCGAGAAAATCCCCCTCAAGCTCTTCTTTCGGGGCAAAAGCTACCGAATGGATAATAATGTCCAGACCGTCCCAATAGTCGTCGAGCCGGTCGAATACGGTTTCAATCTGTTCGTCACTGCTGACATCACAGGGCACGATGACTTCAGAACCAAGCTCCGCCGCCATTTTCATTACACGGCCTTCGAGTTTCTCATTTTGGTAGGTGAAGGCAAGCTCAGCGCCTTCGCGGTGCAGGGCTTTGGCGATACCCCAGGCTATAGAACGATTACTGGCCAGGCCAACAATAAGAGCGCGTTTACCATCTAAGAAACCCATAATTTATTATCCTTGATTCTTTATTTTCTGTTTGTTCTGCTTTAATGTAGCAGAGTTGAAACTTTAATCGTATGCTGTGGACGAATCAATAGGAATTCGTCACTTTGTGTATAAAAACAGTATCATATCGCATATAAAAAGTCGCTAAAAGGGAAGAATTTGTCTTTTTCTAAAGGCTCTTTGGGCATAACGAAATACCAATTGATCCGCGTTGGTCTTATTATTTCATTAGTATGTTTGTTACAGGCATGTAGTGACTCGTCTTTAAATAATCCCTACCCACAGAAAGACGCAAATGCCAATATTTTATATTCTTCCTTTTCTGCCCGACCAAAACACCTTGACCCGATTCTGTCTTACAGCTCAAATGAATACGCTTTTATCGGCCAGATTTATGAGCCACCGCTGCAATACCATTATCTAAAACGCCCGTATGAATTGATCCCGTTAACGGCAACCCAAATACCGAAAGTTACTTATCTGGATAAAAAAGGGCGTGTATTACCAGACACTGTCGCACCTAAACTCGTTGCTTTTAGTCAGTTTGATATTTGGATTAAAAAAGGTATTCAGTACCAGCCCCATCCGGCATTCAGTAAAGACAGTAATGGAAATTACCTCTACCACGCTTTAAGTAAAGAAAAGATATTAAGTTTAACCTCACTGGATGATTTTAAAATAACAGCAAGCCGGGAATTAGTTGCAGCCGATTATGTTTACCAGATTAAGCGACTGGCACATCCTAAAGTCAATTCACCTATTTATGGTTTAATGCGCAAGTACATTGCTGAACTGGATGGCTATTCAGCAAGATTAAAAGAAGCTTATAAGAAGCAATTAGAAAAAAATCCTGACCAGCTTTATCTTAATTTGCATCAATATGATTTTGCGGGAGCCAAAGTTGTTAACCGCTATCAATACCGTGTAACGATTAAGGGCGTTTATCCGCAGTTTATGTATTGGTTAGCAATGCCATTTTTTACGGCGATCCCGGATGAAGTGGATAAGTTTTACAGTCAGCCGGGGATGAAAAAACAGAATATTTCTTTTGACTGGTATCCAGTGGGAACGGGTCCTTTTATGCTAACGGTCAATAACCCTAATCGCTTGATGATGTTAGAGCGTAATCCAAATTTCAGAGGAATACCCTATCCGTCAAACGGCGCAAAAGAAGATCTACAGCAGGGTTTACTCAACGATGCAGGCAAGATGATGCCATTTATTGATAAGGCGATTTATTCTTTGGAAAAAGAAGGCATACCGCGCTGGAGTAAATTCTTGCAAGGTTATTATGATGCCTCGGGTATTTCATCGGATAGTTTTGATCAGGCTATTCAGTTTTCCGAGCAAGGTAATGCCGGAATCACACCAGAAATGAAACAAAAAGGGATAAAACTTATTACCGCAACCAATTCGTCAACGTCTTATATTGGCTTTAATATGCTGGATCCGCTTGTGGGTGGCAAAAGTGAGCGGGCGCGTTACTTGCGGCAGGCAATTTCCATTGCTTTTGATTATGAAGAGTTTATTTCCATTTTTAGAAATGGACGAGGTATTCCTGCTCAGGGTGCAATCCCACCAGGAATTTTTGGTTACCAGCAAGGAGAAGAGGGCATTAATCCCGTTGTTTATAAATGGCAAAACGGTGAGCCGGTTCGGCGAAGTCTGGATGAAGCAAAACGCTTGCTGGAAAAAGCCGGTTATAAGAATGGTATTAATTCTGAAACCAATAAACCCTTACTGATTTATTTTGATATAGCCGGTGGTGGTTCAGAAGACAAGTCCTTCTTTGACTTTTTACGTAAGCAATTTAAAAAATTAAATATTTCCCTTGTTGTACGCAATACAGATTACAATCGTTTTCAGGATAAAATGCGCAAGGGTAATGCACAATTATTTATGTGGGGCTGGAATGCGGATTATCCTGATCCGGAAAATTTCCTGTTTTTATTGTACGGCCCAAATGGTAAGGCAAAATACAAAGGTGAGAATGCGGCCAATTATGCAAATAAGGAGTTTGATCGATTGTTTGAAAAAATGGAAACGATGCCAAACTCACCTGAGCGCCTACGAATTATAAAGCAAATGAATGATATTTTACGTAAGGATGCACCCTGGCTATGGGGGTTTCACCCACAGGATTTTTCCCTGTTTCATAGCTGGTATTACAATGCCAAGCCAAATTTAATGGCACATAATACCTTAATGTATAAACGTGTTGATGCGGACAAGCGTGCGGTATTAAGAAAACAGTGGAACAAGCCGGTATTCTGGCCAATTATATTGTTTGCAATCCTGTTTTTTGCAGCACTTTATCCAGCGATTAGAATGTATTCTGCTAAAGAAAAGTTTACGCATCAATAATAAAGAGTATACGAAATGTTTGCCTATATCAGTCGACGAATTTTATATGCCATTCCTATTTTAATAGGTGTGAATTTGTTGACCTTTGCATTGTATTTTTTAGTTAACAGCCCGGACGATATGGCGAGAATGCATTTGGGTGCAAAATATATTACTCAGGAAGGGATTGATAAATGGAAAATTGAACGTGGATACGATAAGCCGCTCTTTTATAATGAAGCGGAAAAAAGCTATAAAAAACTAAGCGATACTATATTTTATAATAAATCAGTAAAACTATTTTTGTTTGATTTTGGTAATGCCGATAATGGACGCAATATTGGCTTTGATATTAGTGAACGGATGTGGGCAAGTCTTGCTTATGCTATTCCGGTTTTTCTGGTCGGCATGCTGATTTATATCAGTTTTGCTTTGCTGCTGGTTTTTTTCAGAGCAACCTATGTGGATTTATGGGGAGTGGTGCTGTGCGTCGTTATGATGTCTATTTCAGCCATTATTTATATTATTGCCGGGCAGTATCTTATTGGCAAAATACTGTTGCTGGTACCTATCTCGGGTTATGAGCCGGGGTTCAGTGCGGTTAAGTTTTTAATCCTGCCGGTTATTATTGGTATTGTGGCTGGGTTGGGTTCCAGTTCGCGTTGGTATCGCACTATCTTTCTGGAAGAAATTAATCGTGATTATGTACGTACTGCACGCGCTAAAGGTTTGTCCGAGTTGCGGGTACTGTTTTCACATGTATTAAAGAACGCGATGATTCCGATTCTGACCGGTGCAGTGGTGGCTATTCCACTTTTATTTATGGGTAGCCTGTTAATGGAATCCTTCTTTGGTATTCCCGGTTTGGGTAGCTATACCATTGATGCGATTCGTAGTCAGGATTTTGCCATTGTACGTGCCATGGTTTTCCTTGGCTCGGTTTTATACATTATTGGTTTGGTGCTAACGGATATTTCATACACCTTTGTTGACCCTCGTGTGAGATTAAATTAATGATGGCTGAGCTACTTACTGTTTTGCAGCAGCGTTACTGGCAAAAAGTGTTTTCTGTTGTGGGTGCATTAGTTTCACTCTACCTGATTTATCCTCTGCTCTTTAATATTCAAGGCGTTTATTTAATAACGGATATTCTTATTTATTTCCTGGTTTTTTGTCTGGTGCTTTTTGTTGCTTATATTCGTCGGCAACCCCATTTATCTGTTCCCTGGCGGCAGGTGTTTAAAAATAAAATTGCAATGAGCAGTGCAGTTGTACTGAGTTTTTTTATTGTTATCGGTTTAATGGATTCCATTCATTTCAGGCATGTTGAAAAATCCAGTGGTGCAGACACTTCTTATTCTGTCAATATGCTGAGTGTGCTGGATGTCAGTCTGCGTTATATCAGCACTGACAGCGAAAAAACATATTCTGCACCTTTTGCAATTTATTCTTACGCGAAAGAAAATTTTATTAATGAAGAGGGCGTTAAGTATCGGGCTTATCCCCGCTTGAAATTTGCGGGCTCACATTTAAATAATCCAGGGAAAGAATATTGGCCGGACATTATTAGTAAATCGGTTAAGGGTTTAATGATTGGTTTGATTATATCGGTTGTTTTCGCGGCTTTTTTTATTTTTTATTTAAGCAAGGTCGGGGTGCGCTCTTATGTTGCTACATTGCAATACCTGTTGCAGGATAAACTCGATTTACCATGGCGGGTGATGTTAATCACATCCAGTATTGTTATTGTGCTATGCGCATGGTTATTTTATATGAGTAATTTTTATCATGTGATGGGTACCGACAAGGTTGGTCAGGATGTTTTTTACTTAACGTTAAAAAGCATCCGCACGGGTTTGGTCATTGGTACCTTAACAACCTTGATTATGCTACCTTTTGCCATCGCGCTGGGGGTTATGGCTGGATACTTTAAAGGTTGGGTAGATGATATTATTCAGTATATTTATACAACCCTGAATTCTATTCCCGGTATTTTATTAATTGTTGCAGTGATGCTGGCGATCGATGTTTATATCGAGAACCACCCTGCCTTGTTTGAAACAGCGATTGAACGAGCCGATTTAAAATTATTGGCCTTATGCCTTGTTCTTGGCATAACAAGCTGGACGGGGTTATGCAGGTTGCTGCGTGGTGAAGTTTTTAAATTGCGTGAGCTGGAATATATTCAGGCAGCAAGAGCATTAGGAGTATCTAATTTTAAAATTATTACCAGTCATATTATTCCAAATGTAATGCATATTGTTTTAATTGTTGTGGTGCTGGACTTTAGTGGCCTGGTGCTGGCCGAAGCAGTATTAGCCTACATTGGAGTCGGGGTTGACCCTTCAACAATAAGCTGGGGCAATATGATTAACAGTGCACGACTGGAACTCGCACGTGACCCGGTTGTCTGGTGGTCATTAATTTCGGCCTTTAGCTTTATGTTTGCACTGGTGCTGGCCGCTAATTTATTTTCGGATGCGATTCGTGATGCCTTTGATCCGCGTCAGCAGGGGATAAAGTAATGGCTGATATATTACTTGAAATCAATAACCTGAAAACTTACTTTGGTGACATTAAGAATAAACCTGTGCGTGCTGTGGATGGTGTGAGTTTTAAAATTAACCGCGGTGAAACTTTTGCGATACTAGGTGAGTCGGGTTGCGGTAAATCAATGACTGCGTTATCTATTATGCAGTTGGTGCCTTCTCCGGCAGGGGAAATTACTGAAGGATCTATTATTTATAATGGTGAAGATCTACTAAAAAAATCTGAAACTGAAATGCGCTCAGTGCGTGGCAATCGTATTGCGATGATATTTCAGGAACCGATGACATCACTTAACCCTGTTTTAACCGTGCAACAACAAATTGAAGAAGTCCTGCTGCAGCATCGTGGCATAAAAGGACAAGCTGCATGGCAAGAGGTGGTTGCCTTACTGGATTCAGTGGGTATTCCTGTTGCCGAACAACGTGCAAAAGATTATCCGCATCAACTCTCGGGTGGCATGAAGCAACGTGTCATGATTGCAATGGCACTGGCTTCCGAGCCAGACTTGCTGATTGCTGACGAGCCTACAACAGCACTGGATGTGACTATTCAGGCACAGGTGATGACCTTGCTGCGTGATATTCAAAAGCGTACCGGAATGGCAATTCTTCTGATTACGCATGATCTGGGTATTGTCTCCGACTTTGTTGACCATATCGCAGTGATGTATGCTGGCGAGATAGTTGAATATGCCAGTCGCCATAATTTTTTCTCGGCACCACTACACCCATATTCAAAAAAGTTATTTGCATCTTTGCCGACAAAATCAAAGCGCAACAAGACACTCGATGTGATTAAAGGTATTGTGCCACCACTGACTACCGAGTTTACGGGTTGTCGTTTTTATAAGCGTTGTGGGTCTGCAATTAAACAGTGCAGCAAACAGTTAATTAGCCTGGTTGATGCTGATAATGCGCATAGTGTACGTTGTTTACAGTTTATGGATAATAAGCTTAACTTTCCCATTACGAATGATGCTGTGTCGGATATATCGGATACAGGTAATATTGAGATTGAGGAAGTTTTTAGTGTTGCCAATCTTAAAGTTCATTTCCCGATACATAAGGGAATATTTAAACGAGTGGCGGGTTATGTTTATGCCGTTGATGGAGTTAACTTAACGCTCTATAAAGGTAAAACATTGGCGCTGGTTGGAGAGTCGGGTTGCGGGAAAACAACGGTAGGAAAAACACTGTTACACCTGAATGAATTAACAGCAGGGGAAATATTGCTAAAGAATGAGGATATATCGTTCCCGACCACTACTCAGTTAAAAACACTTCGTAGCCAGGCTCAAATTATCTTTCAGGATCCCTATTCATCGATGAATCCACGTAAGCGTGTAGGTGACATTATTGAAGAAGGGCTGGTTGCTTTAAGTCCTGGACTCAATTCTACTGAAAGAAAAAGTAAAGTTAAATCCTTGTTAAAGAAAGTGGGCCTGGCAGAGACGGCGACCAGTTTGTATCCGCATGAGTTTTCAGGTGGTCAACGGCAACGTATATGCATTGCTCGTGCATTGGCAGTTAACCCTGAAATTTTAATCTGTGATGAGCCGACCAGCGCGCTCGATGTGTCTGTACAGGCACAAATGTTAAATCTGTTCAAACAATTACAACAGGATTATGGCTTGAGTTATTTGTTTATCACCCATAACTTATCGGTTGTTGAATATCTTGCCGATGAAATTGCAGTGATGTATTTAGGAAGGATAGTGGAGCGGGGCAGTGTAGATGATGTAATGCAAACACCACGGCACCCCTATACAAAAGCACTTCTCTCGGCTATTCCAACTGTTGATAAAGGTGCGGATAAAAATTTACAGAAAGAAATGATTATTTTAGAGGGCGAGTTGCCTTCACCGATAACACCACCGTCAGGTTGTCACTTTAATCCGCGATGCCCTGCAAGAATGGATATCTGTACCAATAAGTACCCGGATATGCATAATATTTCAGATTCACATGCTGCTGCATGTTATTTAGTTACAAAATAATTTATATAAAAGCTATCTGGTTAAATAGACTGAATATAAACCAATAACACTGATAATCGTTAATATTCCTCCGGTTATACGCTTAAACAGTTGATCATTCTGCACGATAAAGCCATGCGCTTTTAGCCCGACAACATGGCCAATGGCAGATACCGGCAATAACAACAGCGCACTGTAAAAATGCAGATCAACATTGACGGCAGCAAAGGTTAACATTTTTATAATAACCAGTGTAAACCACAATGCGAATAACGTATCGCGTAGCTGATAGCGGTTCACATGGCGGATAAAGACAGCAACCATTAATGGTGCACCGGTCAGTGATGTTCCTGCGACATAACCACCAATACCTAATAGCGTTTTATCCAGCCAGTCTTTATTACTGTGCAGGGTTCTATCCAACAACCACATGATGGCGTAAAACAATGTAATGCTGTAGATAAAGATAAGCAACCAGTTGTTAGGCAGGGTGAGTAATCCAAAAACACCAATAAGTGCCGTGGGTAAGATAAAAATATAAGACTTAAGCAGGTAGCTCCAGTCTACATTGCCCAGTCTTGTGCGTAAGGTTAATGAAGAAAAAAACAATAGCTGGAAGCCAATAATCGGCAACCAGAATATCGGGTTATTATAAACAAACAGCATTAAGGGCAAGCCCAGTGCGCCACCACCAAAACCTAGTCCGCTTCGTACGAAGCCGGTCCAGATAAAGATAATGCCTATGATAAGAATTTCACCAAGGCTAAAGTCAAGAATAGATTCCATTCTGTTTCTATTTTAGGGCAGGATTATTTGTGTGTTAATAAGCGGCGCAAAAATTCCAGATATGTTTTTGTTTCCCATGGGCGCCCACCCAGTGCCTGATAACGTACCATACCAGTTGGGTCAACAAGATAGGTTGCAGGCAAGCCGCGGGGTTGCCATTTCTCTGTGACCTGGCCATCACTATCCATGAGCGCGCGCATGTCCGGTGCATAAATACTGAGGAAGCTGAAAACAGTGTTTTCATCTTCTGCTGTATTAATGAATGCCATTTTCAGGCCTTCTTTTTCCAGTATGTTCCACATTTTTTGTATGGTGGGCATTTCTTTTTTGCATGGCCCACACCAGCTTGCCCAGAAATGAATAAACACCCAATGTTTTTTTGTTTCTGACAGGCTAAATGCCAGACCGTCAATATCTTTTAATTTAATCACAGGTGCCGGGTAGGGTACTAATTTTATAATACCTTTTGGCGGTTCTGGCAAACTATCTTTTGCCATAGAGGTAAAAGACATACAACCAAGAATAAGTAATAATATAAACTTTTTATATTTTATTAACGTGCACATTGAAGATTCTTGATTTGAGCAGTAAAGGCTTTGCCGGATTTATCGGCTTTTGTTTTAAAATGAGCCTGCAGTGTAAACGGTTTGTCTGAAAAGGGCAGAATAATATTACCACCTTCACGTTCATTGGGTCTGAAGTCAAGCGCTTCCGGGAGTAAAGTCCAACGGAACGTCGACTGGTGCGCCAGCGGGATATTCATTTTCTTCCATACTGACTTCCAGTACGCACGGGAGAAGCGCTTAAATTCACCATTGGCATTTTTAAAAGTCCAGTTGGCTAAATCCAGCCAGATAACATCATGAGATTTATTGTGAATGCCAACAGTGATAAAACATTGTTGTTTTAGCTTATTTACCATGGCCTTTGAAAAACCACGCCCCTCATAAAAGGCAGCTATTTGCTCTGCTGTTCTGGGCGAAAAACCTATTTTGATTTGTTTGTTTGCATATTGGGCTTTATTCTTTGCTTTGGCCTGTAGTGTATGCGGTGCTAGCAGGATGGTAATTGCAACGAATAAAATGTGATATTTGATATGCTTCATAAATTAAAAGGGCTGGTTTATAAGCCAAATAACGAAAAAATAAGCGCACTGATTATTTGTATAATCGGGACAATAAATTGCCAGAGCACACCGGTGAAGATTAACAGCAGAAGCAGGATTAGCCCAAAAGGTTCGACTTTGCTCAGCAGGTTTCCAGCAGGGGTTGGCAAAAGGCTCACTGCTATTCGTCCGCCATCGGTGGGTGGAACAGGAATAAGATTAAAAACCATTAATAATACGTTAAAGAAAACGCCGATAAAGGCCATATTGAGCATGGGTTGAGAAAATGCTGCGAGACTATCAGGCAGAATGGCTGTGACAGCGGCAATTAAGCCCCAGCCGAGAGCCATGGCTAAATTTGCAGCGGGCCCGGCGATGGCGACCAGAGCGGTGTCTCGTTTCGGGTTTTTAAAGTTCCGCCAGTCGATGGGAACCGGTTTTGCCCAGCCAAAGGCAAAATTGACGGTTAAAATTAATATTAGAGGGACCAAAATGGTGCCGATGGGATCAATATGTTTAATTGGATTAAGGCTAAGTCGGCCCAGCATCATGGCAGTGCGGTCGCCGAGCCTGTAAGCGGCCCAGCCATGAGCAACTTCATGCAATACGATGGCAAAAAGTACCGGAATAATCGAGATAAGAATAAGTTGCGCAGTGCTTAAGTTTGAATCTAACATTTGGCTATCATAGCAGTTCGTTTGGGTGGGAGCGAAAGGATTTGCCTTAAGTTTCGGGCTACAATGGTGAGAATAAACACACAGATTGTGGCCACGAACCATGTTATTATGATAATAAATAGCTATTATATCAATAACTTATAAAGGAATAAGGATGTCAGCTAAATTGCGGGTGGTTTTAAACGGAACGGAAGTCCTGGGGTACGAGAAAAATACACGCCATCCAGGGAAGCAGCGAGAATTTCTCGATAATATGGATCTGGATATGGATGAAGGAATTGAAATTGACGGTAATCTTATTAGCTCCCCCGACAAGATGCAACGGGCACAATATGTCGCAATGAGCTTGCTATATGGCATTCAGATGCAAAGTGAGGGGCTTATTTCGGCCTCCTGTGGCTATTTAGTGACAAGATTACCGGATTTGAAGCAGATTCGAGCGGTCGAGAATGGCGAAGAAGTTACCATGGATCTAATTTTTGATGAAGAAAACTAATAATTTCCGTAAAAATGTAGTATTATTGGCAACTTAGATGTAATTTGAGTCTAATAGTTTTATTGCAAGATTTGTAAGCGCTTATAAGAAACAAAAAGT
>CAZEZI010000053.1:0-14030 GCA_964516315.1 uncultured Thioalkalispiraceae bacterium
ATGGCTATTCTTGAATCCAGAACCATTTTTACTGGTCGCATTATTAAACTGAACCAGGAAAAGGTACGCTTACCTGATAATACCGTTGATGATCTGGAAATCATTTATCACCCCGGTGGCGCTGCCATTGTTGCGGTTAATAACAAAAATGAAGTTTGCCTGTTACGTCAGTATCGCCATGCGATGCGCGATTGGGTTTGGGAAATTCCCGCCGGAATTCTGGAGCAAAATGATGGCTCTCCGATTAAACGTGCTCAACAGGAATTACAGGAAGAAAGCGGTTGTACCGCGATACACTGGGTTGAATTAGGAAATATTCAAACTTCCCCTGGTGTCTTCACAGAAAAAATATATTTATTTTTGGCAACAGAATTAAGTTATGGAAAACAAGAGCTGGAGTACGGTGAGGTAATCGAAGTACATTGGGTTGATTTTACAAAAGCATTACAACAAGCACAGGATGGTGAGATCACTGATGCAAAAACATGTATTGCGCTATTTAGGGCTGCTAAGTTTGTAGATAAAGCTTAATAGTCATTGCGAGCGATAGCGCAGCAATCTTCTTAATGTGGGGTATACCATCAAGATTGCCACACTATCGCTCGCAATGATTAACTTATACTTATTTTTGGCATTGTTACCATTAGAAATCCGTCATTCCCGCGAAGGCGGGAATCTAGACAATATAACTAGCAGTGGGATTTCCATCCCCACCTTCGTGAGGACAGACTCTTTGCGGGAATGACGGTTGAAATAATACAGCTATGAATAATAAAAATATTCGCATCGGCATCAGCCAGTGCTTAACCAATAGCATTGTTCGCTATGATGCAAAAAATAAATACAATAAAGATTTAATTGTATACCTGTCTCAATATTTTGAACTTAAGCCGATTTGTCCTGAAGTAGAATGTGGCTTATCTGTCCCACGCCCCGCAGTAGAATTAATTAATAGTGATAATAGTATTAAAGTAATAGGGCGTGATGATAAAACTTTAGATGTAACCAATAAACTTGTAAACTATTCAAAAAATAAACTACAAACATTAGCAGACTTATCCGGTTACGTCTTTAAAAGCCGTTCGCCGAGTTGTGGTATTGGTAGCGCCCCAATATTTAATTCGAATAGGGAACTACCAGATTATGGTAACGGTGTTTTTGTTACCGCATTGTTAAGTCAATACCCGAAGATGCCGGTGGCTGAAGGGGAGAGTTTGGAAAGTGAAACGGCAAGAAATGAATTTATTCAGATGGTATTCGCTTATGAGTAGTCTGATCAAGATGTCTAGATCTATGTTGCTATTTCAGCTTAAAACAAATCTTTGCACCCCTCAACTCACTTTGCGATATTTCCAGTTCTGAATGATACATCGCAAGAATATCCTGCACGATAGCTAACCCGATGCCGTGCCCCGGTGTATTGTTGTCGGCACGGAAGCCGCGTTGCATAATTTTTTGTTGGTTGCTTGCATCAATGCCTGCACCATCATCTTCAATGCAAATAACGGATTGTTTGTTTTTTGTATGCAAAGTGATGTGCACTTCGTTGTTACACCATTTGTATGCATTTTCCAGCAAGTTGCCAAATAGCTCCAGTGCATCATCTTCATTTATGTTGAGTGTTTGTGATTCTGTTAGATTATTTTCTATATGAACCTTTTTGTCATGGTAAACCTTGTTCAAGGTTGAAATAATACGTTCTATTGTCGGTTTAATTATGACTTTCTGGCTCAGTGATTTACCTGTGGTGGTTGCTCGTTGCAGGTGATACTGAATGTTTGAGTCAATCTTTGAAATATGTTCATCGAGTTGCCCCATTAAATCATTTTGGCTTAATTCGTTTGCTGCTCGTTTTTCAATGATGCCTCGAATAACTGCCAGTGGTGTTTTTAAACTGTGTGCAAGATCGCCCAGCGCATTTTTGTAGCGGTTTTGCCGACTTTGTGCATGTTCAATAAGCTGGTTAATGCTGTTACTTAATACCTGTATTTCAGGTGGGTAGTGTCTGGTAATGGTTTGCTGTGTGCCATTTTCAATGGCGTTTACTTCGTCCACCACTTTTCGTAAGGGTAGCAAACCCCAGTAGAGTAAAACACTCAGCGCAATAAGTAACAAGATGGCCATGCCTGCCAGCCAGCTCCAGAGCGTGGTTCTGTAATTTGCAATTTGTTTATTAAAATTCGAAAGATCGTTTTGAATATTAAAAGTAATGTGTATGTTGTTATCACCAGCCAGCCAGTTGACACCATAGCTTAAATTATAATAATCACTGTTGTTAATATGTTGTTGCTTAAATTGTTGCAGGCCTTTGTCGAGTGAAATGGGTTGCGGGCTGGCTATGCCGATAGTCGACAGCGATTTCCATAACACTTTATTATTGTGATCGGTGATATAGGCATATAAGCCGGATGAAGGCAGGCTGAACTTTGACTCGAGCAGTGATGCTGCCATGCTAATGTCGGCATTTTTATCAATTTCTGTTGCTGCCATTAATAAATAAAGTTGTGTGGTGAGCTGTTCCTGCATGGCGGTTTTGTTGGCGTTGTAAAAAGCTTTGTCCAGGGTATAGCCTGTTACAACTATAAAAAATAACAGGATTAACAGGCTGCTAATAATTAAGCGTAACTTGAGTGACATGGTTAATCTCTTCTAATTATTAGCAGGCATCTGGTTTTTTAAGCGCAAACCGGTAGCCTCGCCCACGTAGTGTTTCAATGGGTTTCAGGCTATTGTCAGGGTCAAGTTTTTTTCGCAGTCGGCCAATCATCACTTCAATCACGTTACTGTCGGCATCTTCATCATGGGGATAAAGGTATTCATTCAGCTTTTGTTTGGATATGACTTCGCCTGCATGACGTATCAGGTATTCAATGGTGCGGTATTCAAAGGTGGTTAACTCAACGGGCTGCTCGTTACAGAGTAAGGCCTGGCTTGTGGTGTCAATTTGGATGGGTGGGTATTGAATAACGGTGTTAGTGGTACCTGTGCTTCTGCGTAATAAAGCTTTAAGCCGTGCGAGTAATTCTTCGATATGAAAAGGTTTTACCAGGTAGTCGTCTGCACCGGCTTCCAGCCCGTTTACTTTATCCTGCCAACTGCCGCGTGCAGTTAGAATTAGTATGGGCAGGTTTTTACCTTTGGCGCGAATTTGTTTAATAACATCAATACCGGAAAGTTTTGGCAGGCCTATATCAACAATGGCGGCATCAATGGGGTATTCCAATGCATTGAATAAACCGTCTTCACCGTCGGAGCTGGTGTCGACCATATATTGATGCTGTTCCAGATGCTCACGAATTTGCTGTTGCAAGGTGAGTTCATCTTCAATAATTAATACACGCATTTTTTACTGGTTGAGGATTTGCCCGGTATTGGCATCAACCAGTACGTTAACAACATCACCTGAGCGGCTTACAATTTTTACTCTGTACACCGAGCCATCAAAAGTCACTTTCAAAACACGCCCCGGCACATATTGTTGTGCAATGCCGGCGGCCATTTGTTTGCTAATGGCGGCTTTAGCATAGAGGCCAGCTGGATTAATTGCTGCCGGATTAGTTTGTGCGTTCGCCTGTACAGTGAACGGGATGCTGAACAAGAACAGGAGGGAATGGATACGTAGAAATGAAACCATTTTATTCTCAATATCTGAAAAAGTTCTTTATAGCATACACGCTTAAGCCTGTTTTAACAAAGCAGGATTGGCTCAAGGTAGTGCTTTTGCACGTCTACCCTGAGTGTAATCCTGTCAATATTCAGTGCAAGCTCAGGTTTAAGCCCGGCAGATGAATATTTGCACTTATTGAGGGTATAAAGTGAGTGCCGTGAACGGGGTAGGGTTGGTAATAGCCAACATAACCGGTGTGGCGGGGGTAATATCCATGGCCAACGCCGTGTGGCCGATAACCATGACCGCCATGCGGGTTGCCATGGCGTCGGTAGCCGCCATGGCCACCACCGTGTGGTCGATAGTTACTGTGTCCACC
Source organism: uncultured Thioalkalispiraceae bacterium (assembly GCA_964516315.1). Lineage (GTDB taxonomy): Bacteria > Pseudomonadota > Gammaproteobacteria > UBA6429 > Thiohalophilaceae > SZUA-37. Next base: position 3,987 of record CAZEZI010000053.1, read on the forward strand.
ACCTTTATTGCTGTGAGTTTGGCTGCCACTGCTGTGGGGGTTGTGGCCCCCTTTTGGACTGGCTTGGGTGGCCAGACTTATGCTGCTGAACGCAGTAATACTTAATGCCAGAATTGCGTATTTTGTATATGAGGCTTTCATAATATAACTCCTGAGTCAGGGCTGAGATAGTATGGGAGTAGAATATCTGAACGTAACTGAATGGAAGCTGAATAAAATGCAGGTTTGGAGCTGTGAAGGCCAGAAATTTCCCTTTTTTTGTGGTTTTCCATTATACAGAGGGAATCGAGTCTTACCCCGCAACAATTAAACGTGAAGAATCCAGCCGTGCATAGGCTTTGTTCATAACCGTATCCAGTTCATTTTTCTGTTTCTCCATACTGCTAATTTCATCGTCACGAATATTCGGGTTTTCTTTTTGCAATGATTTTAAGCGCTGAATTTCCTGATTAAAATTGCTGGCCATTTCTATTGTTTTAAGTTGTATTTGTTGCATACAGTTTTGTGTGGCAATATTTTCGGCCTGTGCAAACATGTTTTTTAACCGCTCCTGATGGTTATTTATCAGCTGAGTGATAATTTGTTTGTTTAACTGGATCACCACACCCTGTAATGCATCAAAATCAAATTGTTCTGTTAAGTCCTGGCTGGTTTGGTCTATCAATACACGAATAACAGCAGGTGGTAAGTGGCGGTGAATTTGTAATTTTTGTGGGGCACTGCATTCAATAACAAAAATACATTCCAGTAAAATACTGCCGGGTTTTATTTTGGGTAGTTTTACAATGTTTAGCGCCGTGTTGCCATGTTCATGGGAAACGAGTAAGTCAATTAAATTAACCACCATCGGGTGTTCCCATGTCATAAAATACATATTCTCATGGGCGAGTGCATGATGGCGATCGAAAGTAATAGTTGCACCTTCATCGGGTAAATCAGGGAAGTGGCTGATGAGCATGTGGTCGGTTGGGTGCAAGGTAAAGCTTTTTTGTGCATGGAAGTCAAAATCAACGCCATACATATCAAACACTCCAGACAGATAATGTTCCAGGCCACGGTCATGATCCCAGTATTGAATATTAGCCGCAATATCGGCAGCTTCTTCTTGCTGATAAGGATTCAGTTCAAGAAAACGATCCCGCCCTTGTTGTAGCTGTTGAGTAAATTCATTGGTGTCGGCATGTACCATATAAATAAACTGCTCGATTGAAAATGTATCAAAGTCCGGGTTGATTAAATAATTATTAAGCTCTGTACTGTGTTTTTGCATAACGGCCTGACCAACGGGGCAGGTATGCATAAAGGTATTCAGGCCACTATTATACCACTGGTACATAATTGCTTGGGCCGAGTGTTCAAAGTAGGGCGTATGTAGGTGAATAGTTTCCAGTTGACCGATGCGATCCAGTCGGCCAATGCGTTGTTCAAGCAAGTCGGGGTTATAGGGCAGATCAAATAAAACCAGATGATGAGCAAACTGGAAGTTGCGGCCTTCACTGCCAATTTCGGAACAAATTAAAACTTGTGAGCCATCTTCCATGTCGGCAAAAAAAGCAGCAGCACGATCCCGGTCAATAATGCTCATGTTTTCATGGAACACAGCCGATTGTTTACCGTACTGTTCACGTAATGCATTGGAAATATCGACAGCGGTAGTAGCATAGGCGCATATTACTAATACTTTTTCATTGCGATGGGTTTTTAGAATGTCGGCTAACCAGGCAATGCGTGGGTCGATATTTGTCCAGTGTTCGCCTTCACCGCCAAAAACATTCTGATAAATAATTTCAGGTGTGAGCAGTAAAGGCAATTGAAGTTTATCAACTTCATTGGCTTCTATGTAGGCCTGTATTAATGACTCATAGGCGGTAGGTGTTTTTAATGGATAAGCATGGGCTTCACGTTCCGGAAAGCCTTTAATAGCATTACGTGTGTTGCGGAATAGTACTCGTCCGGTGCCATGCTGGTCAGCCAGAATTTGTATTAACTGTTGCCGATAACGGTCGTTATCTTCTTGCATATTAAAGTTATCAAGTAATGCTAAATAGTCCTTATTGCCTTTAAATAAATTTACTAGTGTTGTGCTAGATTCTTCATTTAACGAGTCGGCATCGAGTAAGTTATCTACAACGTGTGCAATCGTCTTAAAGGACTCCACTTCTTCAAGAAATTTTTCCAGGCTGTGGTAACGATGTGGATCGAGCAACCGTAGTCGTGCAAAGTGGCTTTCTTCGCCAAGTTGTTCGGGTGTAGCAGTTAACAACAGCAGGCCGGGTATGCTTGCCGACAGATTTTCAATACAGGTATAGGCTTTACTCGGCGAAGCTTCAGACCATGCAAGGTGATGGGCTTCGTCAATAACCAGAATATCCCATTCTGCTTCTATCAGTTGTTCCAGTACATTGTCACTATGAGTAACAAACTCCAGACTGCATAATAACAGGGGCTCATCTATAAAGGGGTTGTGCTCGTCATCAACACTGCCCTGATAACGTTCCTGATCATATAAACTCATTTTAAGGTTAAAACGCCGTAGCATTTCTATCATCCACTGGTACATGAGTGCTTCGGGTACAATAATCAGAATGCGTTGAGCACGGTCGGTTATTAATTGTTGATGGATAATTAAACCGGCTTCAATGGTTTTACCAAGGCCAACTTCATCGGCCAGTAACACGCGCGGCGCACTGCGATTAGCGACCTGGTAGGCAATATAAAGTTGGTGGGGGATAAGACTTACGCGCGGGCCGAGCAGGCCACGTGTTTGTAACTGTGCCAGTTCATAGCGCTTTTGTAAGGTCTGGTAGCGCAGGGTATACCAGAGTTGTTTATCTATCTGGCTGGTGAGCATCCGGTCGCGTGGTTTGTTCAGTTGGGTTGAGTGATTTAATTCACCTTCTGATAAGGCATAAGCGTTACCATGCTGATCAATGCAGTGGTAAATAATAAGGCCATCAAGTTCTTCAAGTTTACGAATGGTGTATTGCTGGCCTGCTTCTGATTCAATACTATCACCTTCAAAAAAGATAACCCGTGTGAGTGGTGCTTGCCCAATCGCATAAACACGTGATTGTTCGCTGGCGGGAAAGGTTATATTCACGCGACGTGTTTCTGTACCGGTTACCACACCTAAACCTAAATCAGTTTCAGTGTCGCTTATCCAGCGTTGTCCAACTACAAATTTAGATACAGAAAATTCTGACATGAGGGTTCACACACCGTAGGTTAAGCATTACTCTTTATCGAGCTTTTATCTATTACGTTAAAAAAACGGGCTATTTTATAGCATTAGTATAGAAGGGAATAGTAAAAACACACGTTCAAGGCTGTTTAGTAACGACTGCGTTGTTTTGATTCTTTAAATACCCATGACAGGGCAAAGCCCATCATTAGTGAATCATTTTGCTTGATAAGTGGGCTGTCTATAAAAGCAGCATTGCTTAAATTGTCATACTTGGCAAAGAAGCCAAACCAGATACGGTTAAAGCGTTTGCTGACGGTTAATGTAATGCGGGAACCACTGTAACCAGATTTTGCATCGTATGCCGGACGTGAAGATGTTGCATATTGGGGAGCCACTTCGTAAAAATAGTCATGGTATTCCTCACTTGCCCAGACCGGGCCGATTGAAATGGCAGACTCCCAGCCACTATAGTAGCGAAGTTGCAGGTAAGGCGAGAATACCCAGCCAATCGCTTTAGCGTGGCCCAGGTCGGTTGCAATCGCGGCACGTAATGGCAGTGCAAAGCGAAATCGCAGGTTTTTATTTTCGGATTCATAAAGGTTAAATTGAATTCTTGGGCCAAGTTCAATAATAGCATCGAGATCCGGCATATTCTGCCGGGCACGGTTATCTTTGCTGTCGACTGGAAAAGAGAACGCTGTACTAATATCAACTTTAACAGTCTCACCATTATAAAAATAAAAGCGCGCACCTTCTTTATCCACTTTTAAGTGCTTGCCGTTATAGCGTACATAAGGAATAGGTGCAGCATATTCCGAACGCTGATCTGAACCACGGTAATGTGGCAAACTTAATGCACCTAAGCCCACGCCCAGTTCCCACTTTGGTTTTTCTGCTGGTATAGAGTCATTTGCATGGCTTGTGCCGAGTAGTACAAATATGAGCATGAATAGAATGCTTTGGTTGATTTTTTGCATATATTTAATTAAATCTTGTTTTAAGTTTAAAACATGGTATGGATAATATTTTAAAGTATACTAAATAGTTAAAGATATAATAACACTTAATGGGAATGTTTTGTGACGCCACTTGAGTCATACCAGCATGATTTAAAGCGCAGTGACTTTTTGCCTGATGCTGCGCAGCAACAGGCAGTTGAGCTAACCAATGCATTATATGAAGAACTACTGCAAGCCAACTCTCAGGAACCGCCAGGTTTTTGGTCACAATTGTTAAATAAAAAACCGGATTATATTAAAGGTTTATATTTCTGGGGTGGTACCGGGCGAGGCAAAACCTACTTAATTGATTGTTTTTATGAATGCCTGCCCTTTAAGGAAAAACACCGCATTCATTTTCATCACTTTATGCTGGATATTCATGAGCAGTTAAGAATACTTCCAAAGTCGCCTAACCCTTTAGTTATTGTTGCAGAAAGATTTGCAAGCCAGTATCAGATTTTATGCCTGGATGAATTTCATGTGCACGATATTGCCGATGCAATGCTTATGGTAGGGTTACTTAAAATACTGGTTGATAATGGCGTAACGATTGTCGCCTCTTCAAACATCGCCATTAAGGATTTATATAAAAATGGCTTGCAGCGTGAACGTTTTATGGAAGTGATCCGTTTATTAGAACAGGTTACAACGGAATATAATCTGGGTGATGATACCGATTATCGTTTTAACAAGCTGGAAAAAAGCACAATTTATTTTGTTGGTTTAAATCAACAAACAACGGAAAGCCTCACTGCCTGTTTTGAAAATATTGTACCAACCAAACCCAAGCACAACAGGCAAATCGAAATTAATAACCGTAAACTGGATTACCTTGCCCTGGCGGATGATGCTATCTGGTTTGATTATTCAGCTTTATGTGAAACCGCACGTTCTGCTCATGATTATATCGAGATCGCACAAATATATACCACGGTTGTGATTAGCAATATTCCTGTGATGGATGAGTCTTACGACAGTGCAGCAAAACGTTTTATACATCTGGTCGATGCACTGTATGACCACAACGTAAAACTGATTTGTTCTGCCGAAGCCAGGCCTGAAAAGCTTTATATTGCAAAACGGTTGGCGTTTGCTTTTGACCGGACCATCAGCCGTTTAACGGAAATGCAAACTAATAACTATTTAGCCTTACCCCATAGCATAAGCGGCAAACGTACCGCTTATGTCGAGGATGAAAAATAAAGGCAGGTTTTTTTCTAAAGCACGCCAAAACCATAAACCAGCATTTTGGCTTGCAAAGCGGGTGCGTCTTTATAGGGGACAGTATTATTGTCGCGTATAATCTTGCGGCCTTCTCTGGAAACCACAAATTTAATAAAGTTTTTCACTTTTTTCGATGGTGATGGGCTGGTGACCAGATACAAAGGGCGGTACAGAGTATATTTGCCACTGGCAACATTTTTATAAGAAGGTACTTTGCCGTCAAACCCGATAATTTTAACATTGCGTTTACGCGCACTACTGACACCGGTAATTCCCATGGCATACACATCTTTTACCACGGCTTTCTCTAGCGGGCCGGATGATTTGGTGATGTATTTTTTGTCGGTTATAAATTTCTTATAGCGGTCTTTAAAAATATACTGACGGATAGCATAACCTACGCCAGATATTGTGCCGCGGCGAACATACAAACGAATTGGTGCATCTTTCCCACCGACCTGTTTCCAGTTCGTTATTTTGCCCGTATAAATAGCTTTAATTTGCTTGGTAGACAAGCTGTTAATCGGGTTCTTTTTATTGACGATAATCGCTAAAGCATCCCAGGCTACAGGGTGCAGTGAAGCATGTAATTCGATACGAGCAACTTCGGGCAAATTCATTCGGCATGCACCACCTAAATCCATTTTTAGTTCCGCTGCATCCCGAATTCCCCGGGTTGCACCGCCACCATTTAGCACAATTTTAATGCCGGTTTTTGCTTCATAAGCTTTGGCTATTTCTTTCATAAACGCTTTTTTGGTAATACCGCATCCTGCCCAGCTGATGGTGTTTTTATCCGTTGCAGCATAGCTGAGTGAATTAAAGAACAGGGCGCAGGCAATCAGGCTGAGTGCGCGCACGAAAAATACTTTTTGAGTTTTTAACAACATAATGGGGGATCCTACTTAAAATACTACATAACTTATAATGTTACTCTATTTTCAATATTCTTTCTTATTTATAATGGTTATCGAATATACTTATATGCTTATTGTTGCACAGGTAATATAGTTTTTACTGCTTAGGTGGTAATGAATCTGACGTGGTGCAATTTGGAAGCTATCAGCCGTTTGCAGCTATTTTACTCCACCATAAAACGTGACAAAAATCCTACATTTATGTAGCGATTCTTGATTTATTAGAAATAGCAGCTATTGTTTATAGCAATATTTTTAAATGAGTATTTGCTTAATGGCTAATACGCGATTACATACTGGCTTTAGCCGGCAACAAGTTGTAAACATTACCGGCCTCACTGCGCGACAACTTAATTACTGGCGGCGTACCTCAGTGGTTGAGCCATCTAGCACAACACAGGGAGGTCATGCGCGCTACTCTTTTACTGACCTTATCGCACTAAAAACAGTTAAGCAGTTGCTTGATCATGGTGTGTCATTACAAAAAATCCGCAAAAGTATTTTAGCTTTATTGCAATACCTTCCTTTGCAGCAACAGCCCTTTAGTGAACTAAAAGTAATAGCGACCGGTGACGTGGTGCTGGTTTTTCATCAGGGCATGGCATTGGATGCGTTAACGGGCCAGGAGTGGATACTGGAAGTGGCCGAGTTAGAAAAAGAAATTGTTAAACAATATCCTGATGTGTTGCAGTTAGTCGTTGAGCAGGATGATTTATTTGAACCGAATATAACAAATATAAATAGAAAAGCAGTTTAAGGAGAGCGAAGGGTTATATGCAGGTAGGCGCTGGCTGAAAATAGTTTAAACAAAGTGGTGCCAGCTTTTTCTATTTAATTGAAAGAACAATCCTGCTACGGCAGGGGAGGATACAAAATGAAAATTATATCAATAGCGAACCAGAAAGGGGGGTGTGGTAAAACGACAACGGCCATTAATCTGGCAGCTTGTCTTGGCTATATCTCGCAGCGTGTCCTGCTTGTCGATATGGATGCTCAGGGGCATGCCTCGTTGGGTTTTGGCAAATGTGGTGACGAATTGCCAACCCTTTATAATGTGTTTTCCGGTCAACGCAGTATTCGTGACGTTATTCAGCATGACGTGTATAAAAATGTGGATCTTATTCCCGGTTCAATGGCATTGGTTGCGGCTGAACACCACTTAACCGATTGGTCACAGGAAGAAGAGCTTGCGCGTTTACTGCATCCGCTGGATGTGTCTTATGATTTTATTATTATTGATTGCCCACCGGCATTGGGGCGTTTATCGGTGAATGCATTGCTGGCATCGGATGAAGTGATCATCCCGATTGAAATGAGCCTGTTTTCTCTGGATGGCATTGAACGTATCAGTGAAACCATTGAGCATTTACAGGCACGACGGGGTAAGGATTTACCTTTTAAAGTATTGCCAACGATGATAGATAACCGCACCCGAATATCCCGAACCTTTCTCAGAAAAATCTGGGAACGTTTTCCCGATAATGTGCTGCCAGTTATGATTCACCATACGGTACGTTTAAAAGAATCAGTTTGCTACAGCTTGCCAGTGTGGGCTTATGACTCCAAATCAACCGCAGCACTCGATTATATGAAGCTTGCAGAAGAATGTCTTAAAGCAACATTACCGATGAGTTTGCGTGAGCCATTAATGGAATACGCTGTTATTGAACATGCTGTTGCGGTGTAACTTAAAAAAGCGGGCCTGTTTCAGGCTTTTATTCCAGCTCCGGTTTTAACCCTGGACTCGCATGAGTCATTATCCCTGCCCCGCATTAGCGGGGTTTTTTAGTGCCAGTTTCTTTTTCTTTTTACTGGCACTTATTTAGTGGCTGTTTGTTATTTTTTACAGCCACTTATGATCTTTTTCGATGTTTTTCAACCAGATTACCCCCCAACTGCATGCCAGTTTCTTCTTCTTTTTACGGGCACTTATTTAGTGGCTGTTTGTTATTTTTTACAGCCACTTATGATCTTTTTCGATGTTTTTCAACCAGACTCCCCCCTAACCACATGCCAGTTTCTTTTTTATATAGTGCTATACAGAGTTCCACTTTATTATGTATGATCGTGGTGTTTACTATTATATTTAAGGTTGTCATGTGTCAAGTCTGGTTGAAAATCGCTTAGCAAAAATAATTAACTCACAGGCTGTTGATGTATTGCAATCAAGTTTAATTGGTCTTGAAAAAGAATGTTTACGTGTTAATCCTCATGGCAATATTTCCCAGGCTCCGCATCCTGAAAAATTAGGTTCAGCTTTAACCCACCCTTATATAACAACCGACTATTCAGAAGCTTTACTGGAGTTTATTACTCCGCCGTATGAATCTGTGGACACAGCTCTGGCATTTTTATGTGATACACAAAAATTTGTATACAATAATCTGGACGATGAATTGCTATGGTCAACCAGTATGCCTTGCGTGGTTGCCGGTGAAACAAGTATTCCACTTGCAAATTATGGCTGTTCAAACAGTGGTCAGATGAAGCATATTTATCGGCGTGGTCTGGGCTATCGTTATGGCCGAGTGATGCAGGCCATTGCAGGTGTTCATTTTAATTTTTCTTTTGCGGACGATTTTTGGCATGTTTATCAACTGATTGAAGAAAACAAGGAATCAACACAAACTTTTATTTCTGAGTCCTATTTTGGTGTATTGCGGAATTTACAGCGCTTTGGCTGGGTTGTGCCGTATCTGTTTGGCGCTTCGCCTGCTATTTGTAAATCGTTTTTGCATGGCCAGGAAACAACATTACAGGCTTTTAATGAAAATACCTTTTATCATCCATATGCAACCTCGTTACGAATGGGAGATATTGGTTACCAGAACAACAAAGAAAACGAGATGGGAGTTGTCGCCAATTACAATAGCTTGAATGAATATGTAAACAGCCTGCGTTATGCAACCGAGACGTCTTGCCCCGAGTATGAAAAAATTGGTGTCAAGGTAGATGGCAGCTATCGACAGTTAAATACCAATATTTTACAAATTGAAAATGAATATTACTCAACGGTTCGCCCCAAACAAATTTTAATGGGCAATGAAAAACCATCATTGGCTTTGTCGCGTCGTGGTGTTAAGTATGTTGAGTTGCGTTCCCTGGATGTTAATCCGTTTGCACCGATGGGCATTGATAGCGAACAGCTTTATTTTTTGCGTGCCTTCCTGTTGTACTGTTTTCTGGAACAAAGCCCGCCAATATTACGTAATGAGGAAAAGGCAATCAATGCGAATGAGTTAAGTGTTGCGCATCAAGGGCGCGATCCCGGGTTGAATATCAGTATTCGGGGTAAGTCACTTAATATGCGGCAGCAGGGGTTGGCACTTTGCGATGCAATGGTGGCCTGTTGTGATGTGCTGGATCAGGGGTTGGATTCCAGCCCCCATGTTTCGGCGCTTGCTGCCCAGCGGCAAAAATTTAACGATCCGGATGCAACACCATCCGCTATGATGCTGGCAGATATGAAGCAACATGGAGAAGGTTTTTTCCATTTTTCAAAGCGCTGGTCGGAGCAGCATCTGGAATATTTTCAGAATATGGATCTGGAGCCAGCCTTTGATGAAAAATTCCGCCATTTATCAAGCCAGTCCATCCGTCAGCAAGAGGCTATTGAATCGAGCGAAACACAGTCATTTGATGATTTTCTAAGTGATTATTTTGCACAATAATATACTTTCTTGTGAACTTAGCGTTTATCTGTGGTCTATTTTGTGTG
>CAZEZI010000054.1:0-13993 GCA_964516315.1 uncultured Thioalkalispiraceae bacterium
TTTATGGCCAAACTCGTTCCCGATGGCGACCCGATGTTCTTACACACTGATGAAGGCCCTGATGATATGAGCGCCCATGTTCGCACCGTCCTCACCGCAAGCAGCTTAACCATACCGGTTAGTAAAGGACGTTGTGCTTTAGGAACCTGGCAGGGGATTTATTTGTGGGAACATCGTACTTCCAGTTTTAATCGTAAGGTTATTGTTACGATTCAAGGATAAAGGGTATATGCCCTTATTGTTAACGCTCTATTTTAAGTTATTAATCTTTAACATAAACTCTGAGTCAGATTCCATTTTAAAACATTTAATTAAATCTATATCTATATTTTGCTTGGTTTTAATACTTGGCTTATATTCTTTGACCATAAAAGCAACTCTTTTATACTTCTCAGCAGAATAACTACCAAGTTCAACAATGCCACCAGATATTGCTCTAATCTCATCCGTTGGATAATTCTTCTTCTTGAAATACCAAAACATACAGTTAACTTTAGCAAATTCCAGTAATTCACTATTATGACTGGAACTATTCACTGCCCCTGAAACTGAACACGAGCTCACGAATATCAGCATATTAATTCCAATAATGTATAAATATTTTTTCATTTAATAAGCCTCCCAAAATAATATCGAAGTTGCGAGGCCACCATAATCCTGCCACAAACACCGTTTCCCATTCCACAAATCTGCATGGCCAGTGGCATCTCCCCAGCCTGGCACTTCAAATATAATTATACCCTTTCGATTTTTTAATTTCTTTTTGTAATCGGTTGGCCTGAATTTTTCAGGTTTTCCATATTTTTCAGTTAAATATTTAGCTAATACCTTAACACGAAAAATATACCACTTTTTGTTCTTACCAGAGCTTACCTGTGGTTCCATTTCCCCATTTGGACTCATGCCTTTAATATGCGGAACACTATGCGCACCATTGACCCTGTTTAAAGACCTGGAAACCCGAACTGCGCACGCATTGTTAAATACACCAATATCATAATTCAATTCAACTTTCCCACCTATCTTCTTAAAAACGGTACCAGCTTCAAGTGCTGGGTAGTTTATTTTTAGATTCTTCCATTTAGGTAATTCCATACATACACTCCTTGTTCTGATTTTTAAAATGCGGACACTTTATAACCCATAGTTAATTCTAGTATTAAATATCTTTACTTGCTATTGTCCCAACACATAAATGGCAGAAACTCTTTTATAGGTGATGTATTCATTCTTAAAGTTGCATATCCCCTTTTTAAAGAAAATTCAACATGCTTCGTATCAATTAATTTTTTTAATTGCACAGATTTTGCGGCCTGATTTAATCTATGTTTCCATTGTTTATTTGAACTATATATTTCTTTACTTACAAAATGATAGCCATTACCTGATTTAAAAAGCCAACCTTTGCGCTTTTTAAGGGCTGACTTAACTTTGGTTTCATCATTTTCATCGATATCAAGAAACAAAAGATATGCAGTAGCATTTTGCCCCAGACGATTATTCCAGCCTAAAACATAGTCATCAGGTTTTGATGCTTTTATTAAACCAATACTAGTTTTGCCTGATTTGATTATTGATTTAATAGTTCTCTGTGTATATTTTTTAGACTGTATTTGAAATTGTATTCTTTCTTTATGTATATATGATTTAGGACAATAATAATCAAACTCTAACGCAAGAATTTCTTTTTCTTTTTTTATTAATCCCTCTATAAACTCAGGATATTGCAATAGTGGTGTATTATTTCTAACTTTTTTTAGAAATTTTCTGACTTGTAGCTCATACTTATTAGCTTGTTTCTCATTAATTGATAACGTACCACCATAATCAGCTTCATCACGTAATTTAGACAATTTATTTAACATTACAGTATATGATTTTGGTACCCATTTAGTCCCTAATCCAAAATGCTTGTTAAATTGACCTTTCCAGTATGTATGTTTTTTAGAATTTCCACTTAACTCAAGGCAAGATGCTTGGGCAGCAAATATAGCAGTGTAGTAGAATTTTGCGACTGCAAAAGAATAGTCCCCTGATTTAATAAGATTTAAGCCAGCACTATAATGAGAATATGCAATAGCTATACACTCTGCGGCTCTGGGTTTTTGTTTTGCGGTAAGCGTTCTCATTTATTAAGCAGCTTTTATATTTAATTTTTCACAAATCAACATTGTTTTTAGCATGCCATAAATTATAAGCATATTGCATGGCAAGCCAGCTCTCAGGAGGATCGCCCTGGTGTTTTTGAAAGCCTTAACTCTATTTCAGGTAACACATTACTTTCAGCATTAATTAACCTGTTAAACATTGACGGTGAAACAGTCAGTTTTTATGCAACAGTACGCGAGCTTATATTAATAAGGAGATAAGCACACCTCTTTAATAAACTCACCCGGATAGGATGAATTATGCACACTCATCAGTTTTTCCTTTAACTATTTTATTTTTTTCCTTTTTTTGCTCCCCAAAAAGTTTAGACCAATTAGACTTCCCTTTAGCTTTCTTTGCTTCATCTAAAGACATGTGCGATTTCCTGGGATTCTTTTTCATTTCCTTTTATTCCTTGCAAGATCAAATTGTGCCAACTCTTCATCTGTTAATTGATAAAGATCTGGATCTTCTGCGATTTGTCGATCAATTTCTTCATCTGTTGTCTCTTTAATTTTTTTGGCATTCGATAAACTTTTTAATTTTCTGGCTTGCTCAAGCGTAATACGTGTTATTCTCTCTGTCATAATACTAATCCTTTCTTGAAAGCCCTTGATTCATACTGTTCAATGTCTTTTGCTTTTGCAGACCTAACTGAAATTATACGATTCACCATTTCCCCTTTTTTATATGTTCGAACAGTGTATGCAACAAACAAAATTCCAACGGGGCTTTTACCAATAGTTTGATAGCGAATTTCTCCATATTCTTTTCGCTTATCAATCCTTTCTTGTCTAAATGGATCGTCCCATATTAACAGTGCATCAATAAAATCTATTCCGCGTCTTAAAAGTGTTTCATGCCTTTTATTCTCGTCCCATTCAAATTCCATACTACCTCCTTGTATTTTTGGTACTAACAGTGATTTAGGTATGTCTGCATACAACACCGGATTTATTTAATCCATATCAACATTGTGACATAATAAAAATTAATATTAAATGCCAGCTTTGACTAGATTTTAGTCTATATTAGATTTATCTAACTAACTATAGTGATTCAATAACAGTCCATAAGCTAACCTTTAAACGCTTTATCCGAATTCAAATACTCTATCTCAGCTTCAGTGTTTTCACGCCCTAAAATTTTATTCCGGTGCGGGAACCGGTCAAACTGTTTAACAATCTCATAATGGTGCTGTGCAAATCGAAGATTATCTTCCAAACCTTCCTGATTGAACAAGATTAAAGACTGTTCCTGATCGGCTAAATTTTCGCTGTGCATATAGGGCATATATAAAAAGGCTTTTTGTTCGGTGGTGAGTTCTGCATCAAACCCCTGATTAACGGCCTGTTCTGCAATGTCACGTGATAACGCTTCGGTTTCAAAACTTTGCGGCTTGCCGCGAAACATATTCAACGGAAACTGGTCGAGAATAATAACTAATGCCAATGCACCTAATGGTTGGGCTTGCCAGTCTTTTAATTTTAAGGTTTTCGCATCGGTATAAATATCTAAATATTTTTCTTTTAGTAATGTATCAAACTCACTCGTTGAGTTAAACCACAGTGGTTTTGTTTGTTCGCTAAACCAGAAATCAATAATATTTTGATAATCCATTTTCACATCTCCTGTTTAAATAACATATCCAATATTAAGCCCACCCAGACCACAGTAACCATTCGGGTTTTTTGCTAAATATTGTTGGTGATAATCTTCTGCATAATAGAATTCAGGTGCATTAGTAATTTCTGTTGTAATTTTATCTTGTCCATTGTGTTCTAATAGTGCCTGAAATTTTTGTTTTGATAGATAAGCAACATTAATTTGTTCACTTGAATAACAATAAATACCACTGCGATACTGCGTACCACGATCATTGCCCTGTCGCATACCTTGCGTGGGGTTATGTGATTCCCAAAATATTTTCAGCAAAGCTTCATATAATATAATCTCAGGGTCATAAACAACCCGCACCACTTCATTATGGCCGGTCATACCTGAACATACTTCCTGATAAGTCGGGTTGGGTGTGATGCCGGCGGCATAGCCCACCATGGTTGAATAAACGCCTTCGATTTGCCAGAATTTTCGCTCGGCTCCCCAAAAACATCCCAGCCCGAACATGGCCTGTTGCATCTGCTCAGGAAAAGGGCTTACTAAAGTAGTACCTAATACCGCATGCTGTGTCGAAAAATCTGTTGCCATTTCAATAGCCTGATCTCGTCCCGGCAAGGCCTCTTTTTCCGTTGGCAATAACGTTTTATTCATATTCAAATACTCTAAATTACTTAACTTGAACGTTAAATTCTCATACCAAACTGGCAGGTTTAGTCGGTTAATATATACCATTTATCTTGCAATAGGGTGTTTCACTTTACAACAAACCCGGCTTCACCTATAAATAAATGTAAATCATCGTCTTATTGGGTCGGTACACTCAGCTCAATATACTCAACTCAACGAGGGGCTTAATTAAGGTGGAAATATTACGCAAAGGTGAGTCTGGCGTTATTCCATTTAGAACTGGCCGATTCTTTACTGTTGAAACTAAATGGTATTTTGCTTCCAGAGAAGGTATCGACTATGGTCCTTTCGATTCGAAGCAACAGGCTGAAGTGAGTCTGGATGTTTTTATTCAAAGCGTTATCGACATTGATAGACAATTAAATGCCTAAAACCCTCCTTATTGTCCAGTATTCCCCAACTGTTTTAAGCCATCATCAATACCATTAGTAAGATTTATATTGCATAAAGGATTATAATCTAGCGCATCTAAATCAAAAAAGGTTGTAGTTGATGTCCGATGATAAAAGCAAAGCAGAACAAATTGCCAAAGACTGGCTAAACAGTGTAATTAAAACCGTCGAAGACAAAAATTTAAATGCGCACCTCGATTTAATTTCCAGGAAAGTAAGCCTGACTGGCGTGCCTGGTTTTGAGTCGATTGGTTATGAGGACTGGGCAAGCCAGTGCAAACATGAATTTGAAAATAATTTAATCAAAAAAATAGCCTATAGCGGTTTTAAACTACGGGTTAATACCAACAACAGCATTATGTTTAAGACTTATGAAACCGTAGAAGCCGCCGACAACACAGTTAATGCACAGGGTATAGAGGTAATTATTGAAAAAGAACAAGACGGGCAATGGCGTGTTATCCAGGAACGTATTATGCCAGACGATGAAACAAAGCATGAGCAACTTCTGAATCCCTGAGTACCATTACCGACTTGAGACCTACTACACATTATTTCATCTGTACGCACGCTAATATAATACCAAAATCACTTATGGCTTTTATAACAAAGTGATCCTCAGCCCCCCTTATTGATTAACCGCGGAGAATATGGAATGTTTGATATTAATGAAATGAAAAAAAATGTGAGTGATAAATTCAGCAAAGCATCTGAAAACAGGTTTGAATCAAGCCCTGCACAAAAAAAAGAAGAACCTGCAAAAAAAACAGTAGCCAGCACACAACTTGCATCCATCGGCCCGTCCATCCATTTTAAAGGTGAACTTACCGGTGAAGAAGGTTTGATTATCGATGGCCGGGTTGAAGGTACCATTGATTTAAAAGGCAACCAGCTTATTATTGGTAATAACGGTCAAATTAAAGCAGACGTGTTTGCACAAACCATTATTGTAAACGGTTTACTCACAGGCGAACTGCATGGCAAAGAACGAGTTCACATTAGCAAAACAGGCAAGGTACAGGGTAATATCTTTTCACCCCGCGTATCACTGGAAGACGGTGCTAAATTTAAAGGTAGCATCGACATGAGTGAAATCAAACATGAAAAGCCACAACCAAATTTGCAAGACAATCAACTTAAACGCGCCTGATCGTTTTTTAGATGTTACCTCAAGTTCAACCTGCATTGTCTGAGTATTACTCGGATAATGCAGAACCACTTAAAACCCGAATATTCGATTCAATATGGGAAGCCTTTAATCATCCTGATGCGAAGCACAGTAAAAAGCCAGCAGTACTTGATTTAGGTGAAGCCCGGCCTGATAGCTTTAATTTTTATTCGGAACAGGCAGGCTACTTAACAATAGCAGACTGTATTCAACCTTTAAGTGAACTAAAATGGCTCAATGAAGAAAATCCAGATCAGATACTGGCAAAACAGATTAAAGAAATAATTCCCTCCATCAATAAACAGTATGATCTTATTTTAAGCTGGGACAGTTTTAATTTTATTCAGCCTGAAATTCTCCCCTATATACATAACCATCTTCTAACATTTTGTACAAAGAAAACATTAATTCATGGTTTTTTATTTACTTCCGAGAACCGCCCTAAATACCCATCTATTTTCAAGATACTGGATGCAGGAAGAATTAAACATGCCGTTACCAATGATGAAGTGCTACAACACACCCCACTAACACCGCTGGCGATAAACAAGCATATGCTAAACTTTAAGTACGCACGTTCGGTGTTAATGCGTAGTGGTTTGCAGGAGTTTGTGTTAACCCGAAAATAAAGCAGCCAAATACAATGGCTTTAGTTTCTCAATACTAAAATCAGTTATATTAATATCATCCAGATCCAGTTTCATATTTAGTCTGTCCTTATCCAGACTGATTAGTTTTTTGACCATGTTTTCTGCCTCGTTATTCAAACTCGACGGTTCAGACTGATAACGGTATTTTTTCGGGAAAATTTCTTTATATGACAGCCTGTCAGGCACAACGGGAATACAGCCCGATGCCACTGCTTCCAACACAGCCAACCCCTGAAAGTCATGCAGAGCAGTGGATAATATAAAATCAGACTGTTGCAAGATACGATTATAATCTCCACTCGATTCGATAAAACCATAATTTAGTAATTCATCGGCAAATTCTTTTTTAATTTTGAGAAGAGCAGTTGGTATTGTTCTGAATTGCTGGCCAATCAGGTTAATTTTAAACGCAAAATTACGTTGCCGTAACACATCTAAAAAAGCACAAAGCTGATCGGGGCCTTTATCATATTCCCAGCGATGGTTCCAGAGTAAAACAGGGATACTATTATTTCTTATAGATGGTTTTATTTTATCAGTCGTAACAGGAACCGGGAGGATTTTATGTTTATTAGCAATAACATCAAGCGTATTATCGGGCACTTCATCAGGCATTTTTTTAAGAAATGTGTCTAAACCTGCAATAAAGGTTTGGTAGTTATAGTCTGTATTAAAAACCAGTTGCTCGGCACATAGGGCGTTATACAAGCTGACCATTTTAGGCTCCGTATGATCATTCTCTGCACTCACAGGATATTCGAACTGATTTTCATGAAAATAAACAAGCCAGGGGACATTTGCCAGACTGGGGACTAATCCCCGCAAAGTAGCGCAATCCACCATCGATGTCGCCACAACCCGGTCGTATTGTTGTTCTAAAATATTACGTTGACCCAGCCCCCAACTCAGGGCATTCCCCCGTATTCGCCAGTTAAAATAACGCCCCGGCAAGGTCAGTAGCTGCCAGTCATGTTCTGGAAACATTTTTAGCAAGTTGTCGCACCAGACCTGATGGCTATGGGCACTATAAGCCGATAGCAGCAAAATTCTCATATTACATCCATCAATAACATAAATTATTAATCACCGATTCAGGTTCCATTCAGCATTACCTCATTAAACTGTATCCAACACTGAAAAAATGCATTTAAACAGGAGGCAGGTTATGAAAATCACAACTAAGAATATCATGATAACAAGCTTGGCAACGATGATAATTGCAATGCCATTAGCGCATGCAAGTCATAATGACCATGGAAGAAGCACAGCAGATTTTGATAACTTTATTGTAAAGGCCAGGGTTGTCAGCGTTACTCCCATTTTTAAATATGTCACTATCAATACACCTACAGAGCGTTGCTATAAAGAACGGGTTACTCATACAGACTACAACGACGGAAACCGTAGCGGCAGGATGTTGCTGGGTGGTTTAATCGGTGGCGTGATTGGTAATAATATCGGCCACGGCAAGTCCCGTAAAGCCCGTGCTGTTGTAGGTGCATTGGTTGGCTCTCAAATTGGAAGCAGCATTGCAGATAAGCATGCTTATACGAAACAACATTCCGGTTACCAGCAACGCTGTGAGGTACAAAATGTAACTGAAACCAGAAAACGAATTGATGGTTACAATGTAAGTTATAAATTCCGTGGCCGCGTATTCACAACAATGATGCCATACGATCCTGGGTATAAAATTAAATTACAAGTGAATCTATCACCTGTTATAAATTAAGCGCAAAATGGCGCGGTCATTGCAATCGATAGCGAAGCAATCTTCTTGATACAGGGTGTTAGCCACTAGATTGCCGCGCTATCGATTGCAATGACTATCAAATTTTTTCTTCGTACCCTTCGAGGTTAAGAAAATATTAAACCAACACCAGATTATCCCGATGGATAATCTCATCTTCGTTAATATAACCCAGAATATCTTTTATTTGACTGCTTGGCTTACCAATAAGACGGCGTATTTCGTCTGCATTGTAATTAACCAGGCCACAGGCAATTTGTTTTCCTTCTAATGAAACACAGGAGACCATCTCGCCACGGTTAAACTGGCCATTAACATTTTTAATCCCGACCGACAGTAAACTGCTACCAGCCTTATTTAATACTTTCTCGGCACCTTCATCTATCGTTAAAGTACCACGCATTTGCAAATGCCCTGCCAGCCATTGTTTATGGGCACTATCTGCTTTGTTTTCTGTAAAGAGCAAACTGCCTATATTTTCGGCAGCATAAATGCGTGTTATGTTATTTGCATCACGACCACTGGCAATTATAGTATTGGTGCCGGAACGTGCGGCAAGTCGTGCAGCACGGAGTTTTGTTAACATGCCGCCACTACCAAACTTGCCACCGGTTGATTCAACCATGGCATCCAGAACAGTATCACTTACATTTGCCTGCTGAATAATTTTAGCGTCTGAACAGCTACGTGGATTTTTATCAAACAAACCTTCCTGATCCGTTAAAATAATTAAATGATCCGCTTCGATTAAGTTCGCTACGAGTGCTGCCAGCGTATCGTTATCACCAAAACGAATTTCGTCGGTCACAACGGTGTCGTTCTCATTAATAACAGGAATAACATTTAAGTCGAGCAAGCTGCGAATCGTACTGCGTGCATTTAAATAGCGCTGCCGGTTTGATAAATCATCATGGGTTAACAAAACCTGTGCCGTGTGCAAATCATACTGACTAAACTCAGACTCATAAGCCTGTACCAGCCCCATTTGGCCAACAGCAGCGGCGGCCTGTAATTCATGTACTGCAGTTGGCCGTTCGGTAATACCTAAACGGCTCATACCTTCGGCGACTGCACCGGATGAAACTAAAACAATTTCCAGGCCGGCTTTACGTAGCTTCGCAATTTGCTCAACCCAGATTTTAATATTTTCTTTATTTAAGCCGGCGCCGTCATTAGTCAGCAGGGCGCTGCCAATTTTAATCACCCAGCGGCGGGATGATTTTAGTTGTTCACGGTAATCAGGCTGCGTATTTTTCATTTTAGTTATTAATAGCTTCTCTCTGTTAACCGTCATTCCTGCGGAGGCGGGAATCCCGTCCATGTAAATTCAAGTTGTTCTCAATTCCTCTGGATTCCCGCCTCCGCAGGAATGACGTGTACTATTATAAACTCTCTTTGGTGACCCATTTTATTTATTTTTTTCTATTTGATTCTCTTGTTCCAAATTTAAAGCCAATTGCTCTTCCACATGCGCCATAATATCAAAACACAGCGCTTGCGTACCTTGTTTATTGATCGCCGATATTTTATAAACCGGCCCCGTCCAATCTAACCTTTTAAGAATATCATCACAATATTCCTGCTGTGTATCTTCCGGAATTAAATCAATTTTGTTCAAAACTAACCAACGTGTGTAGTTAGATAAATCCTGGCCATATTTATCCAGTTCTTTTTCAATCACCCGAACACTGTCAACCGGATCGACCTCATGGTCAAATGGAACCGTATCAACAATATGTAATAACAAACGTGTACGCGATATATGCTTTAAGAAGGTAATTCCTAAACCGGCACCTTCAGCTGCCCCTTCGATAATGCCGGGGATATCCGCAACAACAAAACTGCGATGCTCTTCAACACTCACCACGCCTAAATTAGGGTGCAAGGTTGTAAAAGGATAATCGGCAACTTTGGGTTTAGCCGCAGAAACCGAGCGAATAAAAGTTGACTTACCGGCATTGGGTAAGCCCAGCAAGCCTACATCGGCAAGCACTTTAAGTTCTAAACGTAACTCGCGTTCTTCACCTTCGGTTCCCGATGTAAACTGACGTGGAGCACGGTTGGTACTACTTTTAAAGTGCACATTACCAATACCGTGTTCACCGCCTTTAGCCACCACCACGCGTTGTTTATCTTTAACGACATCACCAATGAGTTCATTGGTGGCTTCATCAAAAATCTGCGTGCCCAGGGGTACAATAATCACTTTGTCTTCACCACCACGGCCTGTCATTTTACGTCGTGCCCCAGGGCGACCCTTTTCTGCCTGATAGTGACGTACAAAACGAAAGTCGGCCAGTGTATTGGAATTAACATCGCCTAGCATAATGACATCGCCGCCATCACCGCCGTCGCCACCGTCCGGGCCACCGAATTCTATGAATTTTTCACGACGAAACGTAGCCGCACCATTACCACCTTTGCCAGCTTTTACTTTAATGATTGCTTCGTCTACGAATTTCATTGAATTACCTGATAGGGTATTTGCCGGGCTTCGCTATGCGAAGATGCTCAGCACCAAGCTACACCATTTTTACACTACAAAAAACAAAAAACCCCGTCATCGACGAGGTTCTTTGAAATAACTAAATTAAAAAGTCTTAAGCCGCCGCAATAATACTCACTTGCTTGCGTCGTTTTGGACCTTTAATTTCAAATTGAACCGTACCGCTAACTTTTGCGAATAACGTATCATCGCCACCACGACCCACATTCACACCTGGGTGAACTTTAGTACCACGTTGACGAATGATAATACTGCCTGCAGGTACAGATTCGCCGCCATAACATTTAACGCCTAAACGTTTCGACTGGGAATCACGACCATTACGAGTACTACCACCAGCTTTCTTATGAGCCATCTTCTTACTCCTTAAACCAGACTAGCTTGCGCTAATGCCGGTAATTTCGATTTCAGTATAATGTTGACGATGACCCTGCGTTTTACGCGAGTGCTTACGACGACGGAATTTAATAATTCGAATCTTGTCACCGCGACCATGGCTTTTCACTTTAACTGTTACTTTGCCGCCGGCTACATAAGGTGCACCAATTTTAATGTCGTCGCCATCAGCAACCATTAAAACTTTTTCGATATCCAGACTGCCGCCTTCTTCAACATCCAGTTTTTCAACTTTTAAATATTGGCCTTGGGCAACTCGATATTGCTTACCGCCGCTTTCAATTACCGCGTACATTAAATCATCTCCAGTAAAGCCCTGTCAGATAAAAATATCAAAGAAAAGACACTCGACAAGGCTGGTGTTAATTGAGCCGGCAATTCTAACTGTTCAGCCTGTACGGGTCAAAGATTTTAAAGGGAATTTTAGCTGTTTTTTCACCTTTTTTCGTCCCGGCTCCACATTACCGCTACTGAACATATATAAAAGGAAACTTGACAGCCAGTGGTTCGCCCCCTAGCATTCATGGGCTTTTAAGCCCCCTGGCCAGAATAAAAAGACATTGTATGAATATTGAATCTATATATGACCTGATCGCCGACGACATGAAACAGGTCAATGCGACCATTTTAAAGCGCCTGCAGTCCGAAATCGTGCTGATTAATCAGGTAGGTACCCATATTATCAACAGTGGTGGTAAACGCTTACGCCCGGTTATTCACCTGCTCTGCGCTCGTGCGATTGGCTATTCTGGCTCTCAACATATTGATATTGCAGCGATTATCGAATTTATTCATACCGCCACCCTACTCCATGACGATGTGGTCGATGCCTCGGATCTACGTCGCGGCCAGGAAACGGCTAACAGCCTGTGGGGCAATGAGGCCAGCGTGCTGGTTGGTGATTTTCTTTATTCCCGCGCTTTTCAGATGATGGTGGATGTGGGTGATATGCAGATTATGTCCATATTAGCTAATGCCACCAACACCATTGCCGAAGGCGAAGTTCAGCAATTACTCAACGTGCACGACCCGGAAACCACCGAACAACGCTATTTAGACGTTATTCACAATAAAACTGCCAAACTGTTTGAGTCTGCCTCCGAACTGGCCGCTATTCTCGCTCAGCAGGAAACAAAAGCGCAGCAGGCCATGGCCAGGTACGGTATGCACCTCGGCACCGCCTTCCAGTTGATTGACGATGTGCTCGACTACAGCGCCTCCAGCGACGAAATGGGTAAGAACATTGGTGACGACCTCGCCGAAGGCAAACCCACCCTGCCGCTTATTTACACCATTCAAAATGGCACAAAAGAACAAGCGGATATTGTGCGTAAAGCCATCGAAGAAAATGGACTAGAATATATTAATGCGGTAACCGAGGCCATTCATGCTACTGGCGCGATTGATTACACCGCAAATTGTGCCGAAAAAGAATCGCAACTGGCAATTACGGCTTTAGAAAATGTGACCGAGTCGGAATATAAAACAGCGTTGATTGATTTGGCTAAATTTGCGGTGCATCGAAAGTTTTAAACAACCATCTCTTTTCGTCATTCCCGCGAAGGCGGGAACCCAGTCCAGTAAAATTAAGCCTATCCCCTGGCTTATAAATTCTACTAACGGCTAAATATCTTAAATTAAAGAAACTATATTTTATAGTTCTGGGTTCCCGCCTTCGCGGGAATGACGATATTACAACCTTTGTTTAATAATATCCGCCACCCGAAACGCATTGGCATAAATCGTCCAGGTATACGGCACGCTACCACCGGTTGGCATAAAGCTGCCATCACTTACATATAAATTATCCACATCGTGCGCCTGGCAGTCTGCATTTAAAACCGATATTTTCGGATCATTACCAAACCGACAGCCGCCTGCCACCAGGTTAGCTGGTGGTGAACCGCTGACACTGCTACTGATATTTCTTGCGTTCATTTGCTTTAACACTGTTTCGGCTTTTTTAACTAAATAATTACCCACCACTAAATCGTGATCATGATAACCAACCCGCACTTTAGCAACCGCCGAACCCCATTTATCTTTTACACTGGAATCCAGTGACACAAAGCAATCATCGGTCGGCAACCAGTCATTAAATACTTCAAAACGGAAACGTTGTTTCTCGGTAAACGCAGCATGAACCTTTTGTTTTAATGGCTCGCCCCAGATTAACTTATCATTATCGTCCCATTTCATCGAATCGGCTCGTGTAGTTGGGTTGGGATGACTCAATAAAAAATCAATGGTGCCACCTTTTATCCCACTTTGATTGTTTGAACTGAATTTCTTATCTTTAATCACATACCAGTCCTGCAAGCCTCGATTAATAAACGGCCCACGTATTTTAAATTCATCGGCTTGCTGTGGTGGCAGATCCTCATAATAAAACTCACCACTACCCGAACCACCTGCAGAAAAAAGTAAATTCTTGCCAACCTGATTACGATTATTTGCCAAACCATTCGGATGTTTACTTCCTGTTGATGACAATAATAACCGAGATGTTTCTATTGATTGACAGGCCACAACAAAAATCCTTGCCAATATTTTTTTCGTTTGGCCATCATGATCAAAATAATGCGCCTGCGTTACTTTACCTTTTGTATTGCTTTCAAGCTTGTACACCTTTGCATGAGGAATAATTTTGCAATTTCCTGTTGCAACCGCTTTATC
>CAZEZI010000055.1:0-13957 GCA_964516315.1 uncultured Thioalkalispiraceae bacterium
AATGGCAACGGCTAAAACAACAATACCCATACCGCCCAGCCATTGTAGTTGCTGACGATAATAGAGGATGGATTTTGGTAGCGATTCAATATTGGTAATAACGGTGGCGCCGGTGGTGGTTAGCCCTGAGATGGATTCAAAAATAGAATCGGTAATTGAAATAGTAACGTGCTCTGAAAGTATCAGTGGCAAGGAGCCAAATAAACCCAGCACCGTCCAGAAGGCAACCACAACAATAAAACCATCACGTAAACGCAATTCCTTACGCGATTTATAAACGGGCAACCAAAGAAATGCGCCAGTGAAAATGGTGACGAAAAAAGTAGCGAGGAATGCATTTAAGGCACCATCGTTATAAATCAAGGAAACGATAACAGGGGGTAGCTGGGTGATGCTGAAGATCACCAGCAATAAACCAATAATTCGTTGTATTGCAAAAAACTGCATCGTATTTTATTAATCTTTAAATAAAGGTAATGCCGACCTGGAATAAACGCTCGACAACAGGAATGAACTTTTTATCAACCAGAAACAGGATCACATGATCTTCGGATTCGATAACGGTGTCGTGGTGTGCAATGATAACTTCTTTACCGCGAACAATGGCACCAATGGTGGTACCGGGTGGCAGTTTAATGTCTTCGATGGCTCTGCCAACGACTTTAGATGAATTTTCTTCACCGTGTGCAATTGCTTCAATGGCTTCTGCCGCACCACGACGCACTGAATGTACTTTTACTACATCACCGCGACGAATATGGGTTAACAGACTACCGATGGTGGCCTGCTGAGGTGAAATCGCAATGTCGATGTCACCACTTTGAATAAGATCAACGTAGGCTGCACGGTTGATTAAGGTCATTACTTTGCGTGCGCCCATGCTCTTGGCCAGCATGGAAGAAAGGATATTGGCTTCATCATCGTTGGTTAAGGCACAAAATACATCAACTTTTTCAATGCCTTCTTCCTGCAATAATTCTTCATCGGCCGCATCACCCAGAATAACCAGCGTGTTATCCAGTTCATTGGCAATTTCTTCACTGCGGATGGGGTTGTGGTCGATCAGCTTAACGCTGTAATCCTGCTCGAGCGATGCCGCAACACGACGGCCAATATTGCCACCACCAACAATCATAATACGCTTGTATGGGCTGTCCACCCGGCGCAATTCACTCATCACGGCGCGAATATTTTTTGTGGCAGCAATAAAAAAGACTTCATCGTCGGCTTCAATAACAGTGTGGCCTTCCGGGATGATGGCATGGCCACGCCGATAAATAGCAGCAACACGGGTATCGACATTGGGTATATGCTCGCGCAGTGCACGCAACTCGCGGCCAACTAACGTGCCGCCATAAAAGGCTTTTACGCCCACCATTTGCACCTGACCTTCTGCGAAGTCGAGTACCTGTAATGAGCCGGGGTGCTTAATCAAGCGATAAATATTATCAGTAATAATCTGTTCAGGGCTAATCGAAACATCAACCGGAAAGGCATCCTGGGTAAACAGTTTTTTACTTTCCTTCAAATACCCCATACCGCGAATTCGCGCAATTTTTGTTGGTGTATGGAATAGCGTGTAAGCGATTTGGCAGGCAACCAGATTAGTTTCATCGCTGTCGGTTACCGCAATCATCATGTCGGCATCTTCGGCACCGGCATTGCGTAGAATATCAGGATGTGAAGCAAGGCCATGTACGGTACGCAAGTCGAGGCGATCTTGCAGGTTGCGTAATTGTGCTTCGTTGGTGTCGACAATGGTGATGTCATTGTCTTCGCTGACCAGATTTTCAGCCAGTGAACTGCCAACCTGCCCGGCACCTAAAATAATAATTTTCATAGTTTTATGACGCCGTTTTGACGGCGCTTTAGTATTGTTCTTTTAAGCGTATTGTAGCGGTTAGTGGCAGTATTACAATGCTTTAATTAAGGAAGAAAAACAGCTGGATAAGTGCTAATCGGAATGATCCAGATGCGGCGCTTCTTTTACCAGTAATCCACCACGGCCGCTTAATATGCTAACGATTTTGGCATTAAGAAAACCGAGGCCAAAGCGCAATAAACGTATAAAGTGATTCGGGTACTGTAAGGTGAGTTTAAGGTAATAATGGCCAATTTGTGGGCGCTTATAAAAAGCTTTGAGTATTTGCTGGTAATGCTGGTCTAAATCTTTTACCGAGATCCCTTCCGGTGCCCAGACAAAGTTCATACCATTCATTTTTTCCCAGTGGTCATCACGAATATTGGTACCGTAAATGTCACGGTAAATGGGTGAGCCGGGATAAGGCGTGAACTTGGTCAGGTTCATAATGGTCATCGGGATTTTGCGAATAAAGTCTTTGGTTTGTTGAATGGTGTGTTCGTCTTCCCCCGGAAAGCCCAGCATAAATAAACCTTTGGTACGAATGCCTGCGGCGGCTGTCCATTTTACGGCCTGCTCAGACTTTTCAACTTCGGCTTTTTTGTCCATCTTCTTTAATAAATCATTGGAGCCAGTTTCCAGCCCAAAGCTTATTTCCCAGCAGCCGGCTTTTTTCATTAAGCCGAGAATATCGGGTTTAACGGTATCGACCCGTGCGGCGCAGCTCCAGCTCATTTTTAAGCCGTCTTCAAGAATCATTTCACAGAGTTCTTTTACCCGCACCTTACTGGCAAGAAATAAATCATCGACAAAGGCAATATGTTTTACAGCGTATTTTTCGTTGAGGTGCTTCATCATCTTAAACACTATTTTGGGTGAATAGTGGCGCACGCTGGAACCAAAAGTGGAGGTGTCACAAAATTTACAATGAAATGGACAGCCGCGAGAAGCGGCAATGGTGGCTGCCGGGCCGCGTGGGAAGTCATAAATAGCGGGTTTATAGGCTTTAGGAAAATCCGGTAATAAATCCCAGGCGGGAAAGGGCAGCTCGTCGAGTACCCGGTTGATGGGTTTGCCGGGTGTTTTGCGAAGCATAAATTCATCGCGGTAAATCAGGCCGGGAACCCTGAATAAATCGCTACCGGTTTCGAGTGCCTCAAGCAGTTCGGTCAGGACTTTTTCACCTTCGCCATCCACTGCATAATCAAACTGGTTAAAGCGCTCAATGGTTTCGGTTCCCATGGATGAAATATGTGGTCCACCGACAATAATCGTGGTTTCTGGTAAGGCTTCTTTTATTCGCTTTGCAATTTCGGCTGCGCCCCATACGCCAACGGTAAACAAGGTAATGCCAACGTATTTTGGGTTTTGTTTAATTACCTGTTCGACAACCTGTTTAACGCTGAGATTAAAAATATCACTTTCGATAATGGACGGGTTAAAACCCTGTTGCCGTACTTCGGCCGCTAAATGCAGTAAGCCCAGTGATGGGGAATTATTGGTAATGTGTTTAACAAATTCATAGCCCGCCGCAATACGTTCGTAGGGTGGGTTAATAAAAATAATGTCGTGTTGAGTCAAACTTAAAACCTTGTGGTTTATACCTGTAATTAAGGGGGGTGCAGGCCAGAAAAATAAGTTTGCACTGCCGGTTAGCTTTAGTCTAGTAAAATAGCGAAATATTGCCTTAAATGAGTCAGGATATGAGGAATGGCCCTAAAACTCCGCAAAGCGGGCGATTATAGGGGGAAAGTTGAGCATAACAAATAGTTAAACAAAAGCTTACCGACGGTGTCTGATTAAATATTGCAATAAAAACAAGGGTACCTATACTGAATTGGCGTATGTAACGATGATGGATATATCAGCGAATTATGCAAAATCAGCTACTTAAAAAACCACTTTATAAACCGGCTGTTGTGGGTTTAGGGTTTATTCTTTTATCGATACTTGTTGCAATGGCCGGGCCACTGGGTAGTCGTATTGGCTGGTGGAACTTTGATACGGCCGTTGTCATTCTTAAGTGGGCGGCTTATGGCGGGTTGGTTGCGGCAGTTCTATGTTTATCCGGCCTGATTATGGCGCGTCCCGGTGGTAAACGGCGGGGCTTTGTATATAGTTTGCTGGGGTTAGTTATTATTACTCCAATGGTTTTATTTTTGCAGTCATGGAAAGAAGCCAAAGAAACCTTGCCGCCTATTCAGGATATTACGACCAACACTGAAAACCCGCCGACATTCTGGTTTGCGCCCAACTCCCGTGTTTATGGTGGTGTTGGTGTGGCTGCATGGCAGGAAGAAGCTTATCCTGATATTGAGCCACTGATTTTGGCAGTACCGATTGATAAAGCCTATGACCTTGTGCTTGAAGTCATCCGCGATAAAGGTTGGCAGCTCTATGAACCCAGCCGGGCCGATATGCATATCGAAGCAACAGAAACTACTTTCTGGTTTGGTTTTAGTGATGATGTCAGTATCCATATTACCGCAACAGAAAATGGTGGTAGTCGAATTGACATGCGCTCCACTTCACGTTTTGGTGGTGGCGGTGATGGTGGTACCAACGCCAACCGGATACGTTCATTTTTTAAAGCACTGTCAAAGCGTGCACAACAATAAGCGGGCCATTTGGTTTATCGATTTTAGTCGTTGAATATTGGTTAAGTTCTATCTGGTTTTTAAGGAGAAGATATGAAATATCAGCTGATGCTTGTTTCTGCCTGTTTGTTTATTTTAAGCAAGAGCTTTGCGGTGTCGGTGCCGGCAAGTGTGAGTGCACAATGGTTGCTTGAAAATATAAAACAACCCGGGCTTGCGATTATCGAAGTGTCCGACAAGGTAGACTTTACATTTAATGGCCATATTCCCGGTAGCGTGGTTACCAACAAGAGCGCATGGCGTTATGAAGATAGTGATGGTTCGCTGGTGCGTTTTCCGGTCGACAAGCTGGCCGATAAAATTCGCAAGCTGGGTATCAACGATAACGATGGTGTGGTGATTTATTATAAAGGCAATAACACCGATGAGATTCTGGGTGCCGTTTATCTGTACTGGTTATTTCATTTATTAGGGCATACCAATGTAGGCCTGCTCGATGAAGGTTGGCATGGCTGGTTGGCGGTGGCAGGCTCGGTAGAAGAGAACAGCAGAACCGCTCAAACAGGCAACTTTGTTGCACGACCTGTTCTTGCACTGGAAATTGGAACAGACGAGCTTAATAACATACGCAAACATTATTTACTGGTGGATGGCCGTCCGGCAACGCACTTTAAAGGGCTCACCAAGTTTGCGGCTAACCCGCGTTATGGGCGTATCCCCGGTAGTGTTAATCAGCCCTGGCAGGACTATATGCGTAAAACAGACGATGGGCGCTGGTATGCCAGGGCACCAAAAATACCCAGGCTGCTTGCGCAGATGAAAATTGATCCCGACCGGCCTATTTTGCTGACCTGCCTGGGTGGCACGGGTTCGGCTTTTAATTATGCGATGTTCTATGCTGCTGGTTTTCGTAACCTGCGGGTGGATGATGCTGCATTAAGGCGCTGGAATACGCGGCGACTCCCGTTAGAAAATACAAATCTCCGCCAGCCCGGCAAATAAAAGATTAAGTTTTATACTTAAAAGCTTGACCTGTGAGCGGCACACAGGTTCTAGACTATGGATGGTAAATGTTGGCAAATTAAAAAAGCACAACGAATAACATAAGGGAGAAGCTGATGGAAAGTGCATCGATATGGTATGTCATTTTGTCCGGTTTTAGTCTGGCCGTTGTGCTGGGTATTGTGGTTCACAAAACCAATTTTTGTACCATGGGTGCTATTTCCGACTGGGTTAATATGAATGACAAGGGGCGGATGTACGCATGGTTATTAGCGATAGCGATTGCCATGGCGGGGGTGCTGCTGCTTGAGCAGTTTGGTGTTATTAGTCTTGGCATGACCATGCCACCGTACCGTACTGCGAACTTTGCCTGGATCCGTTATCTGTTAGGCGGGCTTGTTTTTGGTGTTGGCATGACGCTGGCAGGGGGCTGTGTTAATAAAACACTCATCCGTATTGGCGGTGGCAATATGAAGTCGCTATTCGTGTTATTTATTGGCGGGATTTTTGCTTTTTTAATGACCAAGACGGATTTTTATCATTACGGTTTCCATATATGGATGGAACCACTCACTATTAATTTGCAACGTTATGATATTGACAGCCAGCAGCTTACAACCCTGGTAGGTAGCCTGTTTGGGGTTGCCGACAGTGGCTGGTTCCATTTTGTGTCAGCCAGTTTAATTATTCTGACCTTGCTGTATTTTATTTTCCGATCGGCGGATTTTCATAGTCGTTTTGATAATCTGTTAGGTGGTTCTATTGTTGGTCTGATAGTTGTTGCCGGTTGGTATGTAACGGCTGGCCC
The DNA here is from genome assembly GCA_964516315.1 of uncultured Thioalkalispiraceae bacterium. Taxonomy (GTDB): domain Bacteria; phylum Pseudomonadota; class Gammaproteobacteria; order UBA6429; family Thiohalophilaceae; genus SZUA-37. The sequence goes on from CAZEZI010000055.1 coordinate 6,269, forward strand.
ACTGGGGCAGGCAGCAGTTGAAGCTGCCAGTTTTATGGACTCTCCACCACCAGGTGTCGGTGCCATGTCGTTTACTTTTGTTAATCCGATGGGTGAAACGTTGTATTACATTGTGCATCCTCTGGAAGTGTCGCTGATTACTTTTGGTGTTGCTATCCTTGTTGGGGTTATTGTTGGTTCTTTTATTTATGGTTTGTTCACTGGCAACTTGCGCTTTGAATGGTTTAGTTCGGGCAAAGATTTTATGCGCTATTTAATCGGTGCCGCGCTAATGGGTATTGGTGGTGTACTGGCAATGGGCTGTACTTTTGGTCAGGGCATTACCGGCTTCTCGACATTGGCTTTAGGCTCGTTGATTGCCTTTGCTTCCTTTATTATTGGTAGTGGCGTTACGATGAAGTATGAATATTATAGGATGGTTTATACGGATGCGAGTATGGTCGATGCCTTGTTGGCAGCGTTAGCCGATTTTCGTCTGTTACCGCGCATCGGCAAACTCAAACCGGTTGATTAGTTGCCCATTCTGTTTATCCATCCAGGTGTTTAGGATCAATGTCCAGCGAGCGTAGTTTCCGGTACAAGTGGGTGCGCTCAAGGCCAATCGTTTTTGCAGCTTTCCCTACGCTGCCATTGGCCAGTTTTAACTGGTGAATAATGTAGTTCCGCTCAAATTGTTCACGTGCTTCGCGTAAAGGCAGATCAAAACCTGTTTGCAATGCACTGTCGGTTGTTTTTATCTGGCCGAGTGCATTGTTAATTTCATTAACATCAATTTCTGTGCCGGCACCCACGATAAGCAGTCGCTGTACCATATTTTTTAGTTCACGAATATTCCCAGGCCAGCGGTGGTTACGTAGTTTATTTTGTGCGGCCATTGAAAACTTGCGATAAGGCAGGTTGTCATGTTCAACAAAAAGGTCGATATAGTAATTTAGTAACTCCGGCACATCTTCATGGTGGTCACGAAGGGGAGGCATATTCACGGGCACAACATTGAGTTGATAGTATAAATCTTCACGGAAGTGGCCGTCCTCTACCAGCTTTTGCAGGTTGCGGTGGGTAGCAGCAATAATTCGAATATGAATGGCAACGGCTTCGTTACCACCAATACGCACAAAGGATTTTTTTTCGAGTGCAGAGAAGAATTTAGCCTGAGACTTCAGATCCATATCACTCATATCATGAAGGTACAGTGTGCCACCACTGGCTTGCTCCAGTAAACCGTAAGTAATTTTGCCATCTACTTCGCTACCAAATAATTCTTTGGCGGCATTGTCAGGTGACAGGGTTGCAACATTTACATCAATAAAAGGGCGATCTTTACGTCGACTGTGCTGGTGCAGATATTGTGCAGTAATTTCCAGCTCGGTGCCGGGTTCGCCACTCAGCAGTATCCAGGTATCATGCTCGGCGATACGTTTAACATTTTCGCGAAAGCTTTGCATGGTGGCACTTTTACCGAGCAGTTCAATATTAAGTTGGCCGCGCTTTCTTAAGCCCTGATTTTCGCGTTGCAGTTTGTCGGCTTCCAGCGCATGCTCAATGGTAAGTAACAGCTTGGCAAGTGATAAAGGTTTTTCGATAAAATCGTATGCCCCTAGTCGGGTTGCTTCAACTGCCGTTTCGACTGTGCCGTGTCCAGACATCATAATAACTGGTATCGATAAGCCGCCTTCTTCTTTTGACCATTCCTTTAACAATGTAATGCCATCAACATCGGGCATCCAGATATCAAGCAACACCAGATCTGGGCGGCGTGCACGTTGTGAGTCACGTGCATCGGAGCCATTTTCTGCTACGGCCACTTCATAACCTTCGTCTTCAAGAATTTCGCGCACCAGATTGCGAATATCAGGTTCATCGTCAACCACCAGAATATACGGGACGCCTTTTGCCGGGTTGCTGACTTCGGTTGAGGTGGATTTATGCTGCGGCATTGTTGTTTCCTTTGTCCAGTAAGTCTAATTGTGTTGCAGAGGTATCGGTTGGCTTTTTATTTTTAATACTGACAACAGGCAAACGAATAAAGATGGTTGCGCCTGGTTGAACGCCAGCGACCTCTGCTGTGCGTGTATTAAGCGATGACTGGTTATTTTCAGCCCATAATACACCGCCATGTTCTTCAACAATTTTTTTCACAATGGCTAGCCCCAGACCACTGCCTTTTGGTTTGCTTGTAATATACGGCTCAAACAATGAGCTAAACATATCATGAGGGATGCCAGGGCCGGTATCTTTGATTCTTAATTCAACATAATGGCAGGCGGCTTTTTTTGCACATTCGGTTATTATATTCAGTTCACCTTCGGCCTGGTCCTCCATGGCTTCCAGTGCATTTTTAATTAAATTGGTAAGCAGCTGGCGCATACGATTAACGTCGGCTTCAATATGCGGCATGGTGTTATCCAGTTGAGTGATTATTTGTATATTTGTTTTTGTGTCCTGATAAAGGTCGAGCACTTCATTAATTAAAGAATTCAGGTCAATGGTTTTTAGTTCAACTGCGGGCATTCGCGCATAGTCAGAAAATGCTTTGACCATTTGTTTTAAGGTTTCAACCTGCTGCACAATGGTATGGGTTGAGCGATCCAGTACTTCGGCATCTTTTGCCGGCATGGTATCAAGGTATTTATGTCTTAGTCTTTCGGCTGAAAGCTGAATGGGTGTGAGCGGGTTTTTTATTTCATGTGCCAGCCGGCGTGCAACTTCACCCCATGCAGCATTACGTTGTGATTGCAGTGACTGGGTAATGTCGTCAAAGACAATAACAAAACCACCATCGGGCAAAGTGGTGCCACGGCACATGATAACCTGTCGGCCTTCTTTTGCGAATAAGGTAATTTCTTCTGTCCATTGTTTGTCACTGTTAGTCAGGTGGGGCTTAATTGCATCCAGAAATAAATACAAAAAAGTATGGTCATCAACAATGTTTTCAAGTTCTTTATCAATGTAGTTTGTCAAATCAACACCAAATATCTGGCTGGCAGTAATATTGGAAGTGATTAAATTATGGTGTGTATCCAGTGTTAATACACCCGAGGTCAGGTTGGCCAGTACGCCCTGTAAATAAGAGTGTGATGATTCAAGTTGTTGCTGGCTCAGTTCAGCAGACTCGCGTGCCATGGCAAGTTGATGCATCATGTCGTTAAATGAGCGAACCAGATTACCGAGGTCATCATTGCCGGGCAGTGGCAGGCGAATAGTGTAATCACCTTTTGCAACAGCCAGCGTACCTTTTACCAGGTTGGTAACCGGTGAAACCAGGTGGCGTGCATAGAAAAAAGCTGCCCAGATGGCAGATAAAATACTGAGCATTAACACCAGAGATAAAGTCAGAATAAAGCTGTATTTAAGTGGATTACGTAAATAAGTGAGTTCATTATAGTCACTAAAAGCGGTTTGCACGGTTGTGGCCAGACTATTCATGCGTGGCGTAACCGGATACAGGGCTTGCAGGACGCGACCTTCTGCAACCGGATCCTGGCTGGCAACGGGTACTGCAATACGAATGCGAATATTATGTTCATTTTTGTCAGCGAAAGGAATCAGGCTAAAATCAGACTCACCTTTGCGCGCTTTGGTGACGGTTTTTTCTTTTAGCCCAAACGGGATAAGTTGTCGGGTATTGGCTGTGCTGGAGCCAATGATGTGCCCGCTGTAATGAAACAATGTTAACTCGGATGCTTTGCTATCAAGCCGTAATTCATTCAGTTTAAGTGCTACTAGTCCATCGGTGGTGTTGACCAGTTCTGCTGCCTGTAGTTGTACATCGGTGACTAAATCATTCATACGTTCTTCAAGTGATGCTTTGCTTAATTCCAGTGAGTCACTTAAGGCTTTTTCGACACGCACATCAAACCAGCTATCAATTCCGCGCTGTAAAAAATCCAGTGAAAAATAATACACTATGCTTACGGGTGTTACCGATAAAATAACAAACATAATAACCAGTTTGGCTGTAAGCCGGGAGCCAACCTGACGCCGTCGATATTGTTTAATCAGGGTAATTAAATTTTTAGTAATCAGGCCAACCAGTAAAATAGTTGCCAGCGCATTAATGCCGAGCAGAATGGAAAACTGCTGGCTGAATTGTGCGGAGTTATGGGTTGCACCACTCATTAAATAAAGTGAAGCAATTAATAATACAATCAGTGAAATAATGGGTGCGCTACCATTGAATAGCCGGTTAAAAAATTGTTTTACCATTTGTTTCATTTTTGCAGTGGCCATTCGTACCAGTCACTTGATAATTGCCAGTCACTGGAGATATATGCCAGTGGTCGCATGGGTGCAGGTAATGACTCAATATCAAGATGCGTGCGCACCCGTAGATAGTATTCTTTTTTAGGGTCGAGTAAGTTTGCATCCAGTATAGGAAGTTTTTTAATTTTACTTAAAAAATTGAGCGCATGGTTAAGACGAATAAAATTATTTTGTGTGCCGCTATTCAGGTTATGTACAACATAGCTTTCAGATAATGCATGGTAAAGCAATAAGTAGCCCTGCTCCAGTTCGGCGATGGTTGTGTCATTCCACCACCAACGTGGTGAGCGAATTTCTATATCCACTAAAATAAGTAATGGTACACCGTGCTCGAGTGCTTCAATGGCTTCGGTAGAAAAATGATAATTAAAATTTGCAGTTAGCAGGTAAACACGATCTTGCATCTGTGTTTCAAGGCTTTGAATACTGAAACCCGGTGTGCTGACAGCATAGGTTGTTTCACTTTGCTTGTTGTCAGCGTAAAGAATGTTTATGCTGCCAGATGAAAAGAGAATAACCGTAACAACGAGGCGAAGCATTGTTTTGAAACAGGATGCCTGATATGTGGGGTTATTTTTTCTGGAGTAAGCAATAGTAAAAGCCATCACTATTTCCCTTGTTCTCTTTATCGACCTGATAGGTGGGTAATAATTGCTGCCCGTATTCACATGATTGCCCCCATGATACGTCAAAAGCAACACTCTGTGCATCGTTATGTGAGCTTAAAAAGGTTTTTATTTGCTGTGTATTTTCTTCGGGCAGAATTGAACAGGTTGCATATAGTAACATGCCACCTTTTTTGAGCGTTGGCCACAATTGGCTAAGCAGTTGTTGTTGAGTGATAAGCAGCGCTTCAATATCTGCTACCTTGCGCAGGCGTTTAATATCAGGATGACGGCGGATCACGCCGGTGGCGCTGCAAGGTGCATCGAGCAAGATGCGGTCAAATTGTTTTCCGTTCCACCAGTTATTTATGTCGCTGGCATTGGCGGCAATTAAACTGAATTTATTTTGCTGGCCGGGTGTGATGCGCATAATATTTTGTTGCACTTTTTCAAGACGTTTTGCCGATATGTCGATTGCGGTTAATTGTTCAAGTTCGGGGCAGGATTCAAACAGGTGCAGCGTTTTGCCACCGGGGGCGGCACAGGCATCGAGAATATGATCACCGGCTTGCGGGTTTAACAGCTCGGCGCAATATTGTGCGGCACTGTCCTGAACGCTGACTGCACCTTCGGTAAACAGAGGGAGTTTTTCAACATTAACGGCCTGTTCCAATAAGATACCATGTTTTGTAAAAGCACAGGACTGTGCCGGAATATTTTTTTCACTGAGTAGCTTTAAATAATCTTCACGGCTATTTTTTAATTGGTTAACCCGCAAGGTCATAGGCGGATGCTGTAAATTGGCTTTTAAAATAGTTTGCCACTGGAATGTATCGTTTACTGTATCCGGGTAAGCGTACTGGATTTTTTTTAACAACCATTCAGGGCAACAGTAGTGGCTAACCAGATTATCATCGGCTGCACGGTGCAAATCAGACTGGTCGCGTTGGTAACGTCGTAATAGTGCATTGACCAGGTTTTTTGCCCAGACTTTTTTTGTTTTCCTGGTGACATTGACTGTTTCGTTAATGGCAGCGTGTGCCGGCAGGTTAGCTTCGTTAAGTAACATCACGCCACTTAATATCAAGTGATAAATATCCTTGTCTTTGTTTTTCAGGGGCTTGTTTAACAGAGCGTTAACGATAAATTGGTAAAATTCATAACGGCGTAAAATGTTATAGCAATAAGCCTGAACTTTAGGCAGGTCTTCCTGGTTTATTTTTTGCTGGTATTCAGCAATGCAATCCGGCAGGGATTTTTCATTTGTTACAACGTTGTTAACAATTGTTGCTGTTGCAGCAATCGCAGAAACGTTTTTTGTTTTTTGTTTTTGCATAATTTAAAGACAGGGCAAGCCGGTTAATTAAAACGCTGGCCGAGTTGAAACAAGTCGGGCTTGCCGTTGAGTAAATCTTTAACGGCCATGCGTTTGGCACCGGCCAGTTGCAATTCAGTTATATTGAGCATGCCTTGCTGGCAGATAACCTGAATACCATCTTTGTTGACAGCCGCAATTTTGCCCGTGTTTACTGAAGTTGAATCAATCTCCGAATTTCCTTGTGCTGTTGCTTGCCAAATCCGAATCGTTTTATTATTAAAGTGTGTTTGTGCAACCGGCCAGCTATTAAAGGCGCGTACTTGTCGTGCAATTTGTTCAGCCGGTTGTTGCCAGTTGATTAGTGCTTCTTCTTTACTGAGTTTATGCGCGTAACAGGCCTGTGAATCATCTTGTTTAACGGGTTTAAGATTATTGGCTTGCAATAACTCAAGCGTTTCAATGGTGGTTGATGCACCGAGTTCGGCCAGTTTGTCGTGCAAGCTGCTACCTGTATCGGTATCTGATATTTCACAGGTTTTGGTGAGCAGCATATCGCCGGTGTCCAGGCCTTTGTCCATTTGCATAATGGTAATACCGGTTTGCTTATCTCCGGCGAGAATAGCACGTTGAATCGGCGCGGCCCCGCGCCACCTTGGCAGTAGCGAGGCATGGATATTGATACAGCCCTGTTTGGGTGCGGCTAGAACATCGATGGGTAAAATTAAACCGTAAGCTGCCACAATCATTAAATCTGCGCTCAGTTCTACCAGTTGGTCGATGTCTTCCAGCTGTTTAAAATTTGCTGGCTGGTAAACTGGAATTGCCTGTTGAGTCGCAACCTCTTTAACGGGGCTGGCTTTTAATTGTCGGCCTCGGCCTGCCGGGCGATCCGGCTGGGTATACACGGCAATAATATTAAAGTTGTTTTTAATCAGCGCATTGAGTGCCGTTGCTGCAAACTCGGGTGTGCCTGCAAAAATAATGCGTAAAGGATAGGTTGTGGGCATAGCGTCTCTTTAAGTTAACGGTTTATTGTTGTTCTTTTAACGCTTTGGCTAATTTTTTACGAATACGGTTGCGTTTCATTTCAGACAAATAGTCGACAAACAATTTACCTTCCAGGTGATCCATTTCGTGTTGAATGCATACGGACAACAAACCTTCTGCACCGAGCTCATAAAACTCGCCGTGTTTGTCCTGGGCCTTGAGGCGAATTTTATCGTAGCGTTTTACCGGCTCATAAATACCCGGCAAGGACAGGCAACCTTCATCAATAGCCTGCTCGCCTTCTTTTTCAACAATTATCGGGTTAATGACAACCAGTGGTTGGTTTTTTTCCTCAGAGATGTCTATGGTAATAATACGCCGGTGTACATCTACCTGAGTAGCGGCCAGGCCAATGCCAGGAGCCGCGTACATGGTTAAAAACATATTATCGGTGAGTTTTCTGATTTTATCATTAAAATCAATAACTTGTTTCGCTTTGGTGCGAAGACGTGGATC
>CAZEZI010000056.1:0-13786 GCA_964516315.1 uncultured Thioalkalispiraceae bacterium
GGCGCACAAATTATTTTCGATATTAAATGCACCAGTAATTTAACCAAAGTGATTTGGGAAAAAGGTGGCGAGCCATTAATGTGGAAAACCGGCCATTCACTGATTAAGTCGAAAATGAAGCAGTCCGGTGCCTTGCTGGCAGGTGAAATGAGCGGCCATATTTTCTTTAAAGAACGCTGGTACGGTTTTGATGACGGCTTATACAGTGGTGCGCGCTTATTGGAAATTTTAGCCGCCGATGTTCGCCAACCTCGTGTTGTGTTTGCAAGCTTGCCAGACTCAGTTAATACACCTGAACTACAAATTAAAATGCGAGAAGGTGCGCAACATGCCTTTATCGAAAAATTACTCGACAATGCCGATTTTGGTGAAGCAAATATTACAATGATAGACGGTATTCGTGCCGATTATGCTGACGGTTGGGGGCTGGTTCGAGCCTCAAACACCACCCCTTGCTTAGTGCTGCGCTTTGAAGGCCAAACCAAAGAAGCGATGGAAAAAGTACAGGCAAAGTTTAAAGAAGTATTGCTCGCGGTGGATGATACCCTGGTATTGCCTTTCTGACCTCATCTGGATATTTTTAACCACAGCACTTCGTGGGGCAGCTTCTTCTTCGCGCTCGCTGTGGTTAATGTTTGTTTTCCTGTTGTTATTCCCAATTCCCTCAGTTACCATTACTTCATTATCAACGAAGTGAACATTAACTAACTAAAAATTATGAGCCTTTCAAACGATCAGGCAAAAAACATTGCACATGTATTAAATACCTCGTTGCCTTATATACAGCGCTTTCAGGGCAAAACCATGGTGATCAAGTACGGTGGTAATGCAATGACAGATGCGGCATTAAAGCAGTCGTTTGCACGAGATATTGTTTTAATGAAGCTGGTGGGCATGAATCCGGTGGTGGTGCATGGCGGTGGCCCTCAAATTGGTGCACTGTTAGAAAAAATTGGCAAAGACAGCCAGTTTGTTCACGGCATGCGTGTCACCGATAGCGAAACCATGGACGTGGTTGAAATGGTACTTGGCGGTCTGGTCAATAAAGAAATTGTCTCGATGATAAATAGCCATGGTGGCAAAGCCGTTGGCTTAACCGGTAAAGATGGTGACCTGATCCGTGCCCGCAAGATTCAGTTTGATGAATCCAATTCCGAAATGAATGCCTCCGAAATTGTCGATATAGGCCATGTGGGTGTGGTTGAAAGCATTGATGTTTCGATTGTGCAAATGCTCGACAAGGCTAACTTTATTCCGGTGATAGCCCCCGTGGGCGTGGGAGCTGATGGCCAGTCTTATAATATTAATGCTGATCTGGTTGCCGGTAAATTAGCAGAAGCGTTACAGGCTGAAAAATTAATTTTACTTACCAATACGGCGGGTGTACTTGATAATGATGGCAAACTGTTAACGGGCTTAAAGGCACAACAGGTCCAAAGCTTGATAGAAAATGGCACCATTCATGGCGGTATGTTACCCAAGATTAATTGTGCGCTGGATGCGGTTCGTTCCGGTGTTAAAACTGCACAGATTATTGATGGTCGAGTAGAGCATGCTGTGTTACTTGAACTATTAACCGATGAAGGTGTGGGCACCCTTATTAGAGGCTAAATCGAAATGACGCATTCAGAATCAACCGTTAAATCAGGTTCAGATAAACCTTCCCGTCGACAACAAATACTCGAAGCACTGGCGCGTCAGTTAGAAGAGAGCCCAGGTGAACGGATTACCACGGCAGGTCTGGCTAAAGCGGTGGGTGTTTCAGAAGCGGCCTTGTACCGGCACTTTCCAAGCAAAGCCAAAATGTTTGAAGGCTTGATCGAATTTATCGAAGAGTCTATTTTTGGTTTAATTAATCGTATTTTGACTGAAGAAAAGTCATCGCCGGTACGTTGTGAACAGATATTAAAATTATTGCTTACCTTTGCAGAAAAGAATGCTGGGATGACACGATTGTTAACTGGTGAGGCTTTAACGGGTGAAACGGAACGCTTGCGTCTGCGTATTGCAAAATTCTTTGAACGTTTCGAAACGCAGTTAAAACAGGTATTGCGTGAAGGTGAAATGAATGCTGAATTCAAGCTGGATATTTCGGTACCGGCACTTGCCAATATGATGTTAAGCCTGGCAGAAGGGCACATTAATCAATATGTGCGTAGCCGTTTTAAACATTCACCATTAGAGAACTGGCCGGATCATTGGCGTATTATAACGTTGGCTTTTAAAATTTAAATTCCCCGTCTGCTTGTGGTAGACACAAACCGTTGGGTTTTTAAATGGATTACCAGCGAGCTATCTGGAAATAGTTGTTAACGTGGCCGTAGAGACTTTAACTCTTTAAAACGGTTAATATCTTTTTCGTATTTTTGAAAAATAACCAGTTTTTCCTGTTTTCGATTTTCGATAAAATCATCTATTGTTTTTATCTTGTTTTTAGATTTTTCAATTTCTTTTAGTATCGAATCTGGAACTTTTCTGCTTTTTCTTTCAAAATTACCGGCACGCTGAGTGTGTTTATCGAGTGTTTTCTGTTGTTTTGCCCGGTTGCTTTCAGAAATCTTAATAATACTTTCAATCGCGGTTATTTTAGCATCCCGGCTAAGGATAATATCGTCAACGGTAGTGAATGTATTGAGCAGAATAATGTCTTTGCGGCGTTGTTCATCCTTTTTACGCTTTTTCTCGGCCTCAATTTTAGCAAGCGCAGCCGCTTTTTCTTTTTCTTCGGGGGTTTTGTCAGCCGGAATGGTTCTTATCACCTGACCTTGTGAATTCATAATCTGGATTTCACGGCCTCTGTATTTAAGGGGTACCGTAAAACTGCATTCACGAATACCGGCATCATTCTTCCAGCATTTAATTGCGGCCTGCCCAGGGGCAAGGTAGCTGATGCTAATAAATAATATTAAACTGATTTTTATAGATAACTTATACATATTGCTTTTAATGTTTTACACTTAAAGTCGATGTTGGACTACCTTATCTTACTTTTAGTTTCGTTCTTTGCCAATGCATTTTCTGCTTTTGTGGGCGGTGGCGCAGGTTTACTGCAATTACCGGTTTTGTTGTTTCTTGGCTTGCCCTTTAGCATGGCACTTGCAACGCATAAATTAGCAACGGTGGCACTGGGCGTGGGTGCAACGTTAAGGCATTTGCGCGAGCGAACACTGGATTTACGTTTTTCAGCCGTTATCCTGGTCTCGGGTTTACCCGGTGTGGTACTCGGTGCCAATATTATTCTACAAGTTCCCGATAAGCTGGCGACAGCACTACTGGGTGTATTAACCATTGGCTTAGGCATTTATTCCTGGTTGAGCCCAGCGTTAGGGCAACAGTTGCGGTTAAAACACCGTACCTTTACAGGCTATGTAATCGGCAGCTTCGTCATATTCTTTATCGGTATTTTAAACGGATCATTGACCTCGGGAACAGGGCTGTTCGTCACACTTTGGCTTGTTTACTGGTTTGGGCTGGACTACAAATCAGCCGTTGCTTATACATTGGTTCTGGTTGGTTTGTTCTGGAATGGTAGCGGGGCGCTAACGCTGGCCTTGCAAACGGAAGTGAGATGGGACTGGATACCGGTATTACTGGTTGGCTCCCTTCTTGGGGGCTATGTTGGGGCACATTTATCAATTGTTAAGTCCAATAAACTGATTAAACGCACGTTTGAAATTGTGACAATTCTGGTTGGTATAAAATTGATTCTTGGTGTTGTGTAGGTCTTTTTGATATTTGGGGCTCAATATCAGTTTGAACTCTAATTCTGGGGGTCAACACATTTGTAAATGTGAAAGGTTTGTTTTCCCTCTTTAACTGGAGAGGCGGCAACCACGGTATCGCCATTGAGATCCGGAGCCGCATTTCGTGCCAGACGCTGCAGTTCTTTGGCTACTTCCTTGCTGTTTCGCTCAATTCCGGCCACCTTAGCGCGCACAGAAACGGTTGCCTTACCTTTTTTTACACAACTGTTAATTTCATATGGTTCCAGTACCCGGACTTTTTCACCCCGTTGCGATAGTGGTGCCCAGGTGCAGGCTAACTGGAAGAAAGTACTGGCGAACAGGGCAATAAGTAATATTCGTGGCATGGTGGTTTGCTCTAAAAAGTAAGTGACCAGATAAAATATTACAGAAGAAGCTGTGCATTTAAAAGGGCATTGTTATGATTTATCAAAAATTATTATTTTTAGAATAACCAAGGTTGTTAATTCTGGTTTTACCCAACATTTTTAAAAGCAAATTACGACAGAAACGTAAAACTGGGTAAAGACAAGCAGAAACAGTTTTTGACCTAAACAACCAGTAGTTAAGGCGATTTAGCCTGCCTGAGTGAGTACTGATTAATGCCAGCATATGTATGGCATCAGAACCTGCATAAAAGCGCTTATCCATTTTTAAAACCATACCCTCATCAATGTCCAGACCTTGCCGGGTTACTTCATCCATTATCTCTGAATTTTCGCGTGCATTGACTATTTTAAGTTGTCCCACCGTTTTTCGAATTTGAATGCCCCGGCAATAATACCGACAAACAGGGCATTCTTTATCGTAAATTAAAAGTATTTTATTTTGGCTCATTTTTGGCGCAGCTATCTGGATAGATACTCAAAGTGTAGCGAAAACGCGAAATTGAAACCAGATAATAGCCGGGTAAGTAGCAATCCATATCCAGAAAAACCGGTTGAGCCCAAAAAAACAGGCATTTGAAAAATGAAAACTGGCGGTAATAATAAGCGCAATGTTTAGACTGGTGGCTGATAGTAAAGCAAACGGAAAAGTAATTCAAAAAGCATCACCCCCCACGACACCACAAAAAGTAACCGGGGTGATGCTGCCCATTGTCTGAGTGACTCGCTAACGGGATAAGCTGAAAATTGAAAAACATCAGATAAGGCCCGACCACTGCGCCAGTCCGGGTTAACAACCTTTACCCAGCCGGAAATAAAATAAGATAAAACCAGTTGTAGAGCAAGATAACCAAAAGCGACTTCCTGCCAGTAACGAGTGGGCGCAACCAGTGCCAGCCACAGGCAAAACAGAATCAGTAAACTCATACGATCGGCTCCACCGTTATAAGGCCCCTGAAAACGCTGTAAAATAGCAAGCCCTAATAGCAGTAACAAACTTGTTACCCATACTGTCTGTATGCCTGCAATCAGTAAAATTGCCAGTAGTAGTCGTGGTAAGAACAAACGTCGCTCGTTAGCGAAGGTTGTTAAGTGTTCAATACTTTGCTGGGCAAAGGCAAAGCCTAATAAAATTTCAGTCAGGCGAATGGCAATATCAAAACTCATTTAATACCATGCCACACTAACGCTTGTATACGTGAATGAAACACAACATCATGCCGGAGTTGTTTATCTTGTCGTTGTACCAGAACTAAACGAAATTGCAGATAGTTTGCTGCTACAGTTGGTGAGTTTGATTTGTTCACCGTCAGATCCTGCATAATACGCTTTAATATTTCGTCTTCGCTGTGTTGCAGTGTTCGTTGAGTAGGCTGTGCGATAATGCGTTCAGCACAGCTCATCACGAATAGTGACTCATTCCATTTTGGGTTCCAGAGCATACGCTTTAGCATTTGTATAAAGGTAAGCTTTACCGGGCGTGGTCTGAATTCCTGCCATTGCCGGGGTGTTTTATCTTCCTTGTTTAACAGGGAAAACTGAATACGTGGTGAGGGTGCGATTACATCAAAGAAATTCCAGGAAGGCAGTAATGCCGGTAGTAGAAGTTTTAATGTATGCAACATGCTTTAAAGTGTGGTTTGAATTTTATTGTTAGTATTATTATAGAGTTTTTCAGCAACACTGCTAGTGTTTTACTATTCTAGGCTGTACTTCTCTTTTTGCTATTTTCTGAAGTATTATTTCAGCTGTGACAGCAACTGTAACAAAACCAATAAGAACCATGATAACCTGACTGGATTCTTTACTAACATAAACAAGTGCCAGAGCCATTGCGACTAAACTAAAAATAGCCGCAAGAAGAACAAGCAAGCGTGATGCGCCTGTTCTGGAAATAACTTTTAAATGGCCTATATGTGTCACCGCATGAACAAACAGGATTGAAATCGAACCAATGGCAGCGATTTCAGACAAATCAAACAACAACGATAAAATAATAATCAACACACCACTAATCAGCAGGCCTTCTTTGCTATGGGCAATGGGTTTGCCAAATACAGAGGGTAATTCTCCATCTTTGGCTAACTGATAGGTAACGTTGGTAACGGCATACAGATTAGCATTAATGGCCGATGCCGTTGCTATGAGTGCAGTAATGGCAACAACAGTAAAACCGGTCTGCCCAAAGATAGGTAAAGCCGCCTCTGCTAATGCAAAGTCTTTAGCTGCAATCACTTTGTCTGTCGGTAAATTCCCAAATACAGCAAAAGCAACCGCCACATAAAGAACCATCACTAAACCAATGGCGGTCATTATGGCTCTTGGCAGGGTTTTTGACGGATTCGGCATATCTTCTGCGGTATTGGTGATAACCCGGAAGCCTTCATAAGCAAAAAAAGTAATAGCAAGGCTAAAAAATATGTCATTACCTGGCGGATAATGGTTGGGTGATAAAAGTGCAGGGTTCAGGTAGATAATACCTGCAACAGACAAACCAGTTAAAACCATAAATTTAATCGCAACGGTTATTCGTTCCCATGCAGCAACATCTTTTGCACCTTTTAGATTAATAACAACAAACAAAAAAACAATACCGACAGAAAAGAAATGGTGCCAGAAATAAGAGGGTTGGGCAGAAATAAAAGTAATAGCATAATTACCAAATGCTTTAGCGATAAGGCTTAAAGAAACAATAGCAGAAAAATAAAGCATGATGCTCATCGTACCAGTAAAAAAACCAACACCATAAGCTTGTGATAAATATTCGACGATACCACCGGAAGAAGGGTAACGTGCGCCCAACTTGCCAAATGAGTAGCCACTAAACAGCGCAATGATACCACCAATAATAAATGAAATATAAACCGCGCTGCCAGAGATAGCACTGGCCTCACCCAATAGTGCAAAAATTCCAGCACCCACCATGGCACCAATGCCCATTGAAACAGCCGACCAGAATCCTATAGGGGTTTTCGATTTATGCATACCAGGCCTTTGTTAAATATTTTTCTGTGCGTACTACACACATTGTCGGGGGCAGGTTCCAATCTTTCTGCCCCAGGGATTAAGTTGTGTAACTTTCATGACACCGTTTTGTTGTTCAAAAATTGATAAGCAGTAATTTTAATCACGTCATTTATCAAAAACCAGGCGGTAGCATAAAGCCAAATGTAGAGAGCATACTCCCATCCAATAGGTGTAATAAACAGTCCATAAACAGCAGCAAGTGTTCCAATTATCTCGGTGCCAAAGGTTGCAAAAAACAGCAATGGAGAAGGCCATGGACGTTTCCAGAACCAGTCATCTACCCGTGTAATATAAAGTGTACTATGGCCGGCAATAATTAACTTCAGGAAAATCATGCTTTGAATCAGCTCGTCATCAAATCCCTGTTTACGCAGGTAGAAAAACAGCATAAAAGAGGATGCAACACCTGCAATACCCAACACGGATGAGATTGTGAGCAAGGTTTTCATATTCCATTTAACAGGTTTATCACTGATTCGGGTATTGTCGTAGGCAATGGCTAAAATGGGAATATCATTAAGCAGTGCCAGCAAAATAATCATTAGCGTAGAAATGGGGTAGAAGTTAAAGGCTAAAATGCTGAGTGCCATAAACAGAATAATGCGTATGCTCTCGGCAACTCGAAAGGTTGCATAACTTTTCATTCGTTCAAAAGTAATACGAGCCTGCTCAATGGCATGGTTGATGACAGACAGGCCAGGGGAAGTCAAAATAATATCAGCAGCAGCACGGGCTGCATCTGTTGCGTTAGAAACCGCGAAACCACAATCTGCCTTTTTAAGTGCAGGGGCATCATTGACACCATCTCCTGTCATCGCCACGATATGCCCGGCCTTTTGCAGGTTTTCTATGATGGTGTACTTGTCTTCAGGGCGGACTTCTGCAAATATATCCACAGACTCAAGCGTATCTATCAATGTTGACTCATGGGTATGAATAAATGCCTGTTGTAATGAGCTAACGTCATAAATTTTCTCCAGGCTTTGCATTACATCCCCAGAAAATTCCTGGGCTGCTTCCTGAGAAGCTTCAGGATACAGGCGTTGATAAATTGCAGAGCTCAGTGCTTTGGAAAGATCCAGCAACTGGTTGCTGCCTTTGCCTTCCAGTTCTTTGGAGCGCATTGTTCGTTTAGTTAAGCCAAGCCGGCGTCCAATTTCTTTAGCAATCGCAATATTATCCCCGGTAATCATTTTTACCTGAACACCATGATCCTTCATTGCTTGAATTACCTGTGCAGAATCTTCCCTTTCTGGATCAATAAGAGGAATTAAACCAATCAGCTTAATATTATCTTTAGCCTTTTTAATTGCCACGGCCAGAGTTCGATAGCCTTTACTTGCAAATAAATTAATACTGTTATTAATAGTGGTTAATTCATTCTCGGAAGTTCCGGCAATCTCCAGAATAACCTGAGGTGCGCCTTTATAGATATGAATGTTTTCACCCTGGTATGTTACCTCTGCTGAGGTAAACTTTTTAACGGGATCAAAGGGCGTTGTTTTTTGTTTTTCCCATTGTTGCCAATGACTGTTGGGATAATTTTTATCCAGATAATGAAATAACGGGATTTCAATCGGATCATGGTTGTCAATGTTGGAAGCAAGTACCGCATAGGTAAATAATTCTTTTTCACTGAAGCCACTAAATAGCATTGGCTCAGCAACCTGCATCTCATTTTTTGTTAATGTCCCCGTTTTGTCTGAGCAAAATATATCGACACCAGCAAGCTCTTCAATTGCAGTTAATCGAGAAACAATGGCTTGCCGCCTGGCGAGGCTGACTGCGCCAACAGCCATCGTAACGGAAAGAACGGCAGGTAAAGCAACGGGGATGGCGGCAACCGTCAATACCAGAGAGAATCGTGCAACTTCAAGAAGTTCTTCATGACGAAACAGCCCAACAACCAGAATAAGCGCAACCAGTATCAGGGTGATAAAGATAAGGAAGTTACCAATTTTCATTACCATTTTCTGGAAATGGCTACGCTCCTCCAATGAAGCCTTGGCCACCAGGGCAATCACAGCATTAAAACGGGTATGCCGCCCGGTGTTAACAACGAGTGCCTGCATTTCCCCCTGCTTAATCACTGTACTACTATAAGCAATATCTGCTTGACGTTTGGTAACGGGCAATGATTCTCCCGTGAGTGAAGATTCATCAATAGAAAGGTAGTCACCCTTAAGCAACTGTACATCAGCAGGGAGCACATCACCGATGCGTAGCCTGATAATATCACCGGGAACCAGCGCCCTGGCAGGCATTAACCGATACTTTCCATCACGTAAGACACGAACTTCAAAAACAAGTTTCTGCTTTAATGCTTTAAGCGCGTTCAGTGCTTTGTGCTCCTGAAAAAAATCGAGCCCTACATTAACCAGTAACATGATGGATATAATGATAAAGTCTTCCCACCTTTGTACAAATGCAGAGAGCAGGGCAGCAATCTCAATCATCCACGGGATAGGCCCCCAGAAACGCCGAAGAATTCGGTGCCAAAGCGGCTCTTCTTTTTCATCTATTTCATTATCACCGAAATATTCAAGCCTTTCCCTGGCTTCATTGCTTGAGAGCCCTTTTTTGGAGTCGACCTTAAAATAAGAAAGTGAATCATAAATACTTTGCTTAAGATAAGTATCTGTATTTTTGATTTCTGTGCTATTGATTAACATAAATTTGTATTTGGTTGTTAATAATACTATAGAACGTTTGAGTTAAAAGGACGACATCAGATGCATCCTTTTTTATAATTTAGTATATGGTTCTGGTATTTTCTGGGGGAGGGGTAGTTTATAATTTTATATATAACTAAAAGGGGGAACGTTTACAGCATAAGCTTGATGCGCATTTTTCTAAATGACAACGACCAAACTCAGTTGACGACAAAAGTATAGCAACGATACTGGCGACACTTTTGGTGAACAACTGGAGTGCATTGTCAGGCCATTCCCAGTACGTAATCAATTTCTTGTCTCATTCTTTGCACGCACTTTTTACCTTCCGTTATTGCTTCATTGGCACGATAAAACTCTAAAAGTCTGATATGTGATAATTTTGGTGAAAGCAATATATCAGGGGGATCTCCAGCCATACGACTTCTGGTTATTCTGTCCTGGGTAATATTGAAGGAGCTTGCGACGGCATCCAATAAGTTTGGTGGTTGCTCATTATCTTTAGGGGGGAATAATAATGAACTGGTATATTCTCTCACTAGTTCAGGTATTTTTCCTCCAACACCGTCATTTTTCTTTTTTATTCTTTTAGGTTTCTCAAAATGTTTTCCGACAATGTCGCCATTCAAGTTCACTGCGATAACTATATCTGCACCCAATGCACGACATACTGAGACAGGTACCGGGTTGACTAGCCCACCATCAACGAGCCACCTGTTGTTATTTTTTATTGCGGGGAAAAGACCGGGTAACGAAATAGATGCCCATACCGCCTGTATTAAGGAGCCTTTCGTTAGCCATATTTCCCTACCTGTTTCCAGATCTGTTGAAACTGCTGCATATATTTTTGTGAGGTCTTCAATAACAACCTTGTCACTTGCCACATTTTCATTTAAGAAATAGTGCAACCTTTCTGTATTAACGAAACCTGTAAGTGAGGTACTAATTTCGAGAAATCTCGCCGTTTCAAGCTTTGTTAATGAGCATGCCCATTCTTCCAGTTTTTTTATTTTTCCAGATACATAAGATGCTCCAACCAAAGAACCTACAGAGCTTCCACATATGATATTTGGCTTGATTCCAAGATCAGACAGAGTGTTAATAATGCCTATATGTGACCACCCACGAGATGATCCACTTCCCAGGGCTAAACCAATATTAAGTTCTGTATTCATCGAATATTCTTAACTATTTTATCAACGGCGCGGAGGACTGTCCGTGTTAATGTGCCTGTTAGCTACTTCACGATTCCAGATCTTCATTGTGAATCCGACATGATGGCTGGATATTTCAACATAAACACTACTCATTTTGTCTAGCAAAGAAGAATGAACATGATCAGCAGATTGCACGAAAAACATACTTTCACCGCATACAGATGTGCTTGGCAATGCAATAAAATTATTGATTATTGATATTTTAGCATCGCCAATCGATTCAGAGATAGTCACATCATTTGCGAGTGTCTGAACACTGTCATAAGGTCCTGCTACTGAAAAAACAAGCTTACCACTATCTATCAGAAGTGTTTGAACAATCTTTACTCGATTCCCCTGGTAAATTAGCTCTATCTGGCTAGATCGCTTACGTATGACGCGACAATAATAGTCAACATTAGACTCGTTTCCCCTTCTTTGTATATCTCTTGTTTCTTGTTTATTTGCTTTTTCTTTTTCGCGATGCAGATACTCCTCCATTCTGACCAATACAACTCTACCATCCTTTGCTAAGAAGCTTTGAGTTTGTATCCAGTCTTTTTTTCTTGCAATAATGGTAGTGCTATCTGGTGCTGAAAATATTACTTTGTAGTTACCAAATTTATCGGTTACAACAGACTCGGAACAAAAAGGATGTCCCATAGTCAAAGGAAACCCGCCTGCCATACTCCAGTCCCACTTCCATCCAGGATAGCAGAGTTTTACAGTTACATTTTGAATGGGACTCCCTTTCTCGTCTACAATCTTTCCTTCAAACAGTTTCGAAGTATATGATGTGCAGCCAGTTCCAATAAGGAGTACAAATACATAGACCAGGATGATTATAAAGTTTTTAAGATAGTTCATTTTTTCACAACAGCTAACGTTAAAGTTAATTGGAACCTAACCCACTTTTGCACACCCCTCATTGTTAGCTAAGTATTTTACACTCAAATTCATCAGGAGAGATATACCCAATCGATGAATGTGAACGTTCATAGTTATAATATTTCATATAATTTCTCACAATGTCGCGGAGTTCTTGTTCATTTTGTACATCCCGACCTTTTAATCTTTCCGTTTTAAAGTGGTGAAAGAAGGATTCGATAATAGCATTGTCATTCATTTCTTTCACTCTATTCATACTTTGAGTGATACCATAATGCCTAAGACGTTTTTTATAACGATAGGTCAGATATTCAATACCACGATCAGAGTGAAATATTAAATCTTGATGATACCCTCTATTTCGTATCGCTCGTTCAAGTGCAGCTAAGGTTAAAGGCATATTGCGTTTCTCGCTTAAAGACCAGCCAACGATCCGACGACTGTAACAATCCATGATCACCGCTAAATACCGCCAGTCACCATTGCTTAATTTAATAAAGTCACATCGCCCACCCAAAGTTGATTCGGAGCAGTTAATTCTACATCGAGTATTCGATTAGGACATTTCCGAATAAAACGAAATATCCCTGGCCTGTTTTTATATAGGCGTGATTTTTTTGCCTTTAAACCATGCTCTTGCATAATGCGCGCAACGCGCTTTTGACCTATAGCATATCCAAGCTTGTGCATTTCTCTTGTTATTTTAGGGCTACCGTAGCAACCTTCATGCTTTTTAAAAATATGATAGATAACCCCAAACAGTTCTGTATCTTCCAAATGACGTTGACTGACACCGCGCCGACGCCAGGCATAATAACCTTCACGCGTTACATCATAGACACGACACATTGACGCTAAGCGATGTTCATTACGATTCATGTCGATGAACTCGAAGATTTCTTTTTTCGAGTTAAAGAGAAGTGGATGGCTTCTTTTAAAAGGGTATGTTCTTCCTTAAGCAGGTTATGTTCCTGTTCAAGTTTTCGAAGACGCTTAAGCTCCGCCTTCATTTTTGGATCGATATTTATTTTTTTCTTACTCGGCATGATTTCACCTCGACGCATTTCCATGCGCCAACGATAAAGCATGATCACATGTATTGCGAGTGCTTCAGCAACATGCGTTGCCTTGATACCAGATATTTCTGTTAAAGCAACAGCTGTCGCTTTAAAGTCATCGTCATAATTATTATATTTTGTTCTTCTTGTCATTTAACACCTCCAAATTTGTTGAATGGAGGTGTGTGCATTATCGGGTTAGGTTTCTGGCGATTTTAAATGACTTGTTATGCATTTTAATGCATAGTTTCGTTCATTATTTCAGATAATATTGAATATGTTTTTGGATATAAAATATTCATTTTTGAAATATACTCTTTAGAATCAGCATTATATTCTGTAAATTTTTCTGCTTCCAAAAAACTTTCATACATATTATCGTAATTTGTTCTAATATCGCCAACTATACTACCTAAACTTGGGAAATATAAACCAGTAAGCATATAAGCTATAGCTCCCTCATTAATAAATTGCTCATGCATTTTAATTAATTTTTCATATCCTTTTTCATTAGGAAATTATTAACAACTTCACTATGAATCGATAATTGCAGACTTTGCAGCCGAGAAATTACTGAATACATTTGCTCTAGTTTTTCAATTAACTTATCCTTTCGTGCTCTTCTTGAGCTGAACCATTGGTTTATAAAAACGATAATGAAAGCGATAAAGGCTACAATTAAAGTAGTGACCAACCTTGCTTGGTCGCTTGATGAATTAAATATTTCCGTTAGCCATTGCATAGTACTAGTTCATTTTTCTTGCATAACGCACTAATAAGCGGCGCGCGGTAGCGCGTCCGAATGAGCGACAAGCG
>CAZEZI010000057.1:0-13733 GCA_964516315.1 uncultured Thioalkalispiraceae bacterium
ATTAATGATGTTACTCATAACTAGCTCCAACGCTTAAAGTCTCATTTAATCAGCACTCTGCTCACGAATAAATTCATCGAGCAAACACTGTTGTTCTTCGTCCAGATTTATTTTTTTTAACAAATCTGGACGTCTTAACCAAGTTCGTCCTAAGGCCTGTTTCTTTCGCCAGCGATCAATTTTTTTATGATCACCGCTTAATAAAACACCTGGTACCGTTAACCCATCCGCATCAATCGTTTCCGGACGAGTATAATGTGGATAATCTAACAAGCCATCCACAAACGAATCCTGTTCGGCTGAATCGGCATGCCCGAGAGCATCCGGCAATAATCGAATCACGCCATCAATCATTACCATTGCGGCCAACTCACCACCGCTTAGTACGTAATCGCCAACCGACCATTCTTCGTCGATTTCAGATTCTATAAGGCGTTCATCAATGCCTTCATAGCGACCACAAACTAAAATTAAATCCTGTCTTGCTGCCAGTTGCTGCAAACCCTGTTGATCCAGTTTGCGCCCCTGTGGCGACAAGTAAGCAACCTTTACATCATTGCCACACTGACTTCGTGCAGCCTGAATCGCTTTTTTCAATGGCTGGTGCATCATCACCATGCCGGGGCCACCGCCATAAGGCCGGTCATCCACTGTGTTATTTCTATCTTCAGCGAAATCTCTTGGATTCACTGTCGCCAACGTGGCGATTTTTTTTTGAATGGCCCGGCCAGTAATGCCGTAGTCACTCAATGCCGCAAACATTTGCGGAAATAAGGTTATGACTTCAATATGCATCCGCCATCCCTTACTTAGTCATCTAAATAATCCGGTTCCCAATCAACCTCGATTAAACTAGCATCGAGATCCACCTTCAAGATAACGCGTTGCCAAAGATAAGGAATTAAAAACTCTTTCGCCTTACCATTCGATTCATTCTTTACTTTAGAAGAACGAACCACCAATACATCGTTGGCACCGGTTTCTAAAACATCGACCACCTGGCCGAATTCGTAACCCGCTTGATTAACAACCTGACAGCCTTTTAAATCACGCCAGTAAAATTCATTTTCAGCAGTTGCCGGTAACTGCGATGCGTTAATCGCAATCCGCGCACGTTGTAAGGCTTGCGCCTGATCACGGTCATTAATGCCTTCTAACTGCGCAATAATGGCTTTACCGTGCTTCTTGCCATTTACCAGTTTAAACGCCTGCCACTGCTTGTTAACTTCAATAAACCACGGCGAGTAACTGAGTATATTTTCACGGGGCTCGGTTTCCGAAAAGACCTTTACCCAGCCTTTCACACCAAAAACACCCGAAATCCCGCCAACAATTAATTTTTCATCATCAGACGGGGTTAAGTCTGAATTTTCCGACATTGTTACAATGCCCAAACAGACTTACAAATAACACACAATTTATGCAGCAGCACTTTCTTTAATAAGTGTATTTACACGGTCACTGGTTTTTGCACCTAATTTAACCCAATGCTCAATACGATCATTGTTTAAATTTAAACGAACTTCCTGCCCTATAGCGCCAGGATTGAAAAAACCAAGACGCTCAATATAACGACCATCACGTTTGTTACGGCTATCAGTAACAACAATATGATAAAAAGGACGTTTCTTTTGACCGCCACGTGCTAAACGAATGACTACCATTCTTCTACCTCGATTTTAAAACAAAAATGGAAAATCCTTGCGCAGACCACATCTCTACACAATAGAATTTTCGAACAGGTGCGCATTGTACTTGAAATGGGTGAAAAGTGAAGAGGTTTTGGACTGAAAATGAGAAAAAGCATAGAAACCACAAAGAGCACGAAGAAAATAAAGGATGAAATCTGTCTTTGTGAGCGATAGCGAAGCAATCTTCTTGGGTCGAGGAACTAAACAACTAGATTGCTTCGCTATCGCTTGCAAGGACTAAAGTTTGTGAAAAAACCCAACTAAATAGACGTGTCACGGATAGCGAGAGGCTAGAGTACAAGGCAAAAGTCTGCGAAAAAAGCGGAGCTTACACTCGTAAGTGAGCATTTTTGAGCAGGCTTTTAACGCCGTAATCTAGCCTCTCGCTATTCGTGACTAGAACATGCCGGGGGGCATTTGCCCCTTCATTCCGCGCATCATCTTCGCCATCCCGCCTTTACCCATTTTTTTCATCATTTTCTGCATCTGAGTAAATTGCTTGAGCATACGGTTCACGTCTTGCACCTGAACGCCCGAACCCGCGGCAATACGACGTTTGCGAGAACCCTTGATAACCGCCGGAAAACGGCGCTCATGTGGGGTCATCGAATTGACGATGGCTATCATTCGGTTGATATTTTTGGGGTCAACCTGACTCTTCGCCGCAGCAGGGAGTTTACCCATGCCCGGCAGTTTATCCATTAAACCGGCAATGCCGCCCATTTGGTTCATTTGCACAAACTGGTCTCTAAAATCTTCCAGATCAAAACCTTTGCCTTTTTTAATTTTTTTGGCCAGTTTTTCAGCTTTGACCACATCGATATTCTTTTGAACATCTTCAACCAGAGAAACCACATCGCCCATATCGAGTATGCGCGAGGCCACCCGGTCAGGGTGAAACACTTCAAGCGCACTGGTCTTTTCGCCCACACCCATGAATTTAATCGGTTTACCAGTGATTTGACGAATCGATAATGCCGCCCCGCCCCGTGCGTCACCATCGGTTTTGGTCAGCACCACACCGGTTAGCGGTAAGGCTTCGTCGAAGGCCCTGGCGGTATTGGCCGCGTCCTGGCCGGTCATGCTATCGACAACAAAGAGGGTTTCGGCCGGTTTGGCTGCCTTATGGATGGCTTTAATCTCATCCATCATTTCGGCATCAACGTGTAACCGACCGGCAGTGTCCACAATAACAACATCGATCTGTTTTAAGCCGGCTTCTTTGATGGCACCTTTTACAATATCAACCGGTTTTTGCTTTTCGTTACTCGGAAAGAAGCTGGCCCCCACTTCGGTAGCCACGGTTTCCAACTGTTTGATTGCAGCTGGCCGGTAAATATCGGCACTCACCACAAGCGTGGATTTTTTCTGACTTTCTTTAAGCCAGCGCGCCAGCTTGGCAACGGTGGTGGTTTTACCTGCACCTTGCAAACCAGCCATTAAAATAACCGCCGGTGGCTGTACATTGAGTTCCAGGCCGGTGCTAACGTCACCCATCATGGCAACAAGTTCATCATTTACCACTTTGACAAAAGCCTGGCCTGGGGTCAGACTTTTTAGAACGGTGTCGCCCATCGCTTGATCACGCACGTGATCAATAAACTGGCGTACAACCGGCAAAGCCACGTCGGCTTCCAGCAGTGCCATGCGCACTTCGCGCAATGTGTCCTGAATATTGTCTTCTGTGATTCGACCAACACCACGTACATTACGCAGTGTTTGACCTAAGCGTTCCGTTAAACTGTCAAACATAATACTCTACAACTTCATTTATATATTAATAATTTATTATGTCATTGCGAGCGATAGCGCGGCAATCTTTTTTACACGGGGCATGCCCATCAAAAGTGCCGCGCTATCGCTCACAATAACGAATTTAGTTTAAAGAATTATAACCCAATTAAATATGAAAGGTCTTCTGCCCTTGCAGGGGGAAAACAGTGTGGGAAGTAATGGCTTGCTTGCACTCATTTAAAATCACACTTTCAAAGCCGGGTTTATTGTGGCTTATATAGACTTCAGGCTGATGCTTTAATTTTTTAATGTCCACTGCCAGCAACTCAGCACAATAATGCCCGGCAATTTTACAAAGCTCTTTATCGGCATTCGAAAAGGCCGCTTCAATAAGTAATAAATCCAGTGCATCATGCTTGTTTAAAGCAGCCCAGAAAGTATCGTTTGTAGTGGTATCACCACTGAATGCAAACACTCCCTTATCGCCCTGAACTCGGTAACCCACAGCAGCAACGGCATGGTTAACAGCTATCATTTCAATTTCGCGGCCATTGATCTTAACGCTCTCACCCGGCTCCATCAGCTGGTATTTTAAAACAGGCGCTTCAGTCGGCAGACGTGAAAAGTCCGGCCAGATGGTATTATTAAAAATATGGGTTTGCAGGGCATTGAGTGTTTCAGACTGAGCATGAATGACCACCGGCTGCTTGATGCGCTCAAAAATCGAGTCGATAAAAAGTGGAATACCTGTAATATGATCCAGATGCGAATGCGTCACAAAAATATGTTTAACGTTCGACATTTCGTCCAGCGTTAAGTCACCTAACCCGGTTCCGGCATCAATTAAAATATCTGAATCGATTAACAAAGTTGTCGTTCGCAAATCAACGCCCACACCCCCACTGCACCCCAGCACCCTCAAATCCATCGAGTTTTCCTAATCTCTTTTTTTCATTTATTTAGCTCAGTATAAAACATTTTTTACTGATGTCAGTCTTTACACTTAATTTGAGTGATAATTAAACATGATTTCACGTGAAACCCCACCTAATCCACGGATTATGCTGCATTTTTAGCATAATTTCTGTTTAGTATACTGCCGACTTGTTCACAACACACAAGAACAAAGCCCCTGTTATAAAGCCGACAGTCTAAATCTACTTTCATTTTCACATCAAGCTATGCGATGATTAGCTATTAACCCATATTATTCAAGATAACACAGATTCTATAACAATGACTTTAAGTATTATCGGTATCCTTTTCTATATAGTTGCAACGGCCGTGCTATTTATGCACAGTCGCCACAAAAAAAATGGAACCGATACAACATCTAAAAATAAGCTGTTGCTACCCGGTTTTATTGCCATTTTAGTTCATGGGTTTTTATTGTTTCAATATACCCTTTACACCCCGCAAGGTCTGGACTTAAGTGTTTATACCATGCTCTCTTTAGTCAGCTGGATTACTTCAACCTTTCTTATTCTGGTTGCATTGCGCCAGCCGGTAGAATGTTTAGGAATGGTTGTTTTTCCTTTTGCCGCCACTACCTTGTTACTTAGAATAACCAGCGACCACCACCAGTATATCACCGAGCTTTCAGCCGGCCTTGAAACACATATTCTGCTGTCCATTATATCCTATAGTGTTTTAAGTATTGCCGCTGTGCAAAGTCTTTTACTTTACATTCAGGACTACCATTTACATAACAAGCAACCTGGTGGTTTTATGAGTGCACTCCCCTCGCTTGAAACCATGGAAAACCTGCTGTTTAAAATGATTTGGCTTGGCTTTATTTTGCTGAGCATTTCACTCATAACTGGCTTACCCTATCTTAATGATATCCACCAACAACACCTGGCACACAAAATTATTCTTTCATCCATTGCATGGGTTATTTTTAGCATTTTACTCTGGGGACGCTGGAAATTTGGCTGGCGAGGCCAATTTGCCATTCGCTGGACATTAGGTGGTTTTGTGTTATTAATGCTGGCCTATTTTGGTAGTAATATTGTGCTTCAAGTGATATTAGAACGCGCCTGAATTATGGATAAATATAATTCAGCTTGACAGTTCAGCATAAATTCCTAAAACTTACCGTATCTCAATTACATAGGCCATAACTCCCTTGGACACGCTTTCCTTAGGTATGCTCTTCGGCATACTCGTTTTTCTTATTCTGGTATCTGGTTTCTTCTCCGGCTCCGAAACAGGTTTAATGAGCTTAAACCGCTACCGTCTTCGAAACCTGGCCAATAAGAACCATAAAGGCGCACAAAAGGCACAGCGCCTGCTTGAAAAGCCCGAGCGTATTATCGGGATGATTTTACTCGGTAATAACTTTGTTAACATTCTAGCCGCCACCATTGCTTCCATTATTGGCATTCGTTTGCTGGACGATGCAGGCCCCTGGGTCTCTACCTTTGTATTAACCGGCATTATACTTATTTTTGCCGAAGTAACACCGAAAACACTGGCCGCACTGCACCCTGAAAAATATGCTTTACCGTCCGCCTACATCCTTGAGCCTCTGCTTAAGATACTAACGCCGTTTGTCTGGCTGATTAATAAAATTACTCGTGCGTTGTTTCAGTTAATGGGCATATCGGCACAGCAACAATCCCATACCAGCCTGAGCAGTGATGAAATCCGCATTGTGGTCAATGAAGCCAGTTCCATGATCCCGCAACAGCATCAACGTATGCTCTTAAGTATTTTAGACCTGGAAAAAGTCTCCGTTGAAGACATTATGGTGCCACGTAATGAAGTAACCGGTATTAACATAGAAGACGACTGGGCCACTATCCAGAAACAACTTGCCAGCAGTCAGCATACCCGCTTACCGGTGTATGCCGGTGATATCGACCACATTATTGGTATTATCCATGTGCGCAATGTCATTAACCTGTTCCAGTCGGAAGAAGGCAGCAAAGACAGCCTGCGAAGTATTATTCGTGAAGCCTACTTTGTGCCCATTTCAACGCAATTGCATACTCAGCTGCTCAACTTCCAGAAAGAAAAACGCCGTATTGCACTGGTTGTAAATGAATACGGAGATATCCAGGGCTTAGTGACTCTGGAAGACATTCTGGAGGAAATTGTCGGTGAATTTACCAGCGACCCCGCTGCAAGCATTAAAGACGTTCACCAGATGGAAGACGGTACCTTTCTGGTTAATGGCAGCGCCTCTATTCGTGACCTGAACAAATTGCTCAACTGGGAGTTACCCACCGATGGCCCTAAAACAATCAATGGTCTGATCATTGAGTACCTTGAGCATATCCCTGAGCCCGGTACCAGCATGTTAATTGCCGACCACCCGATGGAAATTGTTCATACCACACGCAATACGGTAAAAACGGTGCATATTGACCCTAATTGGAAAACAAATGAGACCAGCAAAAGCGATGTGATAGCAGCAGAAGAATAAAAGGTAGTAAAATTCTGCTGAAAGGTTGCCAAAGTATGTCAGAAACCTGAAATGCAGGCTATAATCCATAAGAATACTTACTATAATCATATAATTAGCATAAATTCAGGAGTCATTAGTGTCGAAACTGACGCTTTCATTTAAAGGGCAACTACTCAAAGTTTTCCCCGTTCGTCCCGGCAGTATGATCATTGGCAGTGACTCCACAGCGGATGTTCATATCGACAGTCTGGCCATCGAACCGCAACACCTTCAGATTGATACGGAGCAGCAAGCTTCCCGTATTAAAGCCCTGTCTCAGGAAAACGGCACCTTTGTTAATCAGGAAAAAATTGAAACCCACCAATTAAAAGATGGTGATACCATTCGTATTGGCAAACATACGCTGACATATAGCTTTGAAGAAATGCCGGAAGAGGAAATGCTACAAGCCATTAATAATGTGGATGTCACTCTGGACGACACACCGCAACCCCCAACACCGACCATAGCCGAACCGGAAGCCTCCATCGAACCAGCAGTAAAACAAAAACAGGATGGCTGGTTGCAAATTATGTCCGGGCAGAACCTGGGCAAAACTCTCAGCTTGCATCGCTCCATGACCAATCTGGGCAAACCCGGTTTGGCGACTGCTGTTATTGCCCACCGGGAAAGTGGCTACTATATTTCACATCTGGAAGGCAAAATGCCATTGCAAATAAACTCGCAACCCACCGAACAAACAACTAAGCTTAATCCAGACGATATTATTCAAATTGGTAATATCAGAATGCAATTCTATCTGGAATAGTTTCTTTATTCATACCAGGGGGCACCCCGAAATGGAGCATCGACGATTTACCCGTATTCCCTTCGACGTTGAGGCTCGAGTATACGATCCGCAAGCGCAAAAAATCTGGGATAGTGAACTTATCGATATTTCACTCAAAGGCTTAAAGTTAGCACGCCCACACGAATGGAAAGAAACCAACCATTCACATTTTGAGGTGACCCTTATACTCGCCAGGCACGATGTCGAAATAAAAATTCAGGCCATGCTTAAACACCACAATGAAGCCGTGTTGGGTTTTCAAACCATTCATATTGATGTCGACAGTGCCAGCCATTTACATCGACTGCTTGAATTAAATTTAGGCGACAGTAAATTGTTAGATAGAGAATATACCGAATTAATTTCGCCTGATTTAACCTGAGTTTATAAAATAAAAATGCCAACAAAGCATTAAACACACCTTACTTTCGTTTCATTTGTGGTATCGTTCCTATCATTTTTTCGGAACAGTTTTATGATACAAAATACCCTTTACTGGCACGACTACGAAACCTTTGGCATCGACCCGCAACGAGACCGTCCCGTGCAGTTTGCCGGTGTTCGTACCGATGAAGATCTCAATATTATCGGTGAACCATTGAATATTTTTTGCAGGCCTTCTCCTGACACACTACCACACCCTACCTCATCACTGATTACCGGCATTACGCCACAGTATGCATTGGAGCACGGTATGCCAGAAACAGAATTTATCGAGCGTATCCTGGCTGAATTATCACAACCAGGTACCTGTGGAGTCGGCTACAACTCGCTGCGCTTTGATGATGAAGTGACCCGCAATACCCTTTACCGTAATCTGTTTGACCCATATAGCCGTGAATGGCAAAACGGCAATAGCCGCTGGGATATTATCGACATGGTTCGAGCCTGCCGCGATCTACGCCCGGATGGTATTGTCTGGCCCATGCGTGAAGATATCGAACGCAGCAGCTTTAAACTCGAAGAACTCACGGTTGCCAATGGCATTAGCCATACTCAGGCACACGATGCACTTTCCGATGTCTACGCCACCATTGCAATGGCAAAACTAATCAAAGACAAGCAGCCCAAACTTTATGAATTTATCTACAAACTGCGGCGCAAGAATGAAGTTCTTAAACATATCGACCTTAAGGAAATGACACCACTGTTACATAGCTCCGGCATGTACGGCAGTGACCACGGTAACACCCGTATGGTTGCCCCCATTGCCAACCACCCGACAAACAAGAATAGTGTGATTATGTTTGACCTGAGTCAGGAACCCACCATCCTGCTTGAGCTGGGTGCAAAGAAACTACGTGAACTACTTTATACCCCGGTTGCCGATTTACCGGAAGGCGCCGAACGGCCCGCATTAAAACAGCTACTCATCAATAAATGCCCGGTTATTGCTCCCACCTCAACACTAACAGGCGACACCGCAAAACGCCTCGATATCGATCTGATGAATTGCATGAAAAACCGTCAGGCACTACTTAACTCACGTAAAGAGATTCAACAGAAAATTGCTAAAATCTTTGAGCCACGAGAATATGAACCGGTTACTGATCCCGACTTAATGATTTATGCAGGTGGTTTCTTTTCTCAACAAGACAAAACGCAAATGCAAACCATCCACAACACCCCACCGGATGAGCTCGGTACACAAACATGGAGCTTTGATGACAAACGCCTACCAGAAATGCTGTTCCGCTATCGGGCACGCAATTACCCAGAAACACTAAACGAAGATGAACTGGCGCAATGGATGGAACATTGCCGCGATCGGCTGGTTGAAGGCAAATCTGACCACCTCAACTTTAAAGACTTTTATGTAGAGCTTGAACAACTAAGATCTGAAACTGAACTGGATAACGGTAAAATTAAAATTCTTAACAAGGTAGAAGAATTTAGCCGTGAGCTGGAAGCGTATCTGGCACAGAATACACAATAACAATACCCCAGCATTCTCGCAGAGACTCAATAACAATAACCGTCATTCCCGACTCCGCAGGAATGACCTTCGTATTTATATTTTATCCAACGCCTCATCCAAACGTGTTACAGGATAAATCGTCATCCCCTTCGGTGTTTCACGTGGTGCATTGGCTTTGGGGATAATAGCTTGTTTAAAACCATGCTTGGCAGCTTCGTATAAGCGTTCCTGTCCATTAGGAACGGGGCGAATTTCTCCGGCTAAGCCCACCTCACCAAAAACAATTAAATCATCGGCAATGGTTTTACTGCGCAAGCTTGAAGTAATCGCAAGTAACACGGCAAGGTCGGCACCGGTCTCAGTCACCCGCACACCACCAACTACATTGGCAAACACATCCTGATCATGCATCATAATACCGGCATGGCGGCTTAATACCGCCAGCAACATCGCCAGACGATTGGTTTCCAAACCGGTGGTCACGCGACGTGGATTACCTAAATGACTTTCATCAACCAGGGCCTGTACTTCGACTAATAAAGGCCGACTGCCTTCGAGCGTCACCATCACCACGGTACCCGGTACCACTTCGTCATGACGTGATAAAAAGATAGCCGATGGATTGGTGACTTCACGTAAACCTTTTTCGGTCATCGCAAATACGCCCAGTTCGTTGATCGCACCAAAACGATTTTTTATTGCACGCACTAAACGATAACGACTGCCACTGTCACCTTCAAAATATAAAACGGTATCAACCATATGTTCTAAAACACGTGGCCCGGCTAACGCCCCCTCTTTGGTTACATGGCCAACTAAAAACAAAGCCGTGCCGGTTTGTTTGGCATAACGCACCAGTTGCGCAGCCGACTCGCGCACTTGCGCCACGCCACCAGGTGCCGACTGCACCGCTTCGGTATACACCGCCTGAATCGAATCAATAACCATCACAGCAGGTTTTTCAACCTGTGCCATTTTTAAAATACTTTCAACCTGTGTTTCAGTCAGTACGTTTACTTTTTCAGTATTTAAATTAAGCCGCTGCGCACGCATGCTGACTTGTTCTAACGATTCTTCACCCGTTACATACAACGTTTTGGATGTTTCAGCTAAGGCGACCAGGGTTTGTAATAATAAAGTTGATTTACCGATACCTGGATCACCACCGATTAGCACCACCGAACCAGGTACTAAACCACCACCTAATACACGGTCAAATTCTTCAATGCCACAACTATAACGCGTGAGTTCACTAGTCTGAACATTGGCAAGTACTTGCACCTGACCGTTTTTAGCGTCCCCCGAAAAACCACTGTAACGTGGCATGCGAGTCGCGCCCACTGCCGACATCGCCGTCACTTCAACCAGCGTGTTCCATGCACCACAATCGGTGCATTGCCCGCCCCACTTAGGCGCCTGTGCACCACATGCACTGCAACTGTATATTTGTTTTGCTTTTGCCATAATTTAATTTAACGAAGTTTGAAAAAAGAGCTTAACCACGACTCAAAACTTTCTATTGCCGGCAATATCTGTTGCATCCATGACATTACCAATAAGATCCGAGCCACCCTTTACACGAACATAGCCCACAAAAACAACTGGATAGCCACTAATACCCATAGTATCTGCAATCAGTTGTGGATCATTTTCTTTTTCGACATCCAGCTCAAAATAATCAATACCTCGATCAGCAAATTCTTCACGCAATTTTTTACAATAAGGGCACCAGCTAGCACCGTACACATAAATAAGTGGACTATCATCGTCATAAAAATGGTTACGGTAATATCTTTTCTCTCGACTAGTCAGGTATTTATCCCCAAAGGATTGAGCCAATGTAGTTGCAAGCTGATACTTACCATATCCTGCTAATTTCTGATTACCCATTACAAAGAATGGTAAACCTTTTCCACCCATATCGTTATAATATAGCATGTTTTCTTTGCTACCCTCGATAGGTATTTCTGTAAACGGAACGCCTCTACGTTTAAGATCTTTCATACCGTTATCACACCATGTACCACAATTATTCTGAGTAAACACAAGCACTTCCAGATTACCATTTTCATCAAAGGCTCCTTTGGAAAAATCGAATGAAAAAAGTGATGGTTTAAAATAAAATAGTGCACCTATCGCAAGACTAACTATTAGTAATTTTTTCATATAAAACTCTATCTCTTTTTAGCGTTGCAACTTGATTCAAGACAATGAGACCGATGTCTTTAAAGTCATTCCGAGTCGATATATTCAAATGCAACACGCCGTGTCACACCACATAAAAGTTCATAACCAATAGTGCCAGCCTCTTTCGCAATTTCTTCAACCGGCAAACCCTCACCCCATAATATAACTTCATCACCGACTTTTGCATCAGGCTGTTCACGCAAATCGACCATAATCATATCCATTGAAACCCGGCCAATTAAAGAAGCTCGCTTTCCATTGACTAACACTGGCGTACCAGAGGGGGCATGACGTGGATAGCCGTCACCATAACCAATCGACACCACACCTACCAGCATATCTTCAGGACATTGCCAGGTACTACCGTAACCAATGGTTTCATCTTTTGATATTTTATTGACGGCAATCAATGCGGCCGTCAATGTCATTACAGGTTCTAACGCGGTAACGTGTTTATTGGTTTCATCTTCGGTTGCAACAAAAGGATTAACACCGTACAACATAATGCCGGGGCGTACCCAGTGGCCGTGCGCTTCAGGCCAACCTAATATAGCGGCAGAATTTGCCAGGCTGGTTTCAGCCGGGTTACCGGAAACGATCTGTTTGAACAATTCAATTTGTTGTTCACTTTTAGCGTCTTGTCGATCATCGGCATTGGCAAGGTGCGTCATTAAACCAATGTTGGTATCCACACCGGCATTTAATAAACGTTGATACATTTTTTTAACATCATCAGGCGCAAAACCCAGCCGATGCATGCCGGTATCTATTTTTAACCAGCACTTTGTATTGTTCGCCAGTTCTGCATGCAGCTCCAACAGTATTACCTGGCTAATATGGTGAATAACGGCAGTAATGCTATGCTGTTGAATTACAGTTAAATCAACCGAAGAATTAAAACCTTCCAGTGCCACAATCGAATTTTTTATACCGACTGCACGTAACATAACGGCTTCATCAATCGAGGCAACGGCAAACGCATCATGTTCGGTTAGCTCTTCTGCTAATGCTTGTGCAACACGCGCTATACCATGCCCATAGGCATCGGCCTTAATCACGGCCATTATTTTTTGTGGAGGAGCGGCCTGTTTTACAACCGCAAGGTTATGTTTTAATCCAGCAAGGTTAATCGTAGCGCGAGTAACTCGACTCATTATTAACCCTCGAAAGAAGGTGCAGCACTGTTGCCAATGTAATTTTCGAACTTGGTGTATTTACCAAGGAAGGTTAAACGTGACATGCCAATAGGTCCATTTCGTTGTTTGCCAATAATAATTTCTGCCGAGCCTTTATCGGGACTCTCTTCGTTATACACTTCATCACGGTAGATGAAAACAATTAAATCGGCATCCTGCTCGATGGCACCCGATTCACGTAAGTCTGACATAACCGGGCGTTTATTAGGCCGTTGCTCCAAAGAACGGTTTAACTGTGATAAAGCAATCACCGGGACACCCAGTTCTTTTGCCAGCCCTTTTAATGAGCGTGATATTTCTGAAATTTCTGTGGCACGATTTTCGCTGCTGCCGCTTACCTGCATTAACTGCAGGTAATCAATAACGATTAAACCCAGACCATGTTCTTTCTTAATTCGTCTTGCACGGGCACGAATTTCCATCGGCGACATGCTAGGCGTGTCGTCAATAAAAATAGGCGCTTCATTTAAAATATTCACGGCCGAGGTTAAGCGTGGCCAGTCGGTGTCTTCCAGTTTACCGGTACGGACTTTATTTGAGTCTATACGCCCGAGTGATGACAACATACGCATAACCAACTGGTCGCCCGGCATTTCCATACTGAATACAGCAACAGTTTGCTTCGCCTTGACCGCAACGCTTTCCACAATGTTCATCGCAAACGATGTTTTCCCCATCGAAGGTCGACCGGCAATAATAATTAAATCGGACGGTTGTAAACCGGATGTTTTCATATCAAAATCATCGAAGCCAGTGGGTACACCGG
>CAZEZI010000058.1:0-13676 GCA_964516315.1 uncultured Thioalkalispiraceae bacterium
ACCGTTGAAGATTGTTTAGAAAATGTAAAAAACCGTTTTGAATTAGTCCTTATTTCTTCAAAGCGCGCACGTCAGATTAGTCAGGGTGCAGAGCCATTGGTTGAACTGGAAAATGACAAACCAACTGTGGTTGCATTACGAGAAATTGCCGAAGGTTTAATTGATGCGGCTATTCTGGATGAGCAGGAAGTTGAAAGCACTGAGTGGGCGAGTGATGAAGAGGTAGCCGAAGCTCAGGAAGGTGAAGCAACGACTGAAGCAGCAGCTGAATTAACAGGGGCAAGTGAATCAACTGCTGAATCATCAGCAGACGGTGAAATTGATGTGGCGGCGGCACTGGCAGCGGCACTGGCGGTTGACCTTGGCATGCCTGCTGCGACTGATTCTGCATCGGCTACTGATGATTCAGCGAATGATGACTCGCCAGCTGCTGATGAATCTTCAGCTACGGAAGAAAGCTAAAATAACTTACTATAATTTAATTTCCCCATCCGCTTGCGGTGGGCACAAAATCGTTGGGGTTTCCAAAGGGGTGCATACCTCGTGGACGATATATAATTGATCTAATTGATCTTAGGGGGGCACCCTGGTTATCGCTAAGTCAAAGCAGGATATCCCTCAACCGAGGGAATTCATAAATTCAGATTCCGAGCTTGAGCCGGCCTCTTTTCGAATTGGTCATCTTTGTGAAATGCTCGACGAGTATCTCGAGCAGGATCAAGTTACCGAAATATATCAGGCATATTTATTCAGTGCTGAAGCGCACGAAGGCCAGCACCGTGTGAGTGGTGAAGCCTATATTTTTCATCCTCTTTCTGTTGCCCAAATCCTGACTGAAATGCGAATGGATCATCGCAGCATTATTGCTGCCTTGTTGCATGATGTGATTGAAGATACCGAGCATGGCATCGATACCATCAAAAAGAAATTCGGTGAAGAAGTCGCAACGTTGGTGGACGGTGTCAGCAAACTTACGCACATAAAGTTTGAAAGCAAGGCCGAAGCACAAGCCGAAAATTTCAGGAAAATGATGCTGGCAATGGTGGAAGACATTCGTGTCATTCTTATCAAGCTGGCCGACCGCCTGCACAATATGCGTACGCTTGGTGTGATGCGGCCGGATAAGCGCCGGCGGATTGCACTTGAAACACTGGAAATTTATGCGCCTATTGCCAATCGTCTGGGTATGAACCAGATGCGTCTGGAACTGGAAGATCTTGGTTTTAAGGCAATGTACCCGATGCGTTCGCGAATCTTAAAAGAAAATGTAAGAAAAGCGCGAGGCAATCGAAAAGAGCTGATTAACAAACTGGAACAGTCCATTCATACCCGTCTGGACGAATTAAAGTTACCAGGTGAAATTATTGGTCGACAAAAACATCTCTACAGCATTTATAAAAAGATGCATGACAAAAAACTTTCATTCAGTGAAGTAATGGATGTGTATGCAATACGTATCATTGTTGACAGTGTAGACATGTGTTATCGAATGTTAGGCGCCATTCATAATTTATTTACACCGGTACCAGGAAAATTTAAAGATTACATTGCCATTCCAAAAGCCAATGGTTATCAGTCGCTACATACGGTTTTGTACACCCAGTATGGTGTCGCCATCGAAGTGCAAATTCGTACCGAAGATATGAACCGTGTTGCTGAAGCTGGTATTGCGGCACACTGGTTATATAAAAGTGGTTTTGAAGTGACCGGTAATAATGCACAGGTACGAGCACGTGAGTGGTTGCGAGGGGTGCTGGAAATTCAACAACATGCCGGCAACTCGATGGAGTTTCTGGAAAACGTTAAAATTGATTTATTCCCTGATGAAGTTTATGTGTTTACCCCAAGTGGTGACATTCTGGTTTTACCACGTGGTGCGACCGCGATTGACTTTGCCTATGCCGTGCATACCGATGTGGGTAACCAGTGTGTGGCAGTTAAAATTAACCGGCGCTTAATGCCACTGCGTACCGAACTTTATAATGGCCAGACGATTGAAGTGATTACTGCACCGGGTGCACAGGCCAATCCGAGCTGGTTGGAGTTTGTTAAAACTGCCAAGGCGCGTACCAATATTCGTGCATTGTTAAAGAATTTGCAGTTTGATGAATCCGTTGAGCTGGGGCGTCGTTTGTTAAACCGTAATCTGGAAGCCTTTGGTTCTTCGTTGGAAAAAATTTCAGACAGTGCGATAGCGAATGCGCTTAAGGAATTTAATTTTCAGAACTTTAATGATCTTTGCGCCGAAGTCGGTATTGGTAACCATATTCCAATGATGGTGGCGCGTGCCCTGGTGGGTTCCGGTGAGGCGCTTGAAAACGCTGATAAAAAGAAAGGGGCGAGTAAGAGACAGGCAAGTGGTCGGCCTCTTGCAATTCAGGGGACGGAAGGTGCGGTGGTTTCTTTTGCCAAATGTTGCCTGCCGATTCCTGGTGACAATATTATTGGTTTTATTAGTGCCGGCCGCGGTATTGTGGTGCATTCACAGGCCTGCAAAAATTTAAGTGATTTTAAAAGCAAGCCGGAAAAATGGATTGACGTTGAGTGGGAGCCGGATCTGGAACGTGACTTTTCAACTTATATACGTTTAATGGTACGAAATCAGCGTGGCGTACTGGCAACTATTGCAGCTATTATTTCAGACCTGAAGTCGAATATACTTAATGTTGATATAGAAGAACGTGATGGTATACATTCATCAATGACCTTAACAGTTGAAGTTAAAGACAGAAAACACCTTGCAAGAATTATGCGACGTTTAAAAGCCATTGGTATGGTTGACCGTATACATAGAATCAGGCAGTAAGTTAAAGGCCGAACATTGGAGAAAAATATGGCACGAGAAGTTATCCATACAGATAAAGCACCCAAAGCAATTGGTACCTATTCACAAGCAATTAAAATTGACAATACGATTTATTTGTCCGGCCAGATACCACTGGTACCTGAAACAATGGAACTGGTAGAAGGCGATATTAAAGTACAGATACAACGTGTGTTTGATAATCTAAAAGCAGTGACGCAGGCAGCCGGTGGTGGCTTAAAAGATATTGCCAAACTGAATATTTTTTTAACGGATTTAAGTCACTTCCCGATTGTGAACGAGACTATGGCAGAATATTTTGTTGAACCGTATCCTGCGCGCGCGGCGATTGGTGTAGCATCGTTACCTAAAGATGCACAGGTTGAAATGGATGCGGTGATGGTAATTGAGCAAGCCTGATTTAAAAAAGAAAAAGATTTAACCACGGAGGACACGAAGGACACGAAGGTTTTATCGATGTGGATATAGTAAGTAAAGTATTTAAGCTGTCATACCCGCGCAGGTGGGTATCCAGAAAATACAAAATAAAAGCTGATTCTCTACCGGCTGGATTCCCGCCTTCGCGGGAATGACGAAAGTATGAAGTGAGTTCCTTGCATCTTTGGCTGTTCTTCTTAAAGACTATTTCTGAATTAACCCCCATCACAAAAATAAAAGGCGTTGGCCCTAAAGTTGCCGAAAAGTTACTAAAGCTTGGGATTACTTCAGCTCAGGATTTACTCTTTCATTTACCTTATCGCTATGAAGACCGTACCTGTATTGTTCCCATTGGTAGTTTACGTGTCGGAGACCATGCCGTTATTCAAGGTACGATTGAGCTCACTGAAATTAAATTTGCGCGTAAGCGGATGCTGGTTTGCCGGGTGCGAGATGGTTCGGCACTGTTAGTTCTGCGTTTTTTTCATTTTACGCAAAGCCAGAAATCGAATTTAGCGCGCGGTA
Source organism: uncultured Thioalkalispiraceae bacterium (assembly GCA_964516315.1). Lineage (GTDB taxonomy): Bacteria > Pseudomonadota > Gammaproteobacteria > UBA6429 > Thiohalophilaceae > SZUA-37. The sequence goes on from CAZEZI010000058.1 coordinate 3,767, forward strand.
AAACCATTCGTTGTTTTGGAGAAGTGCGCCGCAGTGGTAGCCATCTGGAAATGACGCATCCCGAGTACAGTATTTTATCTGCAGCACAGGCAAGTACCGATTTATCCGAGGCCGCTGAGGAAACACTCACACCGGTTTATCCGGTTACCGAGGGCGTGCATCAAATCAGTTTACGTAATATGGTGAATCATGCTTTTGCTTTACTGGATAAAGGTGGATTAACATTAGAAGATTATCTTCCTGTACCACTATTGGAAAAATACCGGTTTGCCAGTTTAAAAGAGGCACTTCGGTTTGTGCATTATCCTTTGCCGGATGTATCATTGGCTGAGTTGCAAGACAGCCAGCACCCGATGAAGCAGCGCCTGATTTTTGAAGAGTTGTTAACCCATATACTCAGTCTCAGGCAGCTACGCACAAGGGTAAAAGAAAAACCAGCCTGTATGATTGAGCCGCCACAAAAAACAGTGAATACTTTTGAAAATAATTTACCATTTGAATTAACCAATGCGCAAAAAAGGGTGGTTGCTGATATTCAAAGTGATTTATTAAAACCCTTCCCAATGCAACGTTTAGTACAAGGCGATGTGGGTTCGGGTAAAACCGTGGTAGCTGCTATTGCAGCATTGCAAGTTATTGAATCCGGTTATCAGGTTGCTATTATGGCACCAACAGAAATATTGGCCGAGCAACATTATGCTAACTTTATGAAATGGTTTGAGTCTTTGGGCATTAAGGTTGCGTGGTTAAGTGGCAAGTTAAAAGCGGCACCACGCCGTGAAGCGATGGCTTTAATTGAATCGGCAGATGCAAGTATTGCCATCGGTACACATGCCTTGTTTCAGGATGAGGTGGTATTTAAAAATTTGGCCTTAGTTGTTATTGACGAGCAACATCGTTTTGGTGTGCATCAGCGTTTAGCGCTTAGGAACAAGGGTGTGAGTGATGTGAATGGTGAGCAGCGTTCTCCCCATCAACTTATTATGACCGCAACGCCAATTCCGAGAACACTCAGCATGACGGCTTATGCGGATCTGGATTGTTCAATCATTGATGAATTACCACCGGGGCGAACGCCAGTGGATACGGTGGTGCTACCCGATACGCGTCGGGTTGAAATTATTGAACGGATCATTAAAGCCTGCCAGCAGGGTCGGCAGGTATATTGGGTTTGTACCTTAATTGAAGAGTCAGAAGTTTTACAATGTCAGGCGGCGGAAGATACTTATAAAGAACTCAGTGAAGCCTTCCCAGACTTAAAAACAGGCCTGGTACATGGCCGGATGAAACCAGAACAAAAAGAAAAGGTGATGTCGGCTTTTAAAAGTGCCGAGTTGCAATTACTCATTGCCACCACGGTGATTGAAGTGGGTGTGGATGTACCCAATGCCAGTTTAATGGTGATAGAAAATGCTGAGCGCCTGGGTTTGTCGCAACTGCATCAACTACGTGGCCGGGTCGGACGCGGCCAGCAGGCCAGTGCCTGTGTATTAATGTACCGTGCGCCGTTATCACAAAATGCACGAACCCGACTGGATACCATGCGCCAAACCAATGATGGTTTTAAAATTGCACAAAAAGATCTGGAAATACGTGGCCCCGGTGAAGTGCTGGGCACAAGGCAGACCGGTTTACAATTACTGAAAATTGCCGATCTGCAACGTGATTCTGAGCTTGTTCCTAAAGCCAGTGCTGCGGCCGAAGAGATTGTAAACAATCATCCCAACTTAATTGCACCACTTATTCACCGTTGGTTGGGTGATGCAAGTCGCTACGCCGACGTGTAGTTTGTACCTTGTTTCCCATGCATGTCTAAAGCATTTTAAAAATACGCAATATCTAACGTTCGTATATTCGTTTCATTGTGGCACCAGTCTCAGTTTGTATTATAAAATCACTTATTTGTTATGAAATTTGTTATATTTTATGGATATAATTTTGTGTGTTTTATAGCCAGATTTAAAAAGGACTTTGAATATGTCAAAAATAATATTAAGTGGTTCAGTCGGCATTGGTGGAACTAACCTCAAAAGCGATATCTTAAAGGTACAAGTGGCACTAAACCAGCGTCTTCATCTTATCCCTGGAATACAAAAGCTCGCTGAAGATCGTAGCCTTGGAGAAAATCCTGCAAAATCTAAAACAGTTGCAGCAATTAGAGTATTTCAGAAAAAAATTGTAGGTATGTCAATACCTGATGGAGTCATTGACAAAAAGGGAAGAACAATCGATAAAATTAATTCAACAGGGACTCCCCTTGGGAAGTTGACAACATTCCCAGGAACAAAATTTTCGTACCGTAAAACGAATATAACCCTGACGACTTGCTTTGCAACATTACCAAAAGAACTCAGGCCAGCATTTAAAAAACATATCAAGAAAATTATTAGAGAAATGCATAACCTCGGTATAGCATTTGGTGCATATAAGAAATATAAGGCAGGCTATCGTTCATTCCAGACACAATATGACCTCAAAACAAAAAAGAGCAAAAAATTTATAACGAATGCCGGCCCAGGTGAATCTTTTCATAATTATGGCTTGGCGGTAGATTTAGGTGTAATCAACTGGGTTGATAAAAACGGGAAAAGTTATAATACAGATTTTTGGCTTGGTAGTATGGATAAAATATCCGGATATAAAGGATTTTCTTCAAAAATATGGAAAAAAAGAAATTCATCTGGATTGAACAAAGTGTATTCATTAAAAAGAGAAATAATACACTTGCAAGGTGTTACCGCCAGAACGAATGGGCGTTCAAGTCTTGCTAAATGTCTAAATAAAGCTGCTACAGGAAGCATGTTTAGTTACCAACGAGGCCCCAATAAAAGCAGGACTTACCAATGCAAGATATCAAAAAAAGCTAAATGGGTGAATATTGGTACGGCAGAAGAATTATGGGCTGGGAAAGTTAAGAATGTAACCATAAATGAGAAAAAAACTATTATAAAACATATGAAAAAAGCAGAGAGTATAGCTAAAACGATCATCATTTAAGATGATTCAAACCAAGAATGGAGCTGAAATGAAAAAGTCAATTTTGTTACTGATTTATTTTTTTACGGTTAGTACATTATCCTGTGCTGACAATACCTCAGATATCAAGGGAATTAACTACAAAGTTTCACAAATTGAAAAAACAAAGGATAGATACGATATATTAAAAATAAAGTTACTTACTGAGCAAATTGAATCAGTACCTCCTGAAGCCATGTTCTACTATAACCCGGAAAACACGGAACTGGTTATGGTGCATGTATCGGTAGGACATGAAACTTTCCTGATAACACACACTTATTATTTTGAAAATAATATCATTCTGAAATATTTAAAAGAAATTTCCGGACGGCCTGATAACCCACCAAAGGAAGCTGTAATATATAAAACAAATGGCAGTATCTTGTGGAAAAATATAAATGAGCCCGTTATTAGTAGTAAAAAATTAATTGGTTTGTTTAAGAATACGATGACGATGCTGGATGATTTTTCTAAATATTAATCCGGCAGTTACTGGTTCCAAATCAGGTTGTTTTAGTGCCGCAGTTATCACAAAACACACGGACTTGTTACACGAGATTTCCAACCTGCAAGGGATGCGGCACTTATCCCCAAAGCCAGTCAGGCAGCCGAAGAACTGGAGCTGAGTCACCCGGAAAACATTGCACCATTAATTAAGCGCTGGATTGGTAATGCAAGCGACTATGCAGATGTGTAGTTTTTATTCTGCCCCAGGCCACTAACTACTTGGCCATTGGCTGGCATCGATTGTTTCTTTATAAGCATGCCAGGTTGCGTGGCCAATAACAGGCAAAAATATGAGCAGGCCAACAAAGGCGGTGGCAAAACTTAATAACACGCTTAAGAATATACAAATAGCCCATACCAGCATTGCTTTCTTATTATGAAAGACAGCATTTATGCTGGTAATGACCGCCGTCACGGTATCCACTTTTCTATCCATAATCATCGGCAATGAGAATGCGCTGGCAGTAAATATAATAAACGAAAAAACAGCACCTACACTGGTACCAATACTCAGGAACATTACAAAACTTTCAAAACTTGCATCGGATTCAGTCGGGTAAAAGACATGTAGCATCGATGCGGCTCGTGCCCAAATTAAAAATACCACCATCAACATCAAACTGAATACAGCGATATTACTAAAGTGGCGCAGGCCTTCCCGTAAACAATAGCCTAGAATGGGGGGCTTGCCTTCCTGTAACTGGTAGCTAACCGAATATAAACCAATTGCAATAATCGGCCCTAACAGGAGAAAGCTCAATATCAATGAGAGTACAGAAAAAAAATTACCAAACTCCAGTGCAAAGAAACTGACAATATAACTTAATAGCATAATAACAAAGCCATATATAATGCTTTGGCGTGGAGCATGTTTAAAATCTTGCCAACCGAGCTTAATCCAGCGAAAAGCGGCCATTGTTTCAAGTTGGTGGCACGGAGCAACAAATGGTAGTTGCTTGGGCTGAATGCCGGGTTGAGGTTGCTGAGCAGGCGTAGCCATAACGATTTCCCCCTTATTTTATTTAGGATTTATCAGTGAATTTTTATTATTTTTGCTGACAACAAGTACTTGATGTTTTAGTCGTGAGTGACACGTACCAACATCTTTTTTTATTTTTAATGATGGTTACAGAATAAAAAGCTAAGGTAAAGGGAAAATCGATAAGAAATAGCAACAAACATGAAGATAAGAAAATGCTTATAACAGGAAAACAATAGAGGAAATGCCTTGCCTGTCCTCCCTGCTGGCAAATTACTCTGCCGAAGAGCAAGCCACCGAACTTTCCTGAAAACAGAGTACCGTTAGTTCAAGTATGCTTAGATGATGCAAGTGGTTGTATGGATGTGTGATAATACAGGGATGAATAAAGCCCCGATACAAGCGCAGTTGAAAGATCGACTCTACCAGTATTACCTTCTTACACGGTTAAACAAACCCATTGGTATTTTCCTGTTGTTATGGCCAACGTTATGGGCGTTATGGATTGCCAGCGAAGGTAAGCCTGATTTACTGGTGCTATTTGTTTTTGTTGTCGGTGTCGTGTTGATGCGTTCTGCTGGTTGTGTGATTAATGATTATGCCGACCGGAAAATTGATCCGCTGGTATCTCGTACCAGAATGCGGCCAATCGCCGCCGGGCTAGTTAAGCCTCAGGAGGCACTTAAGCTCTTTGCTGGTTTATGCTTAGCTGCTTTTGCGCTGGTTTTGTTAATGAACAAGCTCACCATTTATTTGTCATTTGTGGGTGTGGGGCTGGCGGCAATTTACCCGTTTATGAAACGTTATACTCACTTACCCCAGGTTGTTTTAGGGATGGCCTTTGGTTGGGCTATCCCCATGGCGTTTGCGGCACAAACGGGTTCTATCCCAAAAATTGCCTGGCTGCTGTTTGTGGTGAATATTGTCTGGTCAGTGGTTTACGATACAATGTATGCGATGGCCGACAAGGAAGACGATTTAAAGGCCGGTGTTAAATCAACCGCCATTTTGTTTGATGACATGGACAAAGTGATGATAGCCATGCTGCAAGCTATTGTTTTAATCGGCCTGTATTTTATTGGCCAGCAGTTACAGTTAAGCTGGGTGTTTTATGCCAGTTTGGCGATTGCGACAGGTCTGGCTGTTTACCAGCAATCTCTTATTAAAAACCGCATTCCAAAACAATGTATTCAGGCCTTTCTTAATAATAACTGGTTCGGTGGTACGATTTTTGTAGGTTTAGTCTTACATTATTTACTGTTTGTTTAGTCATTACCTCCTGCCAGACTACAGTCTAAAAATTAGAGCAAACTTTGAATGTTTTTTGCTGGAAAAAAAGTCACTTTCAGCTACGCTTAGGGGCATCAGGGTTAACCATTTTTTAGTTATCTCTATTCGTATCAGGCGTGACCGGGTTCACAGTTATCTCGGGTTAATTCCGAGTAAAGTTAGGGTTGTTATCAATGGACTGCTTTTTAAACAATGAATAAGCGTAATTTTAAGGAACAGGTTGTGGCGTATAACAAACAACTCAAAAAACTCATTACTGGTTCAGCTTTAGTGGCTTTAATTACTGCTGTGTTACCGGCTAACGTGGCGGTGGCAGAGAGTGATATTTCTTCCTGGCGTGATGATCCTTTACGCTTAAATGTGAAGTTTGAAGGCCAGTCTTCGGCTTTTAGTCAGCAAAATTCACAGTCAGACTGGATGAGTGAGTTTGATAATATTTCCCTTGCACCCGCGAATACCAAATATTCTTTAGACCGTGCCATTATCCGGCAGTACGATGCCACTTTCTTTTATCCTTTTCAGCGCGGTAAGCTGAATTTTGATTTAGGGTTTAATATTAAGTTTATTAATGGTGTAACCCAAACTATTGACGAATTTGGTGCCAGCAGTTCGCAAAGCTATAATGCAACCTTGCCCATGATGTATGCGACTGCTTTGTATGAATTACCCTGGAAAGGGTTGTCTGCCGGTTTTGAGGGTAAACATATGGTTCTTGCTAACAGCACGGCTTATGATTATAAAGCCATGCTGAGTTATCAGAGCAGTAATGGTTTTGGTTTAAATGGGGGCTGGCAGTATCAGCAATTTCATTTAAATGCTTTTCAGAATATAACCGCAAGCAGTGAAACGGAAGGCCCGTTTGTGGATCTTTATTTCAGGTTCTAGTTTGTAATTTAATCCTTTTTGCTGGCAATTGCCTGTACAACTGCACCGAGTCCAGTGTGGTGTGAGCCTTCGACAACGTCTCTTTTTAATTCCTTCAGTAGTGAAAAATTCAGACCGTCCAGTTCCTGAGTAAGTGAGTTGGCAGTCATGGTTAAATCGGCAGTGGGTGGCCCGCCTGTACCAAATTCAAGTTGTTCAGGGGTATATGCTTCCAGTAATAAAACCCCGCTTGCTTTAAGTGCGCTAGCAATTTTTTGGTGCAATGGTACACGGATGTGGGGGGGTAGGTGGCAAAAAATAGAAACAATACCATCCCATTGTTGTTGGCCAGGCTCATAGTCTGCAAGGTCAGCATGAATATAATCAATGTTGACACTATTTTTTCGCGCGAGTTTTTTTGCTTTTTCAATACCAACGGCTGAGGCATCAACGGCCGTTACGCTATACCCCTGTTTAGCTAAAAAAACCGAATTGCGGCCTTCGCCGTCGGCCAGGCACAATACCTTGCCTTTAGGTATCTGAGTAAAATTCTGCTCTAAAAATGTATTTGGCTGTGTCCCGTAAATATAATGATCGGCAGTGTAACGTTCATCCCACATTGGCTTTTATTTTCTTCCTGGTTAATGATTAGCCTGAAATTATACGCATAAAAAAACCGCGCGACCATGAGGCCGAGCAGCTTAAGTTTTATTATAAGGCGTTTTTTAAATAACCGTATTGGCAACAATAATTGCAACGGCCATAACACCGATTAAAACAAGCACGGTTTTGCCTACATTGATTAAAATATCTTTATCTCCTTCCTGATACATCATTTCCAAATCCCCCTTATATATGGATGGTCTTTAGAATTATGGGGGGGCTAATGAGATAAACATTGATCTGGATCAATATTTATCCATTTAACCTTGTTATTAGCATGGTCTTATGCGCGGGCAGCACTCCAGATCTGGATACGCTCGGCTCCCTGTTTTCGTAACATGCGGGCAAGTTCGTTGACAGTTTGCCCCGTTGTCATCACATCATCAATGATTGCAACGTGTTTGTAGTGAAACTGAGGTGAGACTTTAAATGCGTGGCGAATATTTTGCTGGCGGGTTTTTTTGTTTTGTTCCATTTGTGGAGCAGTGGAAACTGTGCGAGTGCAGCAGCGGCTATCGAGCCTGATTGCGTAGCGTTTGGCGATAGGGCGTGCAATTTCCAGTGCCTGGTTAAAACCCCGCTGCCGGAGCCGTTTTTTATGCAGGGGCACAGGGATAATAACATCCGGCAAGCCTTCGGCGTGTTGCTCGATTTTAGCCATCAGCAATTCGGCCAGCACTTGCGCGTAATAAAGTTTGTGCTGGAATTTAAGCCGGGTAATAAACTGGCTGATGGGCAGTGCATAATGGTAAGGGCTAATACACAGATCAAAGGCCGGGGCTGATTTAACACACTGGCCACAGCGCAGTGTATTTTGAGATGTGTCGACCATCTTTAGTGGTAAGCCACACTGAAAGCATTGCGAGCTTATCGCTGGCAGCATTTTTGTGCAGGATGGACAGATCAATTGTGTGCTGGGCTCTGAACACAACGGACAGCTTGTGCGGATGGTCGTCAGTTGGCGAGCCCACTGTTTTGTTGTTTGTAAAAGTGCTTCCAGCATAAATCATCCTTGATGGTGCTTGTTGTTTTGTAAAGTCTAGCTTAAATTTTTCTGCTGAACACCTCCCTTTATATCTGCTAGAAGCCCCGGTTGCTTAATTGCTGTCCTCAGAGTGATTTACATGGCTATGTAGATGAAAGCCGCTTTGTTAACCAATAAATTTTAATGGTTGACAAGCAAGCCCAACCGACTAAGATCCCGCTTACATTGGCTTAACCTTGATAGTAAAGACTATAAAATGACTAAAACTGAAGAAAACCAGATAATTACCAGTAAGCAGGCACGCAAAACGGCACGCTGGTTTAGTCTGGGGAACATTGTTTCAATGATTATCCCCTTTCCGATTGGCATTTTCTGGTTTGGCGCATCAATGGTGGTGTATGCCATGCACCGCCACCACCCGAACTCTCGGGTAGGTTATTACACCCAGCAGGCTGCCTACCAATTTTATGCCGTGTTGGGTTTAGTGGTGGTGGTGGCCACTTTTTTTGGAACCGAGCTTTTATACTGGCTGGTTACCTGGGCGATTTCTGCCGCCATTCTTATTCCCTTAAGTATTTATAACCTGATGAAAATTAATAAAGAACAATGGCAGGACACTGTTATTGAAAGTGAGGATGTGCAATGAGCGCGAATGCAAAAAATGTAGCAGATTCGGCAGACCTGAATGAAAAAATTCGCCATAACTGGACAGTGGATGAAGTTAAAACACTGTTTAAAAAACCGTTTAGTGATTTAATCTTTGAAGCGCAAACGCTGCATCGTGAATTTTTTAACCCTAATCAGGTGCAGGTAAGTACTTTATTAAGCATTAAAACCGGGCGCTGTCCTGAAGACTGTGGCTATTGCCCGCAAAGCGTCCGTTTTGATACCAAAGTAGAAACCGAAGCTTTGTTACCACTTGATGAAGTGATTGAAAAAGCCAAACAGGCCAAAGCGAATGGCTCCAGCCGTTTTTGTATGGGGGCAGCATGGCGCAGCCCAAAAGATAAAGATTTGCAGCCGGTGATTGAGATGGTCAAGGCGGTTAAATCACTTGGGTTAGAAACCTGTGTGACTTTAGGCATGTTAAATGCTGAGCAAAGTGTCCGCTTAAAAGAAGCCGGTCTGGATTATTACAATCATAATCTGGATACCTCGCCGGAATATTATGGTGACGTGATTACTACTCGCACTTATCAGGACAGACTCGATACCATTATGCATGTGCGTGATGCCGGGATGAACGTTTGTTGTGGTGGTATTTTAGGTATGGGCGAAGCAGAAAAAGATCGTTACGGTTTAATGCAGCAATTAGCTAATCAGGAACATCATCCAGAAAGTGTGCCAATTAATTTACTGGTTAAAGTTGAAGGCACACCATTGGCAGATTCAGAAGAGCTCGACCCCATCGAATTTGTACGTGCCGTTGCGGTTGCGCGTATTATGATGCCGAAGTCTTATGTGCGCCTGTCGGCTGGACGTGAAAACATGAGTGATGAAATGCAGGCACTTTGTTTTTTAGCCGGTGCTAATTCTATTTTTTACGGTGAAAAATTATTGACGACACCGAACCCGAGTGAGAATACGGATAAGGCATTATTTGA
>CAZEZI010000059.1:0-13661 GCA_964516315.1 uncultured Thioalkalispiraceae bacterium
CCTTTCCCCGGTGCGGCAACCGGTTCGGGTGGCGAAATCCGAGATGAAGGTGCTACCGGTACCGGCTCCAAACCTAAAGCCGGTTTGGCCGGTTTTTCAGTATCCAATTTAAAATTACCACAGGCAGTGCAAGAGTGGGAAGTGGAATACGGCAAGCCCGAGCGGATTGTCTCGGCACTGGATATTATGATTGAAGCACCCATTGGTGCTGCGGCATTTAACAATGAATTTGGTCGGCCGAATATTTTAGGTTACTTCCGTACTTACGAGCAGAGTATTAATGCCAGCAATGGCACTGAAGTGCGCGGTTACCACAAACCCATTATGCTCGCCGGTGGGGTAGGCAATATCAAACCCGAGCATGTCGAAAAAGGCATTATTCCAGCGGGTGCGAAAATAGTTGTACTCGGTGGGCCCGCGATGTTGATTGGTTTGGGTGGTGGTGCGGCATCGTCGATGACCAGCGGCCAGAGCCATGAAGATCTGGACTTTGCATCGGTACAACGTGGCAACCCTGAAATGGAACGTCGCGTACAGGAGGTTATCGACCATTGCTGGCAGCAAGGTGAAAACAGTCCAATCATTAGTATCCATGACGTGGGCGCTGGTGGTTTATCCAATGCCTTGCCGGAGTTAGTGAATGACAGTGGTCGCGGTGCGAATTTTGAATTACGCAATGTGCCGAATGATGAACCCGGCATGGCGCCACATGAAATCTGGTGCAATGAATCACAGGAACGTTATGTGCTGGCGATTGATGCCAGCGCACTGGATGACTTTGAAGCCATCTGCAAACGCGAACGTTGCCCTTATGCCATCGTTGGTGAAGCCACCGAAGCACAGCAATTAAAACTACATGATGCACACTTTGATAATTATCCTATCGACATGCCGCTGGATGTGTTGCTCGGCAAACCACCAAAAATGTTACGTGATGTAACAAGTACCTCGGTTAAACAAACACCCTTTGATAGCAGTAATATTGATATTAAAGAAGCAGCTTACCGTTGTTTGCGTTTACCCACGGTTGCCAGTAAAAACTTTTTAATCACCATTGGTGATCGCAGTGTTACCGGTTTAATTCATCGTGACCAGATGGTCGGCCCGTGGCAAGTGCCGGTGGCCGATGTGGCGGTCACTGCATCGAGCTTCGATACCTTTACCGGTGAAGCCATGGCCATCGGTGAACGTGCGCCACTGGCGTTAATTAATCATGCGGCCTCTGCCCGTATGGCCATTGGTGAAGCCTTAACTAATTTAGCCGCAAGCCAGATCACCGAACTCAAACGTGTGGTGTTATCTGCCAACTGGATGGCACCGGCCGGGCACCCCGGCGAAGATGCCGGTTTATACGAAGCGGTGCAAGCAGTGGGCATGGAGCTTTGCCCTGCACTGGATATTTGTGTGCCGGTGGGTAAAGACTCGATGTCGATGAAGTCCGTTTGGGATGAGGGTGATAACAATAAATCGGTTACCGCGCCACTGTCTCTTATTATTACTGCCTTTGCACCGGTTAAAGATATCCGTAAAACCTTAACCCCGCAGCTTAAAACGGACAAAGGTGATACGCGTATCTTGTTTGTTGATCTTGCGCAAGGTCAACAACGTATGGGCGGTTCGGCCATTGCGCAAGTGTATAACCAGATTGGAGATGTTGCACCTGATTTGGAAAACCCAGCCAACTTTAAAGCGGCATTTAATACTCTACAGGAACTCAATGTACAAGGACGTTTGCTTGCCTACCATGATCGCTCTGATGGTGGTTTGTTTGCGACTTTAGTGGAAATGGCTTTTGCTGGTCATATTGGTCTGGATATTGATATTACTGCTTTAGGGGCGGATGCCATCAGTAGCTTGTTTAATGAAGAACTCGGTATGGTGATACAAGTACAGCATAGCGATGTGGACAAGGTGATGGCTGCTTTTAGCAAGGCCAATGCCAGTGTCCATGAAATTGCCCAGCTCAATACAAGCGATACGATTAATATTAAATATGCCAATACAACTTTAATAAAAGAAACACGTATTGACTTGCAACGTGCATGGAGTGAGACAAGTTACCATCTGCAAGCCTTACGCGATAATCCCGATTGTGCGCAGCAAGAGTTCGATAGTTTTTTAAATAAAGATGATGCCGGTTTGCATGTTAATTTAAGTTTTGACGTAGATGATAACCCGGCTGATAAATTTACGGCTGCGCCTTATCTTAACTTAAACAGCAAGCCTAAAATGGCTATCTTACGCGAGCAAGGTGTAAATGGTCAGGTTGAAATGGCCGCTGCTTTCGATAAAGCCGGCTTTGCCAGTATTGATATTCACATGACAGACATTATCAATGGCAAGATTGATTTAGATGAGTTCAAAGGTTTAGTCGCCTGTGGTGGCTTCTCTTACGGTGACGTACTCGGCGCCGGTGGTGGCTGGGCTAAATCCATTTTATACAATGCACAGGCGCGCGAGAGCTTCGAGAAATTCTTTAACCGCGAAGATACCTTTGGTTTGGGGATTTGTAATGGCTGCCAGATGTTGTCGCACTTAAAGGATTTAATTCCCGGTGCCAGCCACTGGCCGCATTTTGTGCGCAATGTATCCGAACAATTCGAAGCACGTCTTGCTATGGTTAAAGTAGAAAAAAGTAATTCAATATTGTTTAACAACATGGAAGGTTCACGTTTACCTATTGTGGTAGCACACGGAGAAGGGCAAGCCGTGTTTTCATCAACAGAAAATATGAACCGGAATATTGCACTTCGTTATACCGATAACAGTGGCCAGGCAACAGAAAGCTACCCATATAATCCGAATGGTTCACCACAAGGTATTACCGGATTAACTAATGATGATGGGCGTTTCACTATCATGATGCCGCATCCTGAAAGAATTTTCAGGAAAGTGCAATTCTCATATTACCCTGAAACGACAAGTAAAACCGATGAAAGTCCGTGGATGCGATTGTTTCAGAATGCACGTCAGTGGGTTGGCTAAGATTCCATAATTATGTCAAAAGCCCTTTCTATACAGAATTTAACAAAAACGTATAAGAACAATGTGCAGGCATTAAAAGGTATTTCACTGGATATTGCTGAAGGGGATTTTTTCGCTTTACTTGGTCCAAATGGTGCGGGTAAGTCTACTGCGATTGGCATTATATGTTCTTTAGTGAATAAAACATCCGGCAGCGTCGAAATCTATGGTTGCGATCTGGATAAAGAAAAAGATAAAGCAAAAAGTTATATTGGCCTGGTACCACAAGAGTTTAACTTTAATGTTTTCGAGCCTGTATATGAAATAGTTGTAAATCAGGCGGGTTATTATGGTATCCCCCGTAAACAAGCCTCGATACGTGCTGAAAAGTTGTTAAAGCAGTTAGGCCTTTGGGAAAAGCGTCGTGATATGGCGCGTGAATTGTCTGGTGGTATGAAACGCCGTTTAATGATTGCTCGCGCTCTGGTTCATGAGCCGCAGTTATTAATTCTGGATGAACCGACCGCGGGTGTTGATATTGAAATACGCCGTTCAATGTGGGTGTTTTTAGAGGAAATTAACAAACAAGGTACCACCATTATTCTCACAACCCATTATTTAGAAGAAGCGGAAGCCTTGTGTCGAAATATCGCTATTATTAATAAAGGCGAAATTATTGAACACACCCAAATGAAAACGCTACTGGCGCAACTGCATATCGAAACCTTTATTCTGGACTTAAAAGAAAGCATTAACGAAGCACCAGTGGTTACAGGATACAACATTGCACTGCTTGACCCCTCAACATTGAGTGTTGAGGTAAACAAAGACCAAACGGTTAACGAAGTTTTTGACGAATTATCGCGGCTCAATTTGCATGTTATCAGCATGCGTAATAAATCGAATCGTCTGGAAGAATTGTTTGTACGTTTAACGGGTAACCAGATAGAAGATGATGGGCAAGGTTAAATTGTAATGACTCTGGAACAACAATTTATCGCATTTAAAACCATTGTGGTGAAAGAGATTTTACGCTTTTCCCGCATCTGGGTACAAACAATGGTACCTGCTGTCATTACCACCAGTTTATATTTTTTAATTTTTGGTGATTTAATTGGTTCGCAACTGGGTGACATTAATGGTTACAGTTATATTGACTATATTGTGCCGGGTGTTATTTTAATGTCAGTCATCACTAATGCCTATGGGAATGTAGTTTCTTCTTTTTATGGGCATAAGTTTCAGCACCATGTTGAAGAAATGTTGGTATCCCCGATGCCGAATACGGTGTTGTTGGCTGGCTTTGTTGTTGGCGGGGTAGCACGTGCTATTATAGTAGGTAGTGTAGTAACGCTGGTTGCAATGTTTTATACCAACATTCATTTTGAACATATTTTTATTACCTTGGCCGTTGTTGTTCTTACAGCCATTCTTTTTTCTTTGGCCGGTTTTGTGAATGCAGTTTATGCGAATAGCTTTGATGATATTTCGATTATTCCAACCTTCGTTTTAACCCCATTGACTTACCTGGGTGGCATTTTCTTTTCGATAGAAATGTTGAGTGTATTCTGGCAAAAAATTGCTTTATTTAATCCTATACTCTATATGATCAATACAATGCGGTACGGTATGTTGGGGGTGTCGGATATTGATGTAACAACAGCGTTTGTAATTATTAGTCTCTTTTTAGTGTGCTTATATTGGTATTGCCTTTATTTGTTACGGAATGGGATTGGTTTAAGATATTAATCTTAAAGATATAAGTATATTCAAGGTAAAGAGTGTGAAAAATAAGCCCAACAGATGTTTTGATGATGGCCAACTTATTATGTTGGTTTGTATACTTAATTTACTTTATAGTATTTATCTCTCTGTCATTTTTTATAGGTTACCAACAGACTGCGGTTATTCTCAATGTGCCTGTGATGTCGCTCGCTTTTTCAGATTTGCACGTTGTTGTCGTAGGTTATGAAAAAGTAGTATCTGGTGGCAATCTTTATTTAAGCAATGAATTTGATCCATGGAGCCGGCTTTATAATTACCCTAAGGGATGGCTAGTGCGGGGCTATTTAGGTTTAGACCATAAAAATCTGTTTTTTTGGGTTTGTTAATGGGGTTAGCCTTTTTTATCGTAGCATTTAAATTGTTAGGTGGATTATCCAGGCGTGAGGGCTTGTATTGTGGTTTACTCCTTGTTTCTTCAGCCTCAATACTAGCCATTGAACGAGGGAATGTTGATGTTATTATTTTTATTATCCTTGCTTTGGTCGTTTTGACATACTCCAATTATGGAAATATAACAAAAATACGTATATTTACTTTAGTTGCAATATTGTCATTACTAAAGCTATACTCTGTTTTTTCGATTTTTGTTTTTCTTAAGGTGAAACAAGTAGTGTTTTTAAAGTTATTAGGGTTAATGCTATTGATATTCATTGCTTACTTTATTTTTTCATGGGCTGAGCTACTATATATTTTTGGCAATCAATCCAGTAATCATTTTAATTACAGGATATTTAAAATCAGGTATAGTCAATGAGACTTGATTTTATTTTAGTCAGTTTTTCTTTTATAGATATAAAAAACCGAGTCATAGTAAAGGTAGTTAATACCCGGTAAATCCTTGTAAGGTTTTAATTCTTCAAGGGCGCTGAATACCTTTACCAGCCTATAAGCTTTATTAAAAGATTCCTTCTGTGCTAATTGCATTTGTACATATGGCCTGATTACTACCCAGGATGGTTTTAGTTTTTGTATCAGGTTTGAAAACTGGCCAGATTTTTTGTACTTTTCTGCAGCCACTACTCTTGGTGAAACTAACCCTGGCCAATCCAGCATTGTTGCCTCACTGAAAAAGCCTATATATCCCAATGGCTCAAGAAAGACGGTGTCATTGTCCTGTTTATTCCTGTTTAACCATAAGCCGATCTCTTTTCTGTGGTTGGTTTCTATTATTTCCTGTTGCACTTTAATCTGGTTTAAACTCATAAAATATATATTGCTAATAATAAATAAGACGAGTGTGCTTGCAATATACGCAGGAATTGCCGGTGATTTCCTAAAGTGGTTTGCGCTATGGTATATGGCAGAACATAAAATAAAGGCTGCCATAATCTCTGCTGGTGGAAAATACCATGGGTAAACGAATCCTATAAATTTTAACAGGGCTAAGTAGAGTATAACCAACGTATAGGTTAGAGATATAAAACGTCCAAACTTATCAGGTGATGGAATTAGCCAGTAACTGAAAGCGATTAACCAGCTAAAAAATGCATATACACTAACCCAGTAGGGCCATGCACCAAAATGATAGTATGTGGGTTCAGAAATTTGGCTACCAACCTGCGGTAAACTTCCTATAATTGTTTTAAGCGAGAATATAATGTCTGCTGTGAAATCAATCCCTATGCCAGATTTTGCAGTTATGGTATGTGGTACAGGGCTTCCATAGTAAAGCCATACGCCAATAAACCATGGTAAATATATAATGGCGCATAGAGATCCTGCCTTAAGTATCGCAATAAATTCTTTTTTTGAATATGACTGGTTAATTAAAATAACCGCAACAGTGGTTAAGAATATATAAGCCACTCCATCAGGTCGTGTGTAAATCAGCCCGGCCCAACAGAGGCCAATCCATTTCCAGTTTCTCTCAAATCCATTATATGCAAGAACAAGCGTTGGTAGCAAAAAGAGCATCATAAATCCAGCTTCTTGCCCATTGGTAGCAAACATGATTGTTTTTATCTGGAATGCAAAAAACAAGGTAAAAAATAGTGGAATAAGAATATTACCAGAATATTGTTTTTGTATTTCACGCAGAAAAATAAGGCCGCCAAAAATTAATGCTGCAATGCTGGCAATCCGATAGAGCCATATAGTTAGCAATAATGATTTGTCTGTTAGCCAATAAAAGAGTGCTGGCAACAAGGTGTTTATTACTGATGTGAAGCCATGTACTTTTTCCCCTGGGTGATAAACAAGCCCATTGCCATCCACCAGATTTTTACTGTGCTTAAAGGTAATATAAAAGTCTTCCCAGACATGGTTTGTTGTAAGCGCATAAAGAAGCGTGGAAAATAAAGATAAGAGCACGAACATAACTTGAAGGTTACGCCCGGTAATAAAGTGCTTCATATTGTATCCTTTATTAGTCATGGTATTGTTTTTTATTTATTTTAGCAGAATTATTAAAATTTAATATTTTTTCAAGGGCGATATTATTGCTATGTTTCCATATGCGTGCTGATTGAGAGTAAAGAAGGAAGCTTTTATCGATATTGCCTGTTTCAGAATTAATTCTGGCAAGTAAATTTAAGTATGCTGCTTTAAATTTTTTATCATCTTCTTTATTATATAATTTCCACCCTAGTCTGGCCATTTCTTCTGTTGAACTAAATGCTTCAATCAGGTTCATTTCATAGGCAAATTTTAGAAGAACGGTAAAACCAGATAAATTATTGGTAGATTTTAATAAGTATTTTTTTATCAGAGCTCGCTGCCTTATATCGTTAGTTAGTGATAATTGATTCAATAAATAGGGGGTGGCCTTTGCGCGTACAACATTTAAATGGAATTGTGTCCATTTGTCAGTAAAGCTTATATCACTGAATATGTAACTGAGGTATTTTTGATTCTCTTTGGATAATGATTGTAATCGTTGTTTTTTGTACTCGACATTTTTATTATATTCATAGACTAGCCAGAAGTCATTTATCCCAACCTTGGGTATTTGATTTAAAAAATAAACAGGTTTTTTTGAAGATTTAATATATGACAATAAAATTTTTTCTCTTTCCTCCGGTTTTGTTTTTTTGGGATCAAACAACCGGGTTCCAAATATTAATAATCCATCATCTTGTATAACTGTGATATCTGGCCGGTAGCCTTTAATAAAGCGCCAATAGCCGATAACACCCGTACCGATATCACCTGATATAAATAAAATACTATCAGGTTTAAGTGTATCAAGAACCTGCTTGGCATACAGTGTAGTCCAGTTATAATTTGCCCTGTAGTTTGTGTAAAAGTTTGCTGTGAGTGCTTGCAAAGATATAACAATAAGAAAAACAGGAGTGAAGTTTTTATTTGATATTTTTTGTACTGCCGACAAGCTGTAAGTTACGCCGACTGCAAAAAAAATGGCTCCAAGTGAATGTGCTAGTACAAAGAACGGTGGCATGTTTATTCGTGCATCCTGATTATAGTCATAGCCAAGAATAATGGAAAGTAGCACGCTTGTTGCCAGATAACTTATTAGAATACCTTGTAAATTTTTTTTCTGTTCTTTGTGCAGTAAAAACGCGGCGACTATTCCTATTGGGACAAATAGCGTGTTGATTATGCCCCATTGGTCAACAAGTTCTGACAGGGTAAAAAGAATAAACTGAAATTTATCAATGAGTGTGGCTGTTGGGCTAAAATCAATAACTTCATTAAAATGTTCACGGGAAATGTATGAATATAAATCACCGAGATTTTGTAGTGGACCATAATATTGGATAAAAGTATCTGGGTTTGAATTAATGTAAAGCCATAAATATGGAGTAAGACCAAGACTTAACCCTAAAGCTGTCAAGTACCAGTACTGAATGATAGTTTTATAGTTTTTTAAAAGTAAAAATATAATTCCAAGACTACCTAAGATAAACAATGGCCAGTGATTTGAAAGAGCAAGGCCGCTAAATAAACCCAGGTAAAAAAAGGCAAGTTTAAGATTGGGTTTGTGTACATATAAAGCATGACCTTTGATATCTGGTACAGGCGCTATTTTTTTTATATAAAGTGCAATATATAAAACACACAAAAACAAAAAAGCATTAAGAGTGTAAACCTCGGTAATAATAGATTGCGACCAGATTGTCGTTGACAATGTATAGGCTATTGCGGCGATATACGGTGTTAATTTCTCATTTGGCTTAGAGCCGGTGAGTTGTGTTGTAATAATAAAGACAAGTATTGCTGACAGTGCAGAAAAAAATGCACTCATTGCATGACCGTTCGCAGCAGGGTTGCCAATAGGAAAATGAACAAACAGATAGCCTAATAATGAGTGTAGCGGGTAGCCCGGCGGGTGTGATACACCATTAAAAAAAGCAGCAAGAAGAAAATTACCATCATCCTCTAAAGCGACTGTTTTTGGCATGCATATAAGGTAAAAGATAAAAATGAATAGGCCTAAAAGCGTGAGGTGCAAGTAGTTTTTATAGCTGTTTTTCAACATTATTTATCGTTGGCTCTTGTAAGTGTTACACCTAGGATATACTGCTTGTTACTTTAGTGTCTAATGATTCAGATGAACAGATGTGACAAAATTGGTCACATTCTGACCTTTTGTTCTATAACTTAAACCAAATTACACTATGCGTACATTTTTTTAACTACATGAATTTAAAGGATATTATCTGCTGATATTTGGCGTGTCTGATGTTGGCATAGTTACTGCTCCAGTCATATTAATTCAAATTGATACCGGTGTATATTTTGTTTTGTCGGGGGCTTCTGCTGCGGTACTGCAAGTACATACTTCTGGAAGAATGGTATTACAGGATGTAGATTCAGTTGATATTGATACCAAAATTTAGGAGATTTAAAATGAAAAAGATACAAGCGGGTTTTACCCTGATTGAATTGATGATCGTGGTAGCGATTATCGGTATATTAGCGGCTATCGCGATTCCAGCCTATAACGGTTATATTGACACGGCTAAAAAAGATAAGGTGCATGCGCATTTTGAACAAGGCTTTAAAGAAATTTCCAATGAAATTAAAAAGGACACAACTGCGGTTGCATTAGGCCAGGTAGCCGGTAGTTTCTTCCGTTCAACACGGACTAATACTGCTACATCAGCGACCAGCCTGACCCTACTAGTAAATTACTTAAATGGGCGACATGACGGTGAAACAGCAGATGTAAACTTTGCACCTGATGTTATTGGGTCAACGACTTACCCTGCCTATGTTGCTGCAACTAGTGTTCTTTGCGCCATGCCTACAACCGCAGCTACAACAGGACAAATTGGGATCTTCTGGGATGGTTCACGAAATAATGCCGGAGTCGGCGTAACCGTTTGCCAGCCAGCGTATGGGCCAACGGGTGATTTGCTTCCTACAAAACAAAAAAGTGTTGGCTGGGAATAACTGCCGTAGCTTAAAACTTAAAAACCTCCTCTGGGTAGTTAATATTCAGAGGAGGTTTTTTTATGTCTGGAATAAAAATGCATGATTAACCAAAGTTAATAATATAAGCTATTATGCAGGTTGCTTGCTCAAGCTTGCTTTGACATGATTTAAGCAAATTAACTGGAAGAGCTGCAGGAATATTCATTTGAGTACCTTATCACCTCGTCAAGTATTTTTATCTATTGCTTTATTGCTTTGCGTTATTCTTATCGCCTTTTCTCAAGTTATAAGTTTTGACTTCCAGAATTATGATGATTTTGAATATATCGATAATCCTGTTATTCAAAATGGTATTGGGCTAAGCAACCTGGGTGCAATATTAATTACTCCCGTAAACTCAAATTGGCATCCCGTAACATTGTTTAGTTTTGCTTTAGATTATAAGCTCTTTGGTTCCAGCCCTGCAGGTTTTCATTTAACCAATCTCATTCTGCACATGATAACGGCTCTATTTGTATTCTTATGTATGCATTTATTACTCAAAAATTACTGGCAAAGTATTTTTATAGCACTCTTGTTTGCTGTATTGCCTTTGAATGTGGAACCTGTTGCCTGGGTTGCTGAACGTAAAGGCTTGTTAGCAGGATTTGGCTTTATTCTTACGTTGTATATGTATCTGCAATATAAGAATACTGGTAAAGTAAAATATTATTATTTTTCTATTGTTTTTTTTATTCTTGGTTTATTATCTAAAGCATCCATTGTATTTACACCGATGCTGTTGTTAATTGTTGATATCTATCTTTTAAAACAAAGTTTTCAGTTTAAATTATATGAACTGAAATTGCTTTTAAAAGAAAAGATCCCTTACTTTTTTATAGCGATAGCATTCACAATTATAACTATCTATGTTCATTACAATACCGGAGCAATGGAAAGTGCGACGGTTATAGACTTCACTGATAAAATTAAAAACACTATTCTCTCATACGTAACTTATTTACGGCAATTTATATTCCCATATGATTTATCAGTATTTTATGGATACAGAATTGATCATGGTTTAAGCAAGGTGGGTTTTGCGCTAACAGGTTTAATTGGCATAACAGTACTTTTTTACAAAATTAGAATAAATAAACCGTATTTATTATTTGGCTGGTTATGGTTTGTTTTTGCGATGGCTCCTACTTCGGGCATTATTCAAACAGGCATACACGCTCATGCTGATCGCTATATGTATATACCATCTATTGGTTTGATAATCATTTTAGTTGTGTACTCTGCACATATTCTGGAAAAATTTAAAAACGGTAATACTTTATTCTTGTTACTAATGTTTGGTTTCAGCCTATTATTTACCACACTATCTTATTATCAGGGTCGTCACTGGGAATCGCCTAAAACACTGTTCACTAAAGTATTAAAGCATGATGAAACTAATCAGCTAGCCAACTGGCATTTAAGTACCTACTATCTTAAAAAGCAGAACGTTGAGAAAGGGTTGTTTTATTATGAAAAGGTAACACTCGAAGAGCATAAAGTATTCGGTCTTTATCAAAAAACAGCACGACTATTAATTAATATTCCTGATTACTTGCAAGCCGAGCGTGTACTGAAAGATGGCATTCAGGCTTTTCCAGATGCAGATGTCCATTATCGACTATTAGGTAGATTGTATGCAGTACAAAAGCGTTTTAAGGAGGCAACACCGTTACTTCACAAAGCAATTAAGCTTAATCCATATAACCCGGCAAATTTACGGGTGTTAACAGAACGGTATTATTTTGCGAAAGATTACCTTATAGCACAACAGTATTGCAAGATCCTCACTTCCAGGTTTAGCTATTATGAATATGGTATTTCCCTGTGTCGGAAGATCAATAATGAAGTTAATTCTCTCTGAGCTGCATATGCTATTGCTCCTATAACAACTCAAAATATGCATAACTCAAGAATTTTAAATGGGTGGATTGAGTGGCACGCTTATGTAATTTACTTCATCTTACATTTAAACTCTTCTGAGCAGTGAGTCGAGAACACGAGCCGAGATAATACGTTTTAGATAACCAAACAAATAAGTCGGAAAAGTTACATAATAATGTGCTTTGGGTCGTTTCGCCGTTAATATTTTAAATACTTTTGTGTAAACCGCATCTGCGGGTAGCGTAAAAGGTACCACTGGGCCATCTGTTTGCAGTTTTTTAAGCAGATTGTTGTATTGTTCTTTAAAATAACTGTTTTCAGTATTAATGTTCTTTTTGAAATAGAGTAAAGCATTGGCGCGAAAGCGACTGCTAATCGGCCCCGGTTCAATCATGGAAACAAATACATTGCTGCCGTGTAATTCTAAACGCAGGGTATCGCTTAAACCTTCAATAGCATATTTACTGGCGTTGTAAGCACCACGAAAACGCATGGCAACCAGCCCAAGCACGGAACTATTCTGGATAATGCGCCCATAGCCTTGTTTACGCATAATGGGGATAACCAGCCGGGTGAGTTCATGCCAGCCGAAAAAATTGGTTTCGAACTGTTCACGTAAGACTTCTGTGTTTAAATCTTCAACCGCACCGGGTTGGCCATAGGCACCATTATTGAATAAGGCATAGAGTGTACCGCCTGTGGCATCGAGCACATTTTGTAATGTCAAATGAATAGTGTTTGAATGGGTATAATCAAGCAGGAAGCTTTCAAAACCCTGTTGTTTGAGTTTTTCAACATCATCATTTTTTCTGGCGGTGGCAAATACCCGATAGCCGTTTTGTTTAAGTCTTTGTGCCGTACACAGGCCGATGCCACTGGAGCAACCGGTGATGAGAATTGATTTTTTGTCCATAAAAGTGCAACTTGATATTTAAAGATGATTGGCAGAGTTTAACGGTAATTTCTTTTACAGTGTAGGTAAGTTTTGAAATAAGGAGGCAGTGCAGCACAATCGGCTACCTGAGCTTCTATGGCTGATCTTAGGGATATTGTGCAGGAATAAGCCATTAAATGGATAGTTTCCACAGTATAAAAACAGGTATAATGCGCGGCTTGATTTAACATAGCTTAGTTTTTGAGGAAGTTTAGATGCCAATTTATGAATATAAGTGTGAGGCTTGTGATCACACTTTTGAAGCCTTTCAGAAGATGGTAGACGAGCCCCTAAAAGAGTGCCCTGAGTGTAAAAAGGCGGCTTTGAAAAAGCTGATATCCGCCTCGGCCTTTCGTTTGAAAGGGGATGGCTGGTATGAAACAGACTTTAAAACGGGCAGTAAGAAGAATTTGGCAGGTAAGGAATCGGGTAAGTCAGATACTAAATCAAATTCTGAGTCGAAAAGCGAGAGTAAGGCTAAATAGGTTATATCTATTTTAGGTTGAGAAGTTCTACCAGTGTCGTCATTCCCGCGAAGGCAGGAATCCAGAAAGAATTAAATAAAGGCTGTTTATCTATGTCCTGGATTCCCGCCTTCGCGGGAATGACAGTATTAATATAGAGCAGTTAATTAGACATATTTTGTACTAACAGTTTGTTTTTAAAGGAACATTTTTATGCGTACCCATTATTGTGGTGAAGTTAACGAATCTTTAAT
>CAZEZI010000060.1:0-13514 GCA_964516315.1 uncultured Thioalkalispiraceae bacterium
CCGTTATTGGAATAACGGTTACGCCATCTTTTGTTTATAGTTTAGGGTTGGGTGCAATAAAGCTGAACTCATCTTTAAGCGAAATTCTGGATGCTGAAATAGATTTAATTGCCGCAACGTCAAATGATGTATCCGATTTAAAGGTTAAGCTGGCGAGCCGCGATGCTTTTTTACGTGCAGGCATTGATCGCGCCGGTTTACTAAGCTCCCTTCGTTTTAGTGTTAAACGCAATAATAGTGGCAAGTACTTTATTAAAATTACTTCACGCAAGCCGATCCGCGAACCTTTCCTGAACTTTTTACTGGAAGTGAACTGGAAAAATGGCCGTATGTTACGTGAATATACGGTGTTAATCGATCCCCCCGGTCGACGCATTCAGCAACCACAGCAAAGCACTATCCAGGCACCACAAACAACCGAAGTCGAAACGGTTAGTGAGCCGGCAGCCATATCTGCACCTGAACCTTCTCCATTTAAGGACGATGTTGCACCCGCCGTTGTTGAAGAATCTAAACCCGTTGTTATCGATGAAGCCGAAAAAGCAGAGCCAGCAGCCGTTGTTGATGATGCTTATATCAGTGATAAAGAATTACTTCCTCGTCGTTCGATTGAGGATGTTGCTGCACCTGCAGAGCCAGAGCCCGTTGTAGAAAAAATGCCGGAAGTGGTTGCGGAAGCCGAGCCTGAGCCTGTTATCCCTGAAACGACACCTGAACCTGTTATTCTGGAAACAACGCCTGAGCCAGTTATCGAGCCAGAACCAGTGGTTCTTGATGATTCCAAAGGTTTGAGTGGCGATATTCTTACAGAACATCAACAAAGTGGTCAGGTTATTGATGAAAAACCAGCTTCAGAAATGGACATGGCTGCGCATGATGCGCCAACCGAAATCTTTGCTGAAGGCGAATTGTTCCCAACGATTCCATTAACGGAATACGATGAATCGAAATCTATTGACTATGGCGAAGAACCTGTTGGTGAAGCCGAATATGCTGATCACCATGCAGCTGAAACAGCAGAGCCTCAACCGGTTGAAAGTGGTGATCTTGATTACGGTATTACTAAAAAGTCCGATAACTTATGGTCCATTGCAAGCCGTATGAAGGGTGACGATGCCACCGTGTACCAGGTAATGATGGCATTATTAAAAAGTAATCCCAATGCCTTTACAGACAGTAACATCCATCGATTGAAAGTCGGTCAGGTTTTACGTATTGATGATCCCGGTTTAATTACTGCGATTAGCAAAGAGCAGGCTGCCCAGGACTATATGGCGCAAACAGAAGCGTGGGATGCCTATCGCCAGCAACTGGCTGCCGCTGCCGAACAACAACCTTTATCAACTGGCCAGGTTGAGTCTGAAGCCAGTGATAATATTGCGGCTGCACCTTCAGGTGAATTAACCTTAAGTGCACCAGAAGGCGAAGACCTTAGCGCGGCAACAACACCATCACAGGACTCGGCGAGTCAGGAAGTTGCGAGCTTGCGTGATGAATTACAACGTATTACCCAGCAAGCAGATGCAGAACGTGGCAAGAATACTGCTTTGAATGAGCGCCTGAGAGAACTTGAGGCTGAAATTGAATCGATGCAACGTTCTCTGTCGGTACGTAATGATGAGTTCGCTGCATTGCAGCAGCAAATTGCAAAATCAGGTGAAGTGCCTGCGCCAGTTGTGCCAGAAGCGGCTCCGGAACCTGCACCGCAGGAAGAGGTTACACCTCAGCTTGAAGATGAGCCTGCAGCAGCTATTGAAGCGCCAGCAGAACCTGTTGCTGAAATGGAGCCAGCCACAGCAGAAGAAACAATGGATGCACCTCCACCTCCACCTGAAGTAGCAGAAGCGCCTGCAGCTGTTGAAGATATGCCAGCACAAGCCTCAACCAGTCTTGTTGATACCATTATGGCAACGGTTTCAGGTATTTTAAAACCCGTTTTAGCGAGTAGTTTATTACTCTTTATTGGTGTGCCTGTACTCATCATCGTTGTATTGATTCTTGTGGTGATGATGTTCCGTAAACGCTCATCAGCAAAAAACAATTTTGAAGAGAGTATTTTGTCGGGTGCGGCACCGGTTGATGATGAGCCCGTTGTTTCTGTGGCTAGCAGTCAGAATTCATCTGAAACATCATCCTTTTTAAGTGACTTTGCTATCAGTGGTGTCGGTGCCATTCAAACTGAAGACAGTGAAGTGGATCCGCTAACAGAAGCCGATGTCTTTATGGCTTATGGCCGTTACGAAGCCGCTGAAGAACGCTTGCAGGAAGCCATTGCTGCTGATCCGGGGCGTGTTGAGTTAAAAGTTAAATTACTTGAAGTGTATAACACCAATAAAAATCAAACAGCGTTTGAAGCAACAGCTGAAGATCTTTATGCAAGCCTGGGTGATACCGCTACAAGTGACAGTAACTGGCAAAAAGTAGTTGTAATGGGCAAACAGATTGCACCGAATAACCCTATTTTTAGTGCCTCACCAACCATTACATCAGAAACAACAGAAAGCGTATTAGGTGCAATGGAAGAAAACCTGAGTAACGTGAGCATGACCGACAGTCAGGTAATGGATATTGGTTTGGAAACCGGCGTATTCAGTGCTGAAGATTTGGCACCAGAATCACCCGGGCCATCAGCCGAAACCGAATCGGATATATCCGGGCTTGATTTCAATCTGGGTGACGATACACCGGTTACCGATCAGGAAGAAACAAAAGATAATATCGAAGCGCCTGACGGCCTTGATTTTAATCTGGATATGGACGCCGCGGATGATGAATCAACTAAAAGCATGGCCATTGATTTAAACGAGATGGGGCTGGGCGAACCCGATACAACAGACGATGACCCGACAGCCAGCATGGCATTTGATGCTGATGCGCTGGATCTTGATTCAGCCAGTGCACAACTGGATACCGGTACACTTGATTTTAGTATGGACACAGAAGAAACCAGTAGCGATGATGCCAGCCTGGATTTAAATCTGGATGCGGGTGATGCGATGGATATGTCCTTATCGGCCGATGCTGATGAAGTGGGCACCAAGCTGGATCTGGCTAAAGCGTATATTGATATGGGTGATTCAGCCGGTGCAAAAAGCATTCTGGATGAAGTGCTGGAAGAAGGCAATGATGAACAAAAGTCAGAGGCTGAACAGCTTGTTTCCCAGCTTTCCTGATACCACTGTTATTTAATACAATAACAACCCCGCCTTAAGCGGGGTTGTGTCGTTTCAGGTCAATTAAAATTCTGTCTGGTTAATTATTTAAAATAAATAGTTACAAGCAAACAATGGAAAACACAAAACAAATTTACCGTATTGCAATGGGTGTCGAATACGATGGCTCACCTTATGTAGGCTGGCAGTCACAACGTGAAGGTGAAACGGTTCAGCAAAACGTTGAAGGTGCATTATCAAAAGTGGCCAACCATCCTGTTAAAATATTTTGTGCAGGCCGCACCGATACCGGTGTGCATGCGAATGAGCAGGTGATTCATTTTGAAACTACCGCCATCAGGGAAATACACTCATGGGTGATGGGCACGAATACAAACCTTCCGAGAAGTATTTCTATTTTATGGGCAAAGCCGGTGCCGAAAACATTTCATGCACGTTTTAGTGCGATAAAGCGAGCCTACCGCTATACAATTTTAAATCGCAGTGTTCGGCCGGCAATACTCAATAATTATGTGAGTTTTGTGCGTCAGGCTTTAGATGAAGCCCGTATGATGCAAGCAGCGCAACATCTAATTGGTACACATGATTTTACCTCGTACCGTGCCGTCGCCTGTCAGGCTAAAAGCCCGGTGCGCACTCTCCATAAACTGGACATTACCCGTGAAGGGGAATTTGTTCACCTGGATTTACTGGCCGATGGTTTTCTACACCATATGGTGAGAAACATTGCCGGTGTGATGATTAAAATCGGTATTGGTGAGGCTGAAGTTGACTGGTCGAAACAGGTGCTGGAACATCGAGATCGACGACTTGGAGGTGTTACCGCGGCACCTAAAGGACTATCCCTGAAACAAATCACCTATCCAGATGAATTTGCATTACCCAGTATTTATAATCACACTTAACAGAGTTATTCACCAGGGCATAAAAAATGCCGAAGTGGTATTTTAAAGCGTATAATAAGCACTCTAATTTTTATATTCAGACTAGACAAAGGTTACGGCAATGCAGCCCATTGAAATCAATACCGACTTAATTCGCAGCTATGACAAGTCAGGGCCGCGTTATACTTCCTACCCAACTGCTGTGCAATTTAACAGTAAATTCACTGCTGAAGATTATAAAAAACAAATAGCATTGAGTAATTCAACGAAAGATAATTTATCGCTGTATTTCCATATCCCTTTTTGTGACACCATTTGTTATTACTGCGGTTGCAATAAAATTGTTACTAAAAACAGAAAGCGTGCCGAGCCTTATTTAGAAAGGTTATATAAAGAAATTGAATTGCAGGCAGGCTACTTTGATAATAAACGGGTTGTAACCCAGTTGCACTGGGGGGGCGGTACGCCCACCTTTATCAGCCAGCAGCAAATGCAACAACTTATGGATACGACACAACAGCACTTTAATTTATTAACTGATGATAGCGGTGAGTATTCCATTGAGATCGACCCGCGTGAAGCAAATGAAAAAACAATTGTCTTGTTACGTAAACTGGGTTTTAATCGGATGAGTCTGGGTGTGCAGGATTTTAATCCTGAAGTACAAAAAGCCGTGAACCGAATTCAGTCTTTCGAAGAAACACAGGAGGTTATTGTTGCGGCACGTGATACCGGCTTTCATTCTATCAGTATTGATTTAATCTATGGCTTGCCCCATCAAACAGTCGCCAGTTTTACCGATACCTTACAAACCATTATTGAATTGAATCCAGACCGGCTTTCCATTTTTAACTACGCACATCTGCCTGAAATGTTTAAAACCCAGCGGCAAATTAATTCAGACGATATTCCCGCTCCACAGGTGAAACTGGAAATATTACAACAAGCTATACAACAGTTGATGGCGGCAGGTTATGTTTATATTGGTATGGACCACTTTGCAAAACCGGACGATGAACTTGCTATTGCGCAAAACAAGCATAATTTATATCGAAACTTTCAGGGCTACTCGACCCATGCCGATTGTGATTTGGTGGGTCTTGGTATTACTTCTATCGGCAAAGTGGCTAACTGCTACAGCCAGAACGTAAAAACAATGGATGAGTATTATCAGCTTATCGACAATAACCAGTTACCGGTATTCAGAGGCATTGAATTAAATGCGGATGATTTGCTGCGGCGTGAAGTGATTAATCAGCTTATTTGTCATTATTATCTAGATTTCGCTAAAATTGAAGCACAGTTTAAAATTAACTTTTC
Organism: uncultured Thioalkalispiraceae bacterium; assembly: GCA_964516315.1. Classification (GTDB taxonomy): domain Bacteria; phylum Pseudomonadota; class Gammaproteobacteria; order UBA6429; family Thiohalophilaceae; genus SZUA-37. The sequence continues at coordinate 5,378 of CAZEZI010000060.1, forward strand.
AGATTACTTTGCAACCGAGTTAGAGCAACTTCAAAATATGCAACAAGATGGCTTGTTAGTTTTAAGCAAAAAAGAAATCACTGTGCAACCGATAGGCTACCTGCTTATTAGAAATATCTGTATGGTGTTTGACCGCTATTTAGGCGATTCCAAAAACAGGTTTTCCAGGGTTATTTAGTCATTCATTTTTGCTGTTGCCCTGTTATTTGTCATTCCCGCGGAGGCGGGAATCCAGTAGAATAAATAAAGCGCTTTTTATATGATCTAGATGCCCGCCTCCGCGGGCATGACGGGAGTGTGTTACTCACTAAATTGGTGCCCGCCGTGTCGCCATGGTTCCAGGATTTTTACCATTAAATTCTGGTATAATTTCTCTTGATTGATAATTCTAACGACAGTTTGATTTTATGGCTCATCCTCCATCAAGAACACGGATTAAATACTGTGGTATCACACAATTAAGTGATGCGTTCGAAGCCGTGCGCCTAGGGGTCGACGCGCTGGGTTTTGTGTTTTACCCGCCCAGTCCACGGAATATTGAAATTGAGCAGGCTGCGGATATTATCCGCCAGTTGCCTGCGTTCGTTTCCTGTGTCGGGCTTTTTGTGGATTCATCCGAAGAATTTATTCAGCAAGTGTTACAATCCACAGCGATTGATACCTTGCAATTTCATGGTAATGAATCGGTCGAGCAGTGCCAGCGTTACGGTAAGCCGTATTTAAAAGCAATACGTATGAAGCCGGATGTGGATCTTGCTGCGGTTGCAACAGAATATGCCAGCGCTGCTGCATTATTGCTAGACAGCTATGAAAAAGGTATCCCCGGTGGTACCGGCACAAGTTTTGATTGGGCGCGTATCCCGGCATCACTGACTAAACCGGTTATTCTGGCCGGAGGTTTATCGGTCGATAATGTGGCCGAAGCCATTCAAACAGTTAAACCGTATGCCGTGGATGTGAGTGGCGGTATTGAGCTTGTATTAGAAAAAGGTCAATCCAAAGGAATGAAAGATGCAGCAAAAATGGCTGCTTTTATCAATGAGGTAAATCACGCGTGAAACCAGACAACGCAAATAACGCGAGTCAGAAGTATGCAATGCCAGATGAAAGAGGGCACTTCGGTGTTTATGGTGGCAAATTTGTCGCCGAAACTTTAATGGTACCACTGGAAGAATTGCAGCAGGCTTATGATAACTATATGCAAGACCCTGCATTCCAGAAAGAACTCGACTTTGAATTACAGCAGTATGTCGGTCGTCCTTCGCCATTATATTATGCCGAGCGCTGGAGCCAGCAAATCGGTGGTGCAAAAATTTATTTAAAGCGTGAAGACTTAAACCACACCGGCGCGCACAAAGTGAATAACACCGTTGGTCAGGCATTATTGGCCAAGCGCATGGGCAAAAAGCGTATTATTGCAGAAACTGGCGCAGGTCAGCACGGGGTTGCCTCGGCCACGGTTGCAGCTCGTCTTGGAATGGAATGCGTTGTGTATATGGGTGCCGAAGACATTCAGCGCCAGGCAATGAATGTCTACCGGATGAAATTATTGGGTGCAACGGTAGTGCCAGTCACTTCCGGTTCACAAACACTCAAAGATGCGCTCAACGAAGCGATGCGTGACTGGGTTACTAATATTGACGATACCTTTTATATTATCGGTACCGTTGCCGGGCCCCATCCTTACCCTGCGATGGTTCGGGATTTTCAGGCTATTCTTGGCCGCGAATCACGTGAGCAGATTTTACAGCACGAAGGTTGTTTGCCTGATGCTTTGGTGGCTTGTATTGGTGGTGGTTCGAATGCCATTGGTCTGTTTTATCCTTTTATCGACGATACCGAGGTACAGATGGTTGGCGTTGAAGCGGCGGGTGATGGTATCGAAACCGGCCGTCATGCGGCGGCATTGTGTGCCGGAGACCCTGGTGTATTGCATGGCAACCGGACTTATTTAATCGAAGATAAAAATGGCCAGATCATTCCCACCCACTCGATTTCTGCAGGCCTGGACTACCCTGGTGTAGGGCCAGAACATGCCTGGCTAAAAGACATTGGTCGGGCAGAATACGTGTCGGTAACCGACACCGAAGCGCTGCAAGGTTTTCATGACCTAACCCGTATTGAAGGCATTTTACCAGCACTGGAATCGAGTCACGCCGTAGCGTATACCGCAAAACTGGCGGCCAGCATGAGCAAAGAGCAAATTATTATCATGAATTTGTCCGGTCGGGGCGATAAAGACATTCATACCGTTGCAACGCATGAAGGGATAGAGTTGTGAGTAGAATAAAACAACGATTTGAACAACGTCTGGCGGCTGGTAAAAAGGTGCTTATCCCTTATATAACAGCAGGTGACCCAAAACCTGAAACCACCGTGCCGTTAATGCACGCCATGGTGGAGGCCGGTGCCGATATTATTGAGCTGGGTGTGCCTTTTTCTGATCCAATGGCCGAAGGGCCGGTTATTCAGAAAGCAATGGAAAGGGCGCTTGAGTCAGGTACCAGTTTGACCGATGTTTTGGGCATGGTGGCCAATTTTCGTGAAACAGATAGCGATACACCCGTGGTGGTGATGGGCTATTTAAACCCAGTTGAAGTGATGGGCTACAGTGACTTTGCCGATAAAGCGGCCACAGCCGGTGTTGACGGTGTGTTAACCGTGGATATTCCACCAGAAGAGGCCGAAGATTATATTAGTGCTTTTAAAAACAAAGACTTAGATCCAATTTTTCTGGTTGCACCCACTACCAATGATGAGCGCATGAAGCTGATATCCAGTGCGGGTAGTGGTTTTGTGTATTACGTTTCGGTCAAAGGGGTAACCGGTGCCGGGCATTTGAATACTGACGAAGTCTCGGATAAAGTAGAACAAATCAAGTCGTTTACTGATTTGCCCGTTGGCGTGGGTTTTGGTATTAAAGATGGTGATTCTGCCAAACGTGTGGCCAAAGTGGCCGATGCGGTTGTTGTTGGTAGCGCGATTGTGCAACGAATAGAGGCAAATGCATCAGATTCTGATAAAATAAAGGTAGTGGTATGTGAATTGATAAAAGAATTACGCACTGCTATCGACTAAACATAATATAAGAGAAAAAAACAAGCGATGAACTGGTTTTCAAAATTATTACCCACAGGTATCCGTGCAGACGGTAACAAACGTACCAATGTTCCCGAAGGTTTATGGGCCAAGTGTGCAGATTGTCGTGCAGTTTTGTACCGTGCAGAACTCGAACGTAATCTTGATGTTTGCCCCAAGTGTGATAACCATATTCGTATTGGAGCTCGCCGCCGTTTAGACACATTTTTAGATGCCGAGCCGCAAATTGAAATTGGTGAAGAAATCACACCAGTCGATGCGCTTAAATTTAAAGACCTGAAAAAATACCGGGACAGGCTCACCCAGGCACAAAAAACAACCGGTGAAACCGATGCCCTGGTTGTGATGATGGGGCAGGTTAAAAAAGTACCGGTTGTTGCGGCCGCATTCGAATTCAAATTTATGGGTGGTTCAATGGGCTCGGTTGTTGGTGAACGTTTTGTACGTGCAGTCAATACAGCGATTCAGCATCGTATTCCTTTAGTTTGCTTTTCTGCCAGTGGCGGTGCGCGTATGCAGGAAGCGCTGTTTTCTTTAATGCAAATGGCCAAAACCAGTGCAGCACTCGGACGCTTACGTAAACAGGGTATTCCTTTTATTTCTGTTTTAACCGATCCGACCATGGGTGGCGTATCAGCCAGTTTTGCTATGCTAGGTGATATTCATATTGCCGAGCCGAATGCTTTGATTGGTTTTGCCGGACCTAAAGTTATTGAACAAACAGTTAGGGAAACCTTGCCCGAAGGCTTTCAACGTAGTGAATTTTTATTAGAGCACGGTGCGATTGATATGATTGTAAACCGCCGCGACATGCGTGATACAGTTGCGCGTATTCTCACAATGTTAACGAATCAACCTGCTGCTTAAATCTAACTTTCATATTTATTTCGGGTTCACAGCGTGAGTTATGCGTTTTAACACCCTGCAACAATGGCTAAGCTGGCAGGAAAGCCTGCATAACAAACAAATTGATTTAGGTTTAGACCGTGTTCGTCAGGTCTATCAACAACTGCATTATCCAGCCTTTAAAATCCCCGTTATCAGTGTTGCCGGTACCAATGGTAAAGGTTCCAGTGTGGCGATACTGGAGTCTGTCTATACACAGGCCGGTTATCGGGTGGGTAGTTATACATCGCCTCATCTGGTTCATTACAATGAACGCATTCGCATTAATCAACAGCCTGTAGACGATGCCCGTCTTTGTGAAAGTTTTGCGCGTATTGATGAAGCGCGTGGTGAAATATCCTTAACTTATTTTGAATTTGGCACGTTGGCTGCCTTTGATATTTTTCATCAGGCGGAATCAAAGGGTGAGCTGGATGTTGTTATTCTTGAAGTGGGGCTGGGTGGTCGACTCGATGTGGTGAATCTGCTGGATGCAGATGTTATGTTAATTACCTCGATTGGTCTGGATCATACAGACTGGCTGGGCGACACACGTGAAGCTATTGCTTTTGAGAAAGCCGGTATTATGCGCAGCAACAAGCCGGTTGTTTGTAGTGACCCGGATATGCCGCAAAGTATTCAACAGCACGCAGATAAAATAGCCGCACCCCTGTATCGTCTGGGGAAGGAATTTAGTTTTGAACAACGGCAAATGGACTGGCAATGGTTGGATGAAAATACCTTACGTACTGCCTTGCCCCGACCGGCGTTAATTGGTGAACATCAATACCAGAATGCAGCTGGTGCACTAAAAGTGGTTGAATTATTGTCAGCACGTTTACCGGTCAGTCAGGCACATGTAAGGCAAGGGTTGATGGATGTGCGGGTGGATGGGCGTTGCCAGATCATTCCGGTCAATCAATCCATGGGTGGACAAACACTGATTCTGGATGTGGCACACAACCCCGATAGTGTGCAATGTCTGGCGCAACTGGTGGCCGAGATGAAATCCTCTGGTCAGGTGCATGCCTTAGTAGGAATGATGAAAGACAAAGCGTTGGTCGACTCATTGCAGCCCATGCGCGAACTCATCGACCATTGGTATATTGTAAAAGCACCTCTTGAACGTGCGGCAGAAACGGCGCAATTAGCAGCCATTATCGGTACGTTCCCGGCTGCTTCTTCAACGTGTTTTGAACAAATCGCGGTTGCCTTTTCAGAAATGCAATTACAGGCAAAAAAAGGGGATATTCTGCTGGTTTTTGGCTCTTTTTACACGGTCGCCGCCATTCTGCCGAGCTGGATATCCGCTTAAAATAACTGAACCTCAGTGCCAGATATTGGTACAATAGCTCTATGAGTCAACAATCATCCAATCATGACGAACAGCCTGTGCAAATCAAGCAACGGGTCATTGGTGCGATTGTGCTGGTCGCGTTAGGGGTGATTTTTATCCCTATGTTATTAAATAGTGAGCGCGCACTGGATGACGGCATGCCGGTTTTTGGTAGTAACATTCCGAATAAGCCGAACTATATCTCAAAACAATCACCGAAAGATAAAGCACAGCAATCAACAGCCGTTATTATAAAATCACAGGCCGATTTTGACGCCAGAGTACCGGTTGATGAGCACACGCCAGTGCTTAAACCCGCAATTAAAAATGATACAGTTGCAAGTTTTGCTAAAATAGATTCAAAGGAAAAAAAGCCGGCGAGTAAGGCAAAATCAAACCAGGTTAAGAGCAGAAAAGTAACGACGGCAGAAGCGAAACCAACAGCAAAACAAGCTGCAAAAGCATGGGCAATCCAGGTGGGCAGTTTTAGTGAACGCAGTAATGCCTTTAAGTTACGCAATAAGTTACGTAGTAAAAAATTTACAACCTTTGTTGAAGCGGTCAAAACATCCAAAGGGCGCGTTTACCGTGTACGGGTCGGGCCGGAAGTACGCCGTAGTCAGGCCGAAAAAATACAAAAACGTTTAAGAACCGAACTTAAAATAAGTGGTTTAGTTGTTGCTCATCCCTAAATGTTAGTACAGGAAAGTTGTTCTTTATGATTTGGATTGATTTTGCCATTATTGGTATTATTCTTATTTCTGCTTTTATCAGCCTTATCCGTGGTTTTGTACGAGAAGCATTATCACTGGTGGGGTGGGTCGTATCATTCTGGATAGCATTGACGTTTGCTGGCGGCTTTGCCGAACTATTTTTAAATTCGATAGCCGATAAAACATTCCGTGTGGTGGTGGGCTTTGGTATTTTATTTGTTATCTCGCTTATACTGTTTGTGGTGGTAAATTATTTTGCAGTGCAACTAGTTCATCGTACCGGTTTGTCCGGCACAGACCGGTTTATAGGTGTTGTTTTTGGCGTCTTGCGTGGTACTTTAATTATTGCCGTATTAGTGATGCTGGCGGGCTTGTCCAGTATGCCGCAAGAGTCATGGTGGAAAGGTTCTTTATTACTTTCACAATTTGAAGGCATTGCATTGTGGTTAGGGCAGTTTTTACCTACCAATATTGGTTCCAGTTTCAAGTATTAACTCATTTAAATATTCAGTGAAAATATCGAATAATATTTATAAAAGGTTATACTTTAGTTTTATTTCATTCTTGTCTTAACAGAAAGAGGATAGTATGTGTGGCATTATCGGTATTGTTTCAAATAAACCAGTCAACCAGAATTTATATGATGGTCTGATTGTTTTACAACACCGTGGCCAGGATGCTGCCGGGATTGTGACCTGTGAAGACAATCGCCTCTATATGCGCAAAGCCAATGGCCTGGTGCGCGATGTTTTTCAAACACGGCATATGCTGCGTTTAAAAGGGCATATGGGAATCGGTCATGTGCGTTACCCAACTGCCGGTTGCTTTTCTTCTGCCGAAGCACAACCTTTTTATGTGAACTCACCATATGGGATTACCCTGGCGCATAATGGTAACTTAACCAATGCTGATCAATTGCGCCGTGATCTTTTTAAAGAAGATCGCCGTCATATTAATACCGATTCGGATTCAGAAGTTTTATTAAATATTCTGGCGCATGAATTACAAAATTCCGATAAGTTAAATGTTGATGTTGAAGATGTTTTTAATGCAGTAAAAGGTGTGCATAAACGTTGCCGTGGTGCCTATGCGGTGGTTGCTATGATAACCGGTAAAGGTATTCTGGCATTTCGTGACCCGTATGGTATTCGCCCCCTGGCTTTTGGTGAACGCAAAACAGCAGAGGGTAAAGATATTGTGGTTGCATCGGAGAGTGTTGCGATTGATGCACTCGGTTTTGATTTGGTTAGAGACATTGCACCAGGTGAAGCTATTTTTATTGATGCCAATGGTAAGCATCACACACAGCAGTGTGCCGAGAACCCTGTTTTAAGTCCCTGTATTTTTGAACATGTTTATTTTGCACGTCCCGATTCCATTATTGATGGCATTTCTGTGTATAAAGCACGTTTAAGAATGGGTGACTATCTGGCTAAAAAAATTCTGCGTGAATTACCTGAACATGATATTGATGTGGTGCTGCCCATACCGGATACCAGTCGTACTTCGGCACTGCAGCTTTCCTATACCTTAGGTGTTAAGTACAGTGAAGGTTTTATCAAGAACCGTTACATTGGCCGTACTTTTATAATGCCAGGGCAAAAAGAACGTAAAAAATCGGTTCGGCAAAAACTGAATGCCATTGAACTGGAATTTCGTGGCAAAAACGTATTATTGGTTGATGACTCGATTGTACGTGGTACAACCTCAAAACAAATTATTCAAATGGCACGTGATGCTGGTGCCAAAAAAGTGTACTTTGCTTCGGCTGCACCACCGGTTATTCATCCCAATGTTTATGGTATTGATATGCCTGCCGCAAAAGAGTTAATTGGTTATGGCCGAACCGATAAAGAAATTGCCAAAGCGATTGGTGCCGACTGGTTAATTTATCAGGATTTAGATGACTTAATCGAAGCGGTTAAAAAGAAAGTCCCGAATGTTAAGCAATTTGATACTTCGGTTTTTAATGGTGAATATGTAACGGGTGATATCAGCCAGGAGTATCTTGCTCATATTGAAGTAAGTCGTAGCGATGGTGCACGCAAAGATAAAGTGCAGGATAATGAGGTTGTTGATATGTACAACAATGCATAAAAAACCT
>CAZEZI010000061.1:0-13196 GCA_964516315.1 uncultured Thioalkalispiraceae bacterium
AAATACGAAACTTAAACACGTTGTTGAGCGTAAACTGTTACAAGATTGGTCACCAGAACAAGTCTCTGGCTGGTTAAAAATTCAGTTCCCGGATGATAAGAATATGCAGGTATCGCATGAAACCATTTACAAGAGCCTATTCATTCAAACGAGAGGGATTTTCAAAGCTGAAATGCGTAAACATCTGCGAACGAAACGGAAATTCCGTCATGCTAGAAAGCATAGAGCCGCGAGCAAAGGAACAATAGCGAATGCAATATCAATAAGTGAAAGGCCTGCTGAAATTGAAGATCGAGCGATTCCAGGTCATTGGGAAGGTGACCTTATTGCAGGCTCACTTAACAGTTATATAGCGACAGTGGTCGAACGCTCGACTCGGTATACAGTCTTGGTCAAAGTGAAAGGAAAAAGCACCGGTGCTGTTGTCTCAGCTTTAGCTAATCAAATGAAAAAATGACCCGATTTATTAAAACAGAGCCTAACCTGGGATCGAGGCACAGAACTTGCTGCTCACGCATGCTTTTCTATTGAAACGGACATGGATGTTTATTTCTGCGATCCAAGTAATCCATGGCAACGTGGAACAAATGAAAATACAAATGGATTACTACGGCAGTACTTTCCTAAAGGAATGTGCTTGTCAAAATATACACAAAGTGACTTAAACAAAGTTGCAGCGAAGCTCAACAATAGACCAAGAAAAACATTAGGTTTTCAATCTCCATCTGATAAGCTTAGCAAGCTGTTGCAGTGACCGGTTGAATCCAAGTCGGTTATTAATGGGGGGATTACAATATAGTGGATTACGTTTTAATTATTTATAAATAAGAAAGAATAAGAACAGGTTTAACCGGGAAATAATGGAACTACATAAATTAAAATGGTGCCCCCGACACGATTCGAACGTGTGGCCTGTCCCTTAGGAGGGGACCGCTCTATCCAACTGAGCTACGGGGGCAATAAAATTAAAACAATGGGAATTATAACCTGATCTAAATGGAGTCACTAATTAATTTATTGCTGGATGAGTAATATTTTAGTTATATTCGGCGTGTGGTTTTTCGACAGTTTGAATTCGGTTGCGCTCAACGCTATTAACAAACGAGCGAATATTTTTTTCCTGCCTGGGGGTAAGGTTAATAAACTGGCCGGCTAATTGTTGTAACCCTGCTGTTTGGTCTGATTTTGTTTGCCGTACCTGTAGCTTGCATTGAATGCTTTCGGTATTGGGCAGTTGTATTAATGTATCGATAACTGCATCCTGTTTTATCCGGCTTAGTTTATCGGTTGAGCTGCGAACATTTATCCCACCCGTTGAAATATTATAGATATAAGCGGTTAACGGCTGGTTAATATTTTTATCGACTAATGTAACCGGAATTTTCCATAAATTTTGCAATTCAACACGGTATTGCAGCCTGCGTTGTTTGTAAGTAATTTCAGTTGGGATGCTAGTACTAAAATAAACTAAATGGTCATGTTCAGTTAATGCGGTTACCTGGGTATTAAAGTTTATTTCAATTCCGTCATGTTTTGCGTAAATGTGAATAAGTTGTTTGGCTGTAATATTATTGTGGTTGAATGCATCAAACAGGATGTTGCTTTTGTTGTGGCTAATATGCAGTATTTCAGAAATACCAAGGGGCTGGGTCGATCCGTCTCGTTTAACTTTCTTCACGTCAAGTTGGCAATGATTTTTTTTCATTCGTGCCAATATAGCACTGATATGGATAGGGTCTGAAATAATGCTGTTATTTTTTTCAGCCATAAGCTACGTTGTGGATTATGCTCGGATTAGCGTCTGTTTTTTTGCCATTTTGATGGACTGGCCTTTGTTGGAATAGAGTTCGGCCGTTTGTTGTTTACCCTGTAATACCGAAAGGGCATTTTCAGTGTGGCGTTTATTATTTTCAATAATAATGCCATTGATATTGTTTTGTTTTTCGCACTGTTTAGACAAGTTTGAAATATCATTCCATAACGTTTTTAATTTAGGCTTATCTGTTATTGTGCTGCTATTCAGAAAATCATCAATACCGTTTGCGTCCAGGTCAAGTCCCGCTGCTTCCAGTAGTGCTCGGCGTTCCTTATTTAAATCTTCCAGTTGCTCCATCAGAATAATTTTTTCCTGCGCAATAGATTCAATAGCCTGAATATCATTTTCTGATAAGGCTCGGTATTCATTTTCCAGCGCATGAAATAATTGCTCAAGATAATTTGCAATATCTTCAAGTAGAGGGGATATATTTCTTGTCATCACTGTATTTTGTGACACAGGCTTAGCTATCATTAAAAGCAGATTCAAAGTTAATCATTTTGTCGGCAATGCGTTCGGGATCCATTTTGTAACTGCCGCTCTGGATAACATTTTGCATGTCTTTTACTTTAGTATGGTCAACGCTGGGTTGATTGGCCAAATCCATTTCCAGTGCTTTTAATTTTGCGGCGGTGTCCGTCAGGGTGACTTTATCGCCAGCGGTTGCTGTACCTGTACTGTTTTTGGTTGATTTTTCTGCATCGTCAGATTTTTTAACGTGCGTAACATTTCGATCACCCATATGGGATGATTTATTCGAATTGATTCCTGATATATCGTGAGGCATTTTACTGCTCCAAAGCCTGTTTATAGTTACGCTACCGTTTTAGCGGCCAGAAAGCCTGAAACTTTAGCGATATTACACTGGATAATGGTAAATAACGAACAAAATCACATATTTACCTTTACCAGCCCATTTGATATCACAGTTGCCTGAAAAATACGCTTACTGTGAAGATTTTTAACTTTAATCCGCTGCCCAAGAAAGCCATTCATAAGCGCCTTGCCTTTTACCCGAATGGTTAAATTTTCTGTTCCTGCAAGAATAAGAATTTCATCGCCACGTTGTATCAGGCGTTTAGGTTTAAGCATCGTGGGTGAAATAACTTTTCCCGACTTTAATGAGCGGCGTACCACCATATTGGTCATTTGAGAAAGATCGGTAAAATAGCCCCCCCGAATACGGCTTACATCCAGACGAGTGAATTTGATATCGGATGGCTGGATAACACTGCCTGATGGCATGCTGTGTTTTGCGGTAATTACATTCAGGTATTTCTGAATATAAACTGAAACAATAATTTTCCAGGGTTTACGTCCAGCACAACTGACTTCTACGCTGGTACGACCTAGTTCTTCAGCGTATTGCGGGAAGCGGGTGTCTAGCTTTTTTGTACAGGTTTTAAGACGCAGGCGTTTATCGATATAACCAACGGTAAAGTCGTTTGTTTGTAAGTTGCTTTTTAAAAAGACAGTGATGGCCTGTGTTATGGAAGTCGGTGTTTGATAAGCTGATCCCTGAGCCGCCCCCGCAAATAACATAAATAAACTGCCAAGTGAGAGCGCGGTGAAATAATTTAAAAAATCATTTTTCATAAATACTGCCAAATTATTAGTTGGTAATCTGCCGTTTTTTTGACTCTTAACCAACTGGAACTTATAACATATTGATTCTGTAGGGTTATCTTATTTGGCAAAGCCAACAAGGATATCCGCTAGTAAGTATTAAGCAATACATATGCCAGTATTTCCGTTGCCGAAAGCGCATATCAACATCACAAAGATATTCAAGTAAGTCGCTTTTTAGCCGATAACTTTCGTGTAGCAAATAATTTTAAGGTGGCGTTATGGCTGGAATACTTGAAGGTGTTGATCAACGTACTAATTTAGTAGGTGAGAACCGGCTTGAATTACTACTGTTTACTTTAGGCGGTCGGCAACGGTTTGGTATTAACGTATTTAAAGTACAGGAAGTTATTATGTGCCCACCGTTAACAAAGATTACCAATTCCGCACCCGTGGTGGTGGGTATGACCAACATGCGTGGTAAAACAATTTCTGTCCTCGATTTAGCTTTGGCGATAGGGAAACGACCATTACAACAGTCCGATACGAATTATTTAATCATTACGGAATATAATCGTCAGGTACAGGGATTTTTAACCAGTGGTGTCGATAGAATAGTGAATATGAACTGGTCGGATATAAAAGCGCCACCAGAGGGATTAGGAAAGGATAATTACATGACCGCTGTCACTTCGGTCGATGATGAACTTGTTGAAATTATTGATGTTGAAAAAGTCCTTGCTGAACTACTCGGTATTGATCTTAGTGGTGTGGATGATGAAGTTGAGGTGAAATCAAAACAGGATCAGGCGATACGCGTACTAGTGGTTGATGACTCATCGGTTGCACGTAATCAGATTAAACGTACTCTGGATAAGTTGGGTATGGAATGTACCATTGGCAAGAATGGCCTTGATGGCTTAAATATTCTGAAAGGTTTAATTAAAGATGGCTCTGATATAGCCGATCACATTGATGTACTTATTTCTGACGTGGAAATGCCTGAAATGGATGGTTATACACTAACGTCTGAAATCAGAGCTAATGAAGCATTGAAGAAACTCCCCATTTTGTTACATACTTCTTTAAGTGGTGTATTTAATCAGTCTATGGTTGCCAAAGTAGGTGCAGATAAATTTGTTCCAAAATTTAATGCAGAAGAGCTCGCAGCTGAAGTTAAAGATATATTGCAGGAAAAAGGTGTTATTTAAAAATTCAAAGCTTTGTGTTAGCCGAGTGTTAGCTATCTGAAAAATATAGAAGAAGATTATTGAGTGAATCAACAAACATTATCAAAACAAGATTATGAAAGCTTTCGAACCTTTCTTGAAGATGCCTGTGGCATTGTGCTGGGAGAAAATAAACATTATTTAGTAACGAGCCGTCTGTCAAGGCTATTAGAGGAGTTTAACTTTTCATCTTTAAGCGGGATGATAGATAAACTCAAACAAGTCAATAATACTGAATTAAAAGAAAAAATTATTGATGCGATGACAACCAATGAAACAAGCTGGTTTCGAGACAAGTACCCATTCGAAATTTTGCATAGTGAACTTTTTAATGAAATAGCGGCGAATAAAAAACCAGTCATTCGTATCTGGTCGTCGGCAAGTTCTTCCGGGCAGGAAGCTTATTCTATAAGTATGACCTTCTCCGAATATCTGGCCAAAAATCCTGGTAAATTCAGTGGACGTCTGGAGATAGTTGGAACAGACATTTCACCAACCGTTTTAAAGCATGCCCGTGAAGCAAAGTATGATGAATTGAGTCTTGCGCGTGGCTTGTCCGAGGAAAGGCTTAAGCGGTTCTTTATTGATCAGGGGGATGGTGGCTATAAAGTTCGCCCTGAAATTAGCAGCCGTTGTAAATTTTCAGAGTTAAATCTACTAAAAAACTATTCGATATTGGGTAAATTCGATATTATTTTTTGCCGTAATGTTTTAATTTATTTTTCAGCAGAAATTAAAACTGATATCCTGACACGCATGGCAAAATTACTGAACCCCGGTGGTTATCTTTTTCTCGGTGGTTCCGAGTCACCGACAGGTTATTGTGACCTGTTTGAAATGGTCAGGCTTAAAGCCGGTGTTGTGTACCGCTTGAAGTAGTTGCCTGTTTTATTTACCCCCCCTATTTTGCTCTAAGTACATTGCTGACAGGCAACACAGGTAAAGGATTGCCGTTCAGTTTCTTTTTTGCCGCCACTTCCTTCCTGTAAGTCCTTGAAAAAACTATAAATTAAACTTGGCATAGCTGTTGCAACCAGCTCTGGTAAGTCATTATAGTTTTAAACAGGATAGCAGCAATGTCATTTTCATTTGGTAATACATTCAACTTGCACGAGCAGGCTTTATATTTGCAGGCGCGTCGTACCGAACTATTGTCTTCGAATCTGGCAAATGCAGAAACACCACATTATAAAGCAAAAGATTTTGACTTTAAGGCATCGTTACAGGCTGCGATTCGGAATCCTTTGGGTAATAAACCACTAGTTGAAACAAGTCCAAAACATATTCAACCGAAACAGTCTGATTACCGTTTTGAAACCTTGTTTCGTATGCCGTACCAGACTTCTCTGGATGGCAATACGGTTGAATCACAAGTTGAAATGTCGGCCTTTAACGATAATGCAATTCGCTATATGGCAAGCCTGCGTTTTCTTAACGGCAAGATCCGCGGTTTAATGACTGCAATTCGTGGCGATTAGCTCAGCTAAATTACAGGATAAATAACAGGAAATTACCTATGTCATTATTTAACGTTTTTGGAATATCAGGTTCTGCATTACAGGCACAAACCCTGCGCTTGAATACTACTTCAAGTAATATGGCAAATGCCAACAGTGTGAGTAGTAGCACCGGTGAAACTTACCGTGCACGGCATCCTGTATTTGCCCCCATGATAAAAGATTTTTCAGATGAAAAGAAAGCAGTGGGAGTGCGTGTATTGGGTATTGTTGAAAGCAGCCGACCCTTGCGTTCGGAATATAGCCCGAACCACCCAATGGCAGATGAAGAAGGTTATATCCATTTGCCCAACGTAAATATGATTGAAGAGATGGCAGATATGATCTCGGCTTCGCGTTCATATCAGTCAAATATTGAAGTGATGACAACCGCCAAGAAAATGTTAATGCGTACTTTGCAATTAGGCCAATAAAAGTAGACCAGTAAAAGCTAACAGGATAAAAATATTCAGGAACGACTATGGAACCGCTAGATACTAAAATATCATCTTTTGAAAACATTGGTTTAACGACAAACCAGAAGCAAAAGCCTGCCGAGCAAAAGAAACTCGGACAGGAAGATTTTATGGATTTGATGCTGGCACAAATGAATCATCAGGATCCATTTAAGCCGATGGAAAACGGTGAGTTCCTGACTCAGATGGCACAGTTTAGTGCGGTGAGTGGTTTAAAAGATATTAAGGATTCATTTACAAGTTTGGCTGACACAATGAAGTCTAATCAGGCGTTGCAAGCTGCCAGCATGGTAGGGCGAAGAGTGCTTGTTCCCGGCAATGATTTCCGCATTAACCAAAACATGAATAAGCTGTTTGAAGTTCAGGCTTCGGCCGATCTGAAAGTTGCAACCGATGAGTTGATTGTGAATATTAAAAATGCCAAAGGCGAAGTGGTCAAAGAAATAAATCTTGGCGCACGTTCTGCTGGGAAAATTGATTTTCGCTGGGACGGAAAAGTAGAGCCAGAAGATGAATTTGTCGATGGAGCAGAAGAATCGGTCATGTCTTTACCGGGTAGCTATACCATCGAAGCTTATGCAAGTATTGAAAATGAAAAGCAGGGTGTTGAGACACTTGTATTTGATATGGTTGACAGTGTCAGTGTTGGCCAGGCCGGACAACCGATGACATTAAATTTGACCAATGCTGGTCAGGCCAAACTGTCTGAAGTTTTAAAGATAATGTAGTTGGTTAATGGTATTCACTATTAACAGCCATTGTATATTTAGTAGTAATTAAAGGAGAAAGATCATGCCATTTCGTTCAGCTCTCAGTGGTATTAATGCTGCCGCACAGGACTTACGTGTTATTGGTAATAACGTTGCCAATTCAAGTACAACCGGTTTTAAAACATCGCGCGCAGAGTTTGCCGATGTTTATGCTGCAACAGATGGTGGCGCCTCCAATGCGATTGGTGCCGGTGTACGTTTGTCGGGCGTTAGTCAACAATTCGGGCAGGGCAATATTGAGTTTACGGATAACAAACTGGATCTGGCCATTAATGGTCGTGGATTTTTTGTGTTAGATGATAATGGTTCACGTTCATATACCAGGGCAGGATCTTTCCAGGTAGATCGGGACGGTTTCGTGGTAAATGCTTCTGCCGATAAACTGGTTGTGAATAACGCAGACGAATCCGGAGAGATTTCCGGTGCAGTAGGGCCGTTGCGGTTAGACCGTTCTAATATTGTTCCGAAAGCAACATCGCGCATTGATGTCGGCCTAAATCTGGACAGTTCACAGACTGCACCATTAACACTGCCGTTTAATCCTGAAGTGCCTTCATCATTTACACATTCAACCTCACTCACGGCTTATGATTCGTTAGGTGCACCGCATTTATCAACCATGTACTATATTAAAGGCGCAGAGCCTAACACCTGGACAACGCATTTATTTGTTGATGGTAAAGATGCCAAAGGCGGAGCAGCGCCTCCTTTCTCTGGTGATGTATTAAAGTTCAATGGTGCCGGTGGACTGGAATCAATTAATGGTGCCGCAGCGCCTCCAGGTGAATTGACTTATAGCGGTATTGATACCGGCTCGGGTTCTGAACCACTTGAGATCATTCTTAATCTGCAGTCAACAACACCAACGACTCAATTTGGTACCAAGTTTTCTGTGAGTGCCTTAACTCAAAATGGTTATACCTCCGGTCGTTTAAGCGGTATTGACATTGATGATACCGGTATTATTCGTGCGCGATATAGTAATGGTCAAACACGCACACTTGGTCAGGTCACACTTGCCGATTTTTCAAACCCACAAGGTTTACGACAATTGGGTAACACCAACTGGGCAGAAAGTTTTGCATCCGGTGTGCCTTTAGTCGGTACGCCAGGATCGGGTAGTTTAGGACAGTTACAGTCGGGTGCACTGGAAGGGTCGAATGTGGACTTAACCGGACAGCTTGTGAATATGATTAAAGCACAACGAAATTTTCAGGCGAATGCACAGGTTATTACGACGGCAGATACCGTGACTCAAACGATTATTAACATACGTTAATTTTTAAATTAGATAGAGCATTATTAAATAGTAAAGGTGCGTAATGGATAGAATGTTATATGTTGCAATGAGTGGTGCGAAACAAAATATGTTAGCACAGGCGCATAATGCAAATAACATGGCCAATGTGAGTACCACAGGCTTTAAAGCTGACCTGGCTGCAGCCCGTAGTATGCCCCTTTTTGGAAATGGATTTCCAACCCGTGTTTTTTCAATGACTGAGCGTGAAGGAACGGATTTTAATCCTGGTGCTATTCAAACAACAGGCCGGGCACTGGATATTGCTATTAAAGGCCAGGGATTTATTGCCGTACAAGGTAAAGATGGTAATGAAGCCTATACACGAGTGGGTAGCTTGCGTGTTACGGCAACCGGGGTGCTTGAAACAAGTAATGGTCTGGTTGTGATGGGTGATGGTGGGCCTATTTCTATCCCGCCGGCAAAGAGAATTGAGATTGCGACTGATGGAACAATAAGCGCCATTAGTCAGACCAAAGGTTCGGAAGTTGTCAATATTATTGACCGGATTAAGTTAGTTAACCCGGACTTAAAAATAGTGACTAAAGGTAATGACGGACTTTTTCACCTGGCCAATAATGAAGTCGCACCGGCTGCGGCTGAAGTTGAAGTATTGTCAGGTGCATTAGAAGGCAGCAACGTTAACATTGCATCGGAGCTGGTTAAGATGATTGAACTGGCTCGCCAGTTTGAGATGCAGGTCAAGATGATGAAAACAGCAGAAGACAATGACGAATATGCAATGCGCTTGATTAATATTGCATAGAATTATTTACACTATCTGGAGTACAAGCTAATGGCTCAACCATTATGGATTGCAAAAACAGGTTTGGATGCACAGCAAAACAGGCTGGCGACCATTTCAAATAACCTTGCCAATGTAAATACAACGGGCTTTAAACGTGCACGTACCGTTTTTGAAGATTTAATCTATCAAAATGTACGCCAACCTGGTGGCCAAAGCAGTCAGGAAACGGAATTACCCTCTGGCCTGGCTCTCGGTACAGGCGTGCGAACGGTTGCAACGCAAAAACTGTATCAGCAGGGAAATTTGCTGCAAACTGCCAATCCTTTTGACATGGCAGTTGAAGGCCGTGGTTTTTTTCAGATCCTGATGCCGAATGGGAATATTGGTTACACCCGTAACGGTGAGTTTCAGGTAAGTTCAGACGGACAAATTGTTAATTCATCAGGCTACCGTTTACAACCGGATATTAATATTCCGGCCAATGCATTGAGTGTCACCATTGGTATTGATGGTACGGTGTCGGTTACACAACCCGGCAATGCCATTCCAGCGCAAGTGGGCACCATACAATTTGCAGATTTTGTAAATCCAGGCGGTTTGCAATCGTTGGGAGGGAACTTGCTGGGCGAAACAGGAGCAAGCGGTGCGCCACAAGTCGGTGCACCCGATTCACTCAGCTTTGGTAGTCTTATACAAGGTTCTCTTGAAAGTTCAAATGTGAATGTTGTTGAAGAACTTGTGAACATGATTGAAACACAGCGTGCCTATGAAATGAATTCAAAAGCCATTTCAACCGCGGATCAAATGCTTCAGTATGTAAATAATAATTTATAATAAGGGTTTAATTAATAAAATGAAAAAGTTAATTAAAATACCAGTTATTTTTTTACTTATGAGTGCAGTATCGGCATGTTCTCTGGTAAAAAAAGAAAAAGAAGATGAATCGTTCAAGCCCACTCCACCGATTATTATCAAGCTGCCAAAGGATGATAACGGCGCTATTTTTCGTCCGGAAATGAATGTTGGATTATTTGATGACAACAATGCACGTAATATCGGTGATGTTTTAACAATTGTTTTAAATGAAAACACCAATGCGAGTTCAAGCGCCAATACCAGCGCAACCAAAGATCAAAAAGTTGATTTACCCAGCCCGAAACTTGCCGGCGACACAGTAACAAAAAATGGCAAAGAAATTTTGAATAATGAACTGGAAGCAGGAAGAGAATTTAATGGACAGGGCACAAGCGCACAAAACAGTAGTTTTTCAGGTACTATCTCGGTAACGGTTGCCAAGGTATTACCTAATAGAAATTTGATTATTCGTGGCGAGAAACTGGTGCGATTGAATCAGACAGAAGAATTTATACGCTTCTCCGGTATTGTCCGACCGCAGGATATTAAACCCAATAATACTGTCGAGTCGAATCGGGTTGCTAACGTCCATGTTATGTATGCTGGTAACGGCGCTATTTCAGCAGCAAACAGCATGGGTGCGTTAGGGCGATTCTTTCAGGGTAAAGCATGGCCGTATTAAGCGCTATGATGTTTGACATAAACAGGGGAACTAAAATGTTATCAATAAAGGAATTAAAATTTACTGTTCTAGTTGGTATTTTATTTTACCTTGGTTTGAGTTCGGGCATTGTTAAAGCAGATAGAATAAAAGATATTTCAACCGTTGCCGGTGTGCGTAGTAACCCGCTGGTTGGTTATGGTCTGGTTGTTGGTTTGAATGGCACCGGTGATGGCTCTGGAGCGGTGACAGACCAAAGTATGAAAAGTATGCTGTCACGTTTGGGTATTAATATTCCACCGGATGCAACACTCAAAGCAAAAAATGTAGCCGCGGTTTCCATTCATGCAACATTGCCAGCATTTGCAAAGAAAGGACAAAAGATTGATGTGACTGTTGCTTCAATTGGTGGAGCAAAAAGTTTGCGCGGTGGCAGTTTATTAATGACACCACTGCGTGGTATTGATCATAAAATTTATGCGATTGCACAAGGTAATGTGGTAGTGAGTGGCTTTGGTGTTGAAGGCCTGGATGGTTCAAAGGTAACCGTTAATGTGCCCAGCTCAGGCCGCATTTTAAACGGTGCAATGGTTGAACAGATTATTGATACCCCTTTTGGTGATGCCAGTGAAATTGTTTTAAACTTACATCGGGCAGACTTTACAACATCCACACGTTTGGCCGAAGTTATTAATAATGCAGTCGGGCCAGGTTCGGCTCATTCCATCGATCCTGCATCGGTGAGTGTGAATGCACCATCTGATCCTGCACAACGAGTATCCTTTATTTCTTTCCTTGAAAATTTAACCATTCAACCAGGGGAAGCGCCGGCTAAAATTATTATCAATTCAAGAACCGGTACGGTTGTTATTGGTAAGCATGTGCATGTGTTACCTGCAGCCGTGTCGCACGGTAGCTTAACTGTCACCATTACACAGTCTTCCAAAGTGAATCAGCCAGCACCTTTAGCTGGTGGGGTTACCACGGTTGTACCTGTTACTGATATTCGTATTCAGCAAGAAGATAATAGGATGTTTGTCTTTAGCCCTGGGGTTTCGTTAAATGAAATTGTACAGGCGGTGAATCAGGTGGGCGCAGCTCCCGGTGATTTAGTGGCAATTTTGGAAGCCTTAAAAGAAGTCGGCGCACTTCAGGCTGAGCTGGTTGTTATTTAAATCCTGGTGAAAATACATTCCTTCTAAAACGGCAAGTCATTGCCGTTTTTTGTTCTATCTTATTGTTTATTCAGATAAATTCATGTCGGCACGCTTTCTGCATAGTCTTAGTGTCAGGACTTTTATTTAGGTAATACCGATGTTGGATGTAGCAGCAAGCAGAGCATATACCGATTTTTCGCAATTCGCAGAGATGCGCTTGAATGCAAAACAAGACCCTAATGCATCGTTAAAAGAAGTTGCGCGTCAATTCGAAAGTATTTTTATCAATATGGTGATGAAGAGTATGCGCGATGCCAGCTTTGGTGATCCCTTGTTTGATAGTAACCAAAGTGAAATGTATCAGGAAATGTTTGATAAACAAATTGCGCTGGATATGAGTAAAGGGAAAGGCCTGGGGCTGGCGGATACCCTGGTTATGCAAATGCAAAAATATGTACCAGAGAATAAAAATAGTGTGCAGTCTGTTTCAGAAATTCAGCAACATGCTAAAGATCCTTTTATTTTACAAAGAGAAAATACAGTATTTTCAAATTCTGAACAATTTGTAAATACACTCCAACCTTATGCAGAAGCGGCCGCGGAAGAGTTGGGCGTTGATGCGAATGTACTTATTGCCCAGGCGGCACTGGAAACCGGTTGGGGCAAAGCAATTGGCAAGTTACCTGATGGTAGCTCCAGTTACAACCTGTTTAATATAAAAGCGCAGCGTGGTTATGACGGCGATAAATATGTAAAACAGACGATTGAAATAGATAATGGTGTTGCTAAAACAGAAACCGCAGCCTTTCGTTCCTACAATAGTTATCAGGAAAGTTTTGATGACTATGTGGACTTTATAAAAAATAACCCAAGGTATGCAGATGCGCTTAATGTAAGTACGGATTCATTTAAATATATCGACAGTATTCAACGTGCCGGTTATGCAACCGATCCACATTATGCTGAAAAAATTAAAAATGTAATGCAGTCGTTTACTTCTGAAAATGAAGCTAATACTGAAGGCTGGGTATAGGTGACGAATGAGCACGGGTGATGTTTTAGGCATAAGTACATCGGGCGCACTTGCTGCGCAGCGTGCGCTGTCTACAACCAGTCATAATATTG
>CAZEZI010000062.1:0-13159 GCA_964516315.1 uncultured Thioalkalispiraceae bacterium
TGGTGGTGCTGGATAATTTAAAGGGCGGTTATAACGTGCCTAAAATTTTTCGTTCAGCCGAGGCGTTTGGGGCGCATTCAGTTCATCTGGTGAATGTGGACTGGTTTGATCCGGCACCGGCCAAGGGTTCGTTTCGGAAGGTGCCTGCCCGATTTTATGAGGAGTTTTCGGCCTGTTATGATGGGCTGACTGAACAGGGTTATACCTTATATATGTTAGCGGCCCAATCAGAAAATAATGGCTCGGAAGATAATGCAGTTTCTTCGATAAGTTACGATGTGGCTCTGGAAACCAGGTCGGCCTTTATTCTGGGGCATGAGGCTTACGGGCATTCGTTCGAGATGGCGGATTATCCGTTAATTAAAAAATTGTCTATTCCGCACTTTGGTTCGGTGGAAAGTTTGAATGTGAGCATTGCGGCATCAATTGTGATGTATGAGTATGTTCGGCAGCATAATACGGGTAATAAATAAAGCGGCTCATGGCGAGTGGCAGCAAAGACATGATCTTTTTAATGTGTAGTATGAATAATATCAGGAACAGATATGTTTGATGTAAATGAATATTTTGCTGGTAAGGTAAAGTCCATTGCGTTTAAGTCGGGTGATGATGCGGCTACCGTGGGTGTGATGGCTGTAGGTGAATATGAGTTTGGTACCAGCTCGGTTGAACATATGACATTGGTGAGTGGTGCGATGACGGTGAAGTTGCCAGGTGCATCAGACTGGCAAGCAATAGCAGTGAATGAAACGTTTATTGTGGAAGCGAGTACCTCCTTTTTAGTCAAGATTGCCGAGGAAGCTTCTTACTTGTGTGTTTATAAATAATGGAAACCTTTACATTAGATGGTCGTGATTATATTGAGCTAAATAATTTACTTAAGGTGGTGGGTCTGGTTTCAAGTGGCGGCCTGGCAAAAACATTGATTGCAGATGGTCTGGTTACAGTAGACGGTAAGGTTGAGCTGCGCAAGCGTTGTAAAATTCGTGACGGGCAGGTTGTTGAGTTTCAGGGTGAGACGATTAGAGTTGTTGCATAATGTTAAGAATAGCAACAGTCATTCTTATTTTGCTGTTTACCGTAAGTTGTGCGGTGGTGCCGGTTACAAGACCCCATTCTGCGCATGATAGTGCCTGTGGCCTTTCAACGCATAAATGGGATTTAGATCTGGTTCAGGTAGGTAGTTACTCGGCAAGTTGTAATTCACCGGAGTGTGTGCTGGCGGTGGGATTGGGTGTGGTGGCAATGGTGGGTGTAACGGCGATTGTATCGGGTTCGATTGTGTTGGTCGGCAATGCAGTTCACTGGGTTGAGCAGCAGGGCAGTTGTGATACAAAAGAGCGGGAACATATGGTTAGTGATATTAACGCACCACTTATTCAACAAGGTGGTAAGCCAATTAGAACAAAACAGGCATTAGAAAAAGAATTAGAGGAATTGTAGTGCGTAGTATAAAGTTTATTTTTTATAGTTTATTATTTTTTTCATTAAATACACAGGCGGAAGATGTAAAAGTTGAAGATGTTGCTAATCCGCTTATTCCCGGCTCGGTTGTTGCCAGCTCAAATACCATAGCTGCAAATGATGGGTTATTTTCTATCTGGTCATCAGAAGCAGAGCTGGGTTTTGTGCAAACAACGGGCAATACAGAAACGGAATCTTTAAACCTTAAATTTGCAATTGATAACAAACGTAAAAGCTGGGAGCATTCATTAAAGCTGGCAGCGGTAAAAAGCTCGGATGGTGTGGGCACAACGTCCGAACGTTATCTTATTCTGGTTAAGTCACAATATATGTTAAGCGAGTCATCGTATTTGTTTGATCGTTTACAGTATGAGGACGATCGTTTTAGCGGCTATGACTACCAGGCTTCGGAAGTTATTGGTTATGGTCGACATTTAGTTAGCAGTGACACCTTTAAAATGAATGCTGAGTTAGGTGTGGGTGCCCGACAAAATGCTTTTGAGAATGCTGCAACTCAAACTGAAGGTATTGTCATTATTGCGACTGATTTTGAGTGGATGATTAGCAAATCTGCCTCATTAACAGAAGATTTAACGATTGATATAGGTGATGACCGAACAATAAGTAAGTCGGTTACTGCGCTAACAACGAAAATTAATAGTTCTTTATCCTCTAAAATTACTTATACTGTTAAACATGCATCTGAAGTTCCGGTGGGAACTGAAAATACAGATACTGAACTAGCGGCAACATTAGTTTATACCTTTAAATAAGGGAGAAAGTTATGCCTCATCATGAAGCAAAGAATTGCCCGCGTTGTCAGGCAGATTTTGAATGTAAAGTAGGTTCCATACTGGAGTGTCAGTGTTCGAGTGTTTTCCTGTCGGTTCCTGAACGGGATTATGTTGGTGCTCGTTACGATGATTGTTTATGCGTTAATTGCCTGGAAGAAATGCAAACAGAATTCAGTATTTTGAGCCATGATAAAAAAATACAACAGTTTCTCCAACATTAAATGCTGGATATTAATAGTAAGTAAAGGCCATTGTTTTGCAAGAAAAGAAATTTGAACTGGTTAGTTTTTCATTATGCCCTTATGTGCAACGTGCACGTGCAATTCTGATCGAAAAAAATATTAAACATGATATTAAATTTATTGATCTCGACAGCCCACCTGAATGGTTCTTTGATGTGTCACCAATGGAAAAAGTGCCGGTGTTACTGGTTGACGGCAAACCCCTGTTCGAGTCGATGGTTATCTGTGAATATCTGGATGAGATAACCGAAGGTTCTTTACACCCGGCCGATCCTTTTGATAAGGCCGTTAATCGTGCATGGATTGAATACGGTAATACTATTCTGGATGCGACCTACGACCTTTTTACAACCAGTGATGAAAAACGTTTTAAACACCTTACCGCTTCGATAGATGAAAAATTCGATACACTGGAAGACGAGTGTTTAAATGGCACACCGTTCTTTAATGGCAGTAAATTTTCAATGATTGATGCAGTTTATGCCCCTGTTTTCCGGTTTCATGTGGCATTGCTTAAATACTACGACCTTGGTTTTTTTGAAGACCGGCCACAGTTAAGTTTATGGCGGGATACGCTGTTATCTTACGATGCGGTTATCAAAAGTGTTCCCGAAGATTATGCCGATGAGTTGGATGCGTATTTGCGTAAACAAGGTTCGGTTTTCTCGGCAAAAATGAGTAGCTAGTTTTAATGCAGACGTATAAAACACAACACTGGTCACTGAATGTTCCGGCATTATGGGATGCCGAGGCCGATGGCGAGACGGATGTGATTTATGACAACGCTGGTGTGGGTGAACTGGTAGTAAGCACGCTGTATCAGGATGAAGGTATTTCTGACGAGCAACTCGAAGCGATGGCCAGTGAGCACGTTGATTCCGATGCAGTTATCGAAGATGTGGTGTTGGGTGATTTTAATGGTATTGCGGTGAGTTTTGAGCAGGAAGGGGAATACTGGTGTGAATGGTATTTAAGGTCAGATAAGGTACTACTTTTTATAAGCTATAATTGCGATGTAAAGGATTCCGAAGTAGATGAAGATGTGGTGGAATCAATTCTGGAGTCGCTTGAGGAAGTCGTTTAAACCCCTTTGTGTGGGGTTTATTCCACGCTGCTTGCTTGTGTAGCCTGGTACTGAGAAATACCTCCACCCGTTTGCCGGAGATGTTTATTAAAATACAGGCAGCGGTCACTATCATGGGAGCAATACTATGGAGCAACAGCAAATAACAGGTAGTTGCTTATGTGGAGAGGTTCGTTACCAGTATAGCGGGGCGGTTAAAGTGTTCCAGTATTGTCACTGTACGCGCTGTCAAAAATTCACCGGCTCGGCGCATGCTGCAAATATTATTGTCGATCCTGAGCAATTTCAGTGGCTCAAAGGAAAGAAATCAGTTGGCCGTTTTGAATTAGCCGGTACAAAACATTTTGCAACTTCGTTTTGTAAAAAATGCGGTTCATCTTTACCATGGAAAACTCAAAGTGGTAAAGCAGTTGTTATTCCAGCCGGCACACTTGATGATGACCCAATGGCGCAGCCAATACATAATATCTATTTTTCAAATAAGGCTTCGTGGTATAAAGAAGCTTGTGAGCTGGTGAAGTATGACGAGCTGCCTGTTAAATAGTTGCAAAATCTGTATGTTATAGTAATGGAATTCAGCTTGAAAACGGATGTCCCGGTTAAATAAATGAGGACGTTTTAATGAAAAAATTCTTTGCACTACTTATGGTTACTTGTTTTCTTGCTGCTTGCGCAACGCCGGTACTTGAAACCAGCCGTGTCAACAAGAACCTGACACTTACCCTGGCGCTGGATACGTTTGACAATATGCAGGGTCAGTATGCTTTGTGGGGTGGCATTATACTGTCAGGCAAAAATCTTGAGAAAACCACTGAACTTGAAATACTCGCTTACCCTTTAGATGATTATTTTGAGCCGATAAAAGATTCAAAATCATTTGGTCGTTTTATTCTGGTTAAACAGGGTTATCTTGAGTTGGGCGAATATGCCAAAGGACGTGCTGTGAGTGTTGTGGGCGAGTTAACAGGAAAACGCACTGGTAAAGTGGGCGACAGCCAGTACACCTATCCTGTACTGGAAGTACAGCAAATTAAAATATGGCCGGAAGAATCAAAATATTACTACGATGATTCTGATGTGCGCTTTCATTTTGGCATTGGTATTTTTCATCGTTTTTAGCCTCTATTATTTTCTTAAGTAACTGATTATATTATAAAATATTGTGTTTATTTGTGGTAATAACTACATAAGAAATACTTAATATAAATATAATAAAAAGCATGTTTGAATAGAGCTTCATTCAACAGGACAATGATGCTATGACCCAGAATAAATCAGACAATCCTCAGGCAGAAGCGCAAGCCATTCGTGAAATTAGAATCAGTCCGATTGTGCCAACAGAATCTGTGCTAGTGGCAACGGCACGCGGCATGCGGCCAAAAAAGAAAGAAGAGCGCATTGAACGCGATACGCGCAAACACGTTGATACCTGCCCCTTCTGCCGTGGTAATGAAGGTATGACGCCACCGGCTTTAATGACTTCACCGGATGAAAAAAACTGGGATATTCGTATTGTTGAAAACCTGTTTGCAATACTCGGTGATGACGAAAAACGCCCTAATCTTGTGATGGGCCTACAGCAAACCATCGACGGCTATGGCCGCCATGAAGTGATTATCGACCATTCCGAACATGGCATTGCCCTTTTTGATATGCAGCCGGCACACATTGCTGAAATGTTTAAAGCGTATCGCAACCGAATGCTGGATTTATATAAAGCCGATGATCGCATTCGTTATGTTCTTGTCTTTAAAAACTTTGGCCCGGCAGCCGGTGCCAGTATTCCGCATACCCATAGTCAGTTGATTGCAATGCCGGTTATTCCTGAAAACGTACATTCAGAAATGCATCACTCACAGCAATATTATGAAAAGCATCATCAATGTATTTTCTGTGGGCTGATTGATGAAGCGTTAACCTTTGAAGCCACCATTTATGACCGTGACTCAGGGCAGGTGCGGCGCAAAGTGGACATTGGTCAGTACATTATTGAACGCACCGAACACTTTATTGCAATTAAACCTTTCGCCAGTCGTTATGAATGGGAAGTGCACATTTTTCCGTTAAAACATCAGGCTGATTTTATTGATTGTGGTGACGAACACTTACAGGATTTCGCCGGTTTGTTGCAACGTACCATGAAGCGGCTGGATAATGTTCTAGAAGGTGTGCAGTATAATTACTTTATGCACACCGTACCGCATGGTGATGAGTATAAAAAGAATAACAGTAGCTACCACTGGCATCTGGAAATTACCCCCAGAACCAGTATCCCCACCGGGTTTGAGCTGGGTTCTGGGTTATTTGTCAATACTATTAGTCCTGAAGAAGCAGCGCAGCAGTTACGGGATGTTGCGCTTGAAAGCTAACTATTTTTAATGACCGGCATTAATAAATTATTAGCCAAAAGCACCGCATAGTATTTAACTGGCTAAACTCTTATGCTATACCTGCAGTAGGTGTTGCAAGAATATATGCAATATTTCTGTATATAAGGGGTTAATTATGAATGAGCGGCGTTCGAGTGTTCGGCATTTAATTAATTTAAATGTAAGCTTGTATCATGATGAGTTTGGGCAAATAAAGGGTAAAATAAGTGATGTTTCCAGCGGTGGAATGTTAGTTGAAGTTTATAATACCGCTGTCTTGAATAATAAACTAAGCCAGGAAAGGTTACAGGTTAAGCCTGTTAATATGGATGTGATATTTGACATGGAGTGCTTAAGAGTCAATTCAAATGTTATTAGTTTACAGTTTGTTTCATAAGCTGCTGGTCTTTATTTAAGCTTAAAATTCAACTAAATAATGTAGATTATTCCTTAGAAATCGCACATACTTGTTTAAATTGATAAGAAAAAGTTATTAAACATGGATGAGCGCAGAAAGCACCGCCGAAAAGTCGTAAACTCCCGGGTTCGCATCTTTCACTCCAGTTTTGGTTCTCTGGACACACAAACACGTGATATATCCGATGGTGGTGTGCTTGTTCTTGCTTGTGACGGCTTACCGGGTTTACTGGTAAACGATGAAGTTCAGCTTGTCTTCCTGGACTCGGGTGATACCGATGTCGTTTTTAATATGGACATTGTTCGGCATGCAGATCCCGGTCTTGGGCTAAAGTTTCTTAATTACGAAAAAGAAGGTGAAGTTTACCCTATTAGTAATTTACGGGAAATCTGGCAAAAATAAAAATAATGCTGTAGTTTTTGTGCATTTGTTCGCGCATCCTCATGATTTTTGTGCTAAATTTTAAAAAATTGATTACAACTTAACAGATAAAATTATGATATTTCGTGTTAAGGAACGACGAAATTCCCCCCGCAAACGCGTGATTTCTTCCGTTCGCATCAGTCACCGCTTATTTGGCGAAGTTGATGGTCGCTCAAGAGATATTTCTGATGTCGGCTTGTATGTTGTTGCCCAAAATTTACCAAATTTACCCAAAGGTGCACATATTAGTTTGCAGCTAATGGATTCCAGTAATCCGTTTATTTTTTTTAATACCCGGGTTGTGCGTATGAGTAACAATGGTATTGGCCTGGCCATTGTGGATTACGAAGTTGATGGTGAACGCTTTGGGCTGGAAGAGTTAAGGCGTCAATGGATGATTGCTTATCCAAATTATAATGTACAAGCCTGAATATTTTATATGTATTGGTTGACTTAAAGAGTCATGCAAACCATTCAGTTGATCTCCCTTCGTCATTCGGCTTTTTATACCCCTTACCTTATTACCTTCGTTGCTGATTTTTTAAAACAGCAAGGCCTTAAGGCTGTTTACCGCAGCGTTTCCAATGTGGATGAACTTGAGTCTGCGCTTATTGCAGGTGAAGCGCATGTTGCACAGTCTGCGGTGGGAGTGAGCATGCGCCAGATCGCAATGGCAAAGAAAAATCCGGGTTCAAAACCCTTGCCAGCATTACTACATTTTGCGCAGATTAACCGGCGTGATGGTTTTTTTATTGCGGCATCCCCAGATGCAGTTTCATCGGCAAAAAACTTTAACTGGAAGCAACTGGAAAATAAACGCATTATCGCTGATCATTTATTTCAGCCGATGGCAACATTAAAATATGTATTGCATCAGCAAGCAGTTGATGTAAACAGCATCGAGTTTATTGATGCAGGCAATACAGAACAAAGTATGCAGTCTTTTTTAGCTGGAGAAGCAGAGTATCTTCATTTGCAGGGGCCTTATCCGCAACAACTGGTTGCTGATGGTAAGGCAATGATTGTCGCTGCAGTTGGCGAGCCTTTGGGTGAAATTGCGTATAGCAGTTTATGTGCAACGAAAGACTGGTTAGCAACCCCGATGGCGGGCGCTTTTATAAAAGCATACAAAGCTGCATTGTGTTATGTGGATAACACAAGTGCAGCACTATTAGCACAGCAGCTGACAGAACAGTTTGGTAATATTACACTTGAAACACTGGTCGAAACCATAGAGTCTTATAAAGGATTGGGAAGCTGGTCTTCAAGTGCATGTATCAGCGAAGATACCTTTCAATGTGCCAATCGTGTTTTCCTGTTTAGTGGTGATATATCATCCGCTATTGACTACAGGCAAGTTGTTAGCCAACAGCTTTGTAGAGGAGAATAATTGAAATAGTAATAACTTTGCGGATAGTGGACATATCAAAATGCAATATATAGTAAATAAAAGGATTTACATTTGAACAAGCAGGATAAAAGACAGGAAGCAAGAATAGCATGCAATAAGTCTGTGCAGGTTATGATGGCAAACAGCCCACCGCTGTTGATGACTGCGCTGAATTATTCAATGAGTGGTGTTGGTATCACCGGCTCAATTTATCAGGTTATTCCTCATGTTGGTGAACAGCTTAATGTGAGCTTTACTCTGGATGCAACAGAGTTAAGGCAGGTTAATATTAACGGTATTGTAAAGTACATTAATCTTGAGGGCGGGGTGTACTATTTGGGCTTAGGTCTATGATTTTTATGGATTAGCGCTATACTTAACATTAACCTTGGTTTCCTATGGTTTTTATGCGAGGCTGAGGTTAATTAAATCAATAAGACTGGGGGAGTGTAATGAAGAAATTTATTTTATATGGAATTTTAGTTGGGGTTGTTGCTGCGGCAGGCTGTAAGAGTCAAAATATCAGGCCGGCTACACAAGTGGATAAAACACCTGTTTATATGGGGCAGCATGTGCCTTTCAAAAAAGGTATGATTGTTCGTGATGCAGTACGCAAAGAGTGTGACCTTGGTGGTAAGTTAGCAACACACATTAATAATTACGGTCGCCAATATCATTTGAATATGGTTAAAGCTGGCAAAGCAAAAAAATCAGCACGAATTTTAAAAGTTGAGATTATCAATGTGCATGGTTCTGGTGGTGGCGCCTGGTCCGGAGCCAAGAGCGTTGCAATTGAAGGTAAGCTACTGGATAACGGCAAGGTAATCGGTACTTTCAGAGGGCAACGGAGTTCTGGTGGTGGAGCTTTTGCCGGTTTTAAAGGTACCTGTTCAATATTGGGACGAACAGTTAAAGCACTGGGGAGTGACGTTGGACTTTGGTTACAGAACCCGATTATGGGGGCTTCCATTGGCGAAGGCAGTTGATAGTAAGCCTGGCATAGAATAAAAAAAGGGATGTTTTCATCCCTTTTTTTATTGCTTTAAATATGAGATTGTTAGCGGAATGTTTAAGATAAAAAACAATCTGTCTTGCTTTGTTTTCTATTTAAGCGGGTTGCTTACCTGTTCCATCAATGGCCTGGCTCTGGCCGAAGATAATAATACCGCAACACCTGAAGTTATTATATTACCTGATGGCAGTTTGTATTCGGGTGACCTGAAATATGAAATTATTCGTGAAGGAACAGGTACAAATGAGTGGCCAAATGGTGATCGCTATAGTGGTGAATGGTTAAACGACATGCCACATGGCAAAGGCTTTATGCAACGTAAAGATAAAGAAGAATACCACGGGCTATTTGCTTTCGGGCAATATAGTGGTTTGGGTGATTTGAAAACGGTAAAGCAGGAACGCTACCTTGGTATTTTCAGGTTTAATGCTTTGGACGGTTCAGGTATTTTAGTGACCGTAAATAAAGAATATTATCTGGGCGAATTTTCACAGAATAAACGCCACGGGCGCTTTTTATATTTCTCGCGTCTGGCTGCCAGGCCTGAGTATCAAATATGGTTTAATGATGAGCTCGACAGGAATATTGGCGAGGATGATATTGCTGAACAGAAATTAATCAAACAAATGTTACAAGATTTTATTGAAACAGGGCGCAAGCGTTTAGATCAGCGTAGCAGGAATACACACTATCAAATTCGGGGACGTGTCAGGAAACTTGTTAGTGATGTGGATGACACACCGGAACATGCTTATGGCGATTTAATTATCAATTTATTAAACTTATCGAAGTAATAGTGTGTGGGAATAAAGAAATGGTTAACATAGCGACTGCACCTCTAGATACATTGTCTGACTCTGAATGGGAAAAATTATGTGACCAGTGTGGACGTTGCTGTTTGATTAAACTCGAAAATGAGCAAACAAATGAAGTCTTTTATACAAATATTATTTGCAGGCTGTATGATATTGAAACAGGGCAATGTAGTTCTTACCTGGAGCGGAAGGAGTTAGTCCCTGGTTGTATCGTTATTCGACAGTTTGGAAACCAAATTTACTCTCAGTTGCCTGAAACCTGTGCCTATCGCCTGCGTTATAATAATAAGCCCCTGCCTGAATGGCACCCGTTGCTGACGGGTAATACAGAAAAAATGCAACAGGCCCTGATCTATGTGAGTGAGCGCGTGGTTTTAGAACAAAGTATTCATGAAGAACAATTTGAAGATCATATTATTGACGATATTATGTAATTAATCCATTATAATACGCAGCATGAAAACAGTTATCCATTTTATTTTAATGGTCAGCATCACCATATTTTTAACCGCGTGTGCGACGAGCGGTCCACAGCTGTCTGATGCTGAAACAAAAATACCGCTTAACAAACTTCACCCAAAGATACAGAAATATGTAGAGCAACTTTATTCGCAAGATGCAGTAGAGCGAGCATGGGCTATTTACAATATTGGTAAGCTGCATAAATATGCCGTTAATGTGGTTCCTTATCTGATCGCCATGCTGGGTGATTCTGATACGGCTGTTATGACGCGCTATATTGGTAAAGATTATACGTCAGGAACAACCACAACACCGGCCAACGAAGCAGTAAAGGCCATTGCAACGATAGGTGATGTTGCGGTTAAGCCGTTATTAAATGCACTTAAAGACAGTAATCAGGATGTTGTTTTAAAGGTCATTAAAACACTGGGACTGATTAACAATAGCGAGTCAATCAAACCGTTGATGGCTTTTATAAGCCACAAAAACAAACGTATTAGACTGGAAGCTGCAAATAGCCTGAGTCGTTTCAGAAATCCCTGGGTTGCAGAGTATTTATTAGTCAGCTTACAGCATAAAGATCCGGCGATACGTTCAACTGCCATTTATGCATTAGGTAAACTTAAAAGTCCGGTCACTGTTCCTTCTTTAATCCGCTTGCTAAAAGATAACGATCCCGCAATTCGTTTACAGGTATTGTATGTATTAAGCAAGTTTAGAGATGAACGTGTTATTCGTCCATTGTTAAAGCAGTTGCGTGTTACGGATATGGGGTATCGTCTTGAAGTTATTTCTGCGCTGGGGAATATTCGTGATTACCGGGTTATTGAAGTCTTAATTGAATTATTAAAAAGCAAAAATAAAAATGTGCGGCAGGCTGCAGCCGAGTCACTTGCACAAATTGCGGATATTTCTTTAGGTACCGGATATGCTAAATGGAAACACTGGTGGGACAATAAATTGCAGCGTTCACAACGCAGTCAGTAAACTATTTATCCAGCCAGTTTATTTCTTTTGCAGTTTGTTTGCCGATAACAACACGGTATAAATTTTTAGGGAAAACGGCTTGATTTTCGCTTACAGGAATTCTCCCCGCCATAATTTCAGCCCGTTTTTGTGGATAGAGTGGCTGGCTGTCAGGGTTGGCAAAGCCAAGTGGAAAAAGAGGGTAGTTGGTTGCAATATCGTATTTATCCGCTGCGCCCAGCGTATGTAGAAATTCATGCGCAATAACAATATTATTCTTTCGTGTGTAGCGACGGCCTGCATAAGCATGGACAACACCAATGTGTCCTTTTTTCAGCCCTAAAGAATGGGATAGTTTTTTGTTATTGTCGCGATCATAATAAATTACGTAAATCTGAACATCAGGGGATGGGCCACTACCGCTCCCATGAGTAAAAACCCAGTAGCGTAATTTTAAACTCCATAGCATGACGTTAAGAACGGAACGTGATGCGGGTGGCTGTGGCGGCTGTTCAAGTAGCTTGTCCGCAACATTTATGATAACCGGATTTTTTATTGGTATTTTATAATAGTCCGCTTCTTCGGCTAAAAAAGTTTCAATGTCACGAAAGTCACTTTTTTTAAGGTTCTTGATATACCGTTCAGTATTTGGATTGCCATCGCCATTAATCGGAAATATCGAAACCCATAAAGGGGCATCCCAGTCGGTTGCACGTAACTGGGTAAGGTAGGTTGATGCACCCACAATAAACAGGATAGTTAATAAAATAAATATCCGGAAAGCTTTAAACATTTTTAATCAGTCTTATTAGTGTTTTGTATGAAACAGGATTATAGCCATGTTTTATCAATATATTCTATGAACGTTAGCATGTTATGTTGTTTTTCCAGCTTATTTTAACCATAAAAAAATGACTATAGACCCTGTTTATAGTCAGTGTAAAAGCTAAGGGTTTTAGATATTTTCCCAGCTTACACTATACTATTAAGTAGTATAGCGGTTTATATAGATATAATAATGGAGGTGATAACTATGATTCGTCGTATGTATTTCATGATTCCAGATGTTGATCTTGCACGTACTATCCATAATGAGCTTCTACTGTCACGTGTTGCCGAAAGTAAAATGCATGTGATTGCCAGAGAAGATGTTGACTTAAATGACTTACCTGAAGCCAATATTTTACAGAAAAGCGATTTAATCCAGGCTATTCAAAGAGGGGTTCCTCTCGGTGGTTTAACGGGTGTTGTGTTAGGTGCGGCTGCGGTCAGTTTAGGCCTGGTTTCGCCTGGCTATGAAAGTGCCACAATTATGATAACTCTCTTTGCAGGATTGTTCTTAGGTGTATTTTCCTCGGCCATGATTGCTGTTAATGTGCCGAATACCCGGCATCGTCGTTTTGAGAAGGATCTTTCAAGCGGTAAAATACTTTTTATTGTTGATGTGCCGGTTGAAAAAGTGGCTGAAATCAGTGAGATGGTGACTCGGCATCATCCAGAAGCTGATATGAAAGGCCTGGAACCCAATATCCCTGCTTTTCCGTAATAAAGCTTTAAAAGCAAGTAAACAACCGGCTTCGGCCGGTTCTTTATTGGGGGCTTACGGCTTTAAGGTTATTTTGTCTTTAGTTATTTTCCTGACTACGCCGAATATAATAGCGCGCGCGAGCAACTTTATTGACACAATTAGGGTATTTGTCAAATTGCTGTTGAATATCTG
>CAZEZI010000063.1:0-12785 GCA_964516315.1 uncultured Thioalkalispiraceae bacterium
GATAAAGTGCAGGATAATGAGGTTGTTGATATGTACAACAATGCATAAAAAACCTCCGCACGAATAACGAGAAGCTGGATAACTGCGTTGAAAGCCAACTCAGAATGCTCATTTACTATGTGTAAATTCCGCTTCATCGTTAGCTTTCGCCTTGTTCTCCAGCTTCTCGTTATCCGTGCAAAGGTTTTTACTCAGTAATAAGCATCGTATAATTTGTATTTAGCTATTCATGCATTTGACTTTGCAGTATTTTGGGCATATTCTTTGTCTAGATGTTTAATACATCGGCGCCGATTTGAAGATCAGCTTGCGGGCGCTTAATAAAAACAGCTAAAGCGTGGGTAGAACCTGCTTTAGTGTAAGCGGGTTTTTTTATGCCCGCCACGAAGTAATATGAAGAAATAATACGAGGTTATTATGTCGGACACTAAAAATAGCAACGAATGGGGTTTTGATACCCTGGCCGTTCGGGCAGGGCAAACCCGTACACAGGAAGGGGAGCACAGCGAACCTATTTTCCCAACGTCCAGTTATGTTTTTGACTCGGCAGCATCGGCAGCAGCGCGGTTTAGTGGTGATGAACCTGGTAATATTTATTCGCGTTTTACCAACCCTACGGTACGTAATTTTGAGGAACGGTTAGCGCAACTCGAAGGTGGCGAGCGTTGTGTTGCCACAGCATCCGGCATGTCGGCTATTTTAAGCACCTGCTGCGGTTTACTGGAAGCAGGTGACCATGTTGTTTCGTCCAAATCTATTTTTGGCAGCACCGTTGTTTTGTTCGACAAATATTTATCCCGCATGGGGATAATGGTTACCTATGTACCAATAACGGATCTGGATGCATGGCAACAGGCGGTTACCAGTAAAACAAAATTACTTTTTGTTGAAACGCCATCGAACCCGTTAACTGAAATTGCCGACCTTGAAGCACTGGCGACCATCGCACATAACAATGATTGTATTTTTGTGGTGGATAATGCGTTTTGTACGCCTGCATTACAAAAACCACTGGAGTTTGGTGCCGATGTCGTTATTCATTCTGCTACAAAGTATATTGATGGGCAGGGCCGTTGTATTGGTGGTGCCGTTGTTGGTAATGAAAAACTGGTTGGTGAAGATGTGTATGGTTTTTTAAGAACTGCTGGCCCAAGTATGAGTCCATTTAATGCGTGGGTGTTCTTAAAAGGTTTGGAAACACTTAAATTAAGAATGGATGCTCATAGTGAAAATGCCCTGAAGTTGGCTGAATTTCTGGAACAACATGAGAGTGTAAACCGTGTTTATTATCCCGGTCTGGAATCACACCCGCAACATGCATTAGCGGTTAAGCAACAAAGTAACTTTGGTGGTGTACTGGCCTTTGATCTGAAAGAGGGTAAAACAGCAGCATGGAATTTAATTGATAAAACAAAATTATTATCGATAACAGCAAATCTGGGTGATACAAAAAGTACCATTACCCATCCTGCTACCACCACGCATGGTCGTTTAACGGATGAGCAACGTGCAGAAGCGGGTATTACTGAAGGGATGATTCGAATTGCTGTTGGTCTGGAAGATATCAACGATATTATTAATGATGTTAGCCTGGGTTTATAAGTAGTATGCCGTTACTCACACTTGATAAAGCCTGTTTAAGCTATGGCCATGTTGCCTTACTGGACAAAGCATCGTTAACCATTGATGCCGGTGAACGCATTGCACTCATTGGTCGTAATGGTGAAGGCAAGTCAACTCTGATGAAAGTTCTGCTCGGTGAAGCTACGCTGGATGATGGTAGTATCTGGCGGGCACCGAGCTTAAAAGTCTCATACCTGATGCAAGAGGTGCCGAATGATGAACAGCGTACCGTTTTTGAAGTGGTTGCCAGTGGTATCGAAAATGTAGGCCAACTGATTACTGATTATCATAATACTGTACACGCGCTTGCGGATGTAACGGATGAAAAAGAATCGGCACGTTTAGTTAATCAACTCAATGACTATCAAAATCAGCTGGAACGTTTAGACGGCTGGTCATTAGAGCAGAGAGTGGAAGCAATGGTCAGCAAACTGTCATTGCCGGAAGATGTGCTGGTGAGTAGTTTGTCGGGCGGCTATAAACGCCGGGTAATGCTGGCGCGTGCTCTGGTTTGCGAGCCGGATATTTTGTTGCTGGACGAGCCGACTAACCATCTCGATATTGAATCGATTCTCTGGCTTGAAGGGTTTTTACAAAACTATAAAGGGACTATTTTATTTGTATCGCATGACCGGGAATTTGTTAAAAAACTGGCAACCCGTATCGTTGAGCTGGATCGTGGCAATATCACTTCGTGGGAATTTGGTTATGAACAATATCTGGTTAAAAAGGAAGAGTTCCTTGTGATAGAAGCCGAGCATAATGCCAAGTTCGATAAACGTCTGGCACAGGAAGAACAATGGATACGTAAAGGCATAAAAGCACGTCGCACCCGAAACGAAGGCCGTGTGCGGGCATTAAAAGCCATGCGAAATGAACATGCGCGACGGCGCACACAGCAAGGTAAAGCCAAATTAAACCTTGATGCAGCCGATAGTTCGGGGCG
Organism: uncultured Thioalkalispiraceae bacterium; assembly: GCA_964516315.1. Taxonomy (GTDB): domain Bacteria; phylum Pseudomonadota; class Gammaproteobacteria; order UBA6429; family Thiohalophilaceae; genus SZUA-37. Next base: position 2,570 of record CAZEZI010000063.1, read on the forward strand.
TATTGTTGCCGAAGTACGTAAAGCCAGTTTTAGTTATGGTGACAAGCCAATAGTAAAAGAATTCAGTACTAAAATATTACGTGGTGACAAAATTGGTATTATCGGTGCAAATGGTTCAGGTAAATCCACTTTAATTAAGCTGCTACTGGGTGAATTAAAACCGACTGCCGGTAAAGTAAAACTGGGCACCAATCTGGAAGTTGCCTATTTCGATCAAAACCGTGCTGATTTTGATATGAATGCCTCTGTTATGGCAAACCTCAATCATGGTCGTGACCGTGTTATGGTGAATGGTAAAGACCGTCATGTTATTGGTTATTTACAGGATTTCCTGTTTCCCCCTGCACGAGTACAGTCACCAGTTAAAACCTTATCCGGTGGTGAACGTAATCGCCTATTGCTTGCACGTTTATTTATAAAGCCCGCCAACTTGCTGGTGCTCGATGAACCCACCAATGATCTGGATGTTGAAACACTGGAACTACTCGAAGAATTATTGCTGAACTACGAAGGTACTTTGATTCTGGTCAGTCATGACCGGCAATTTCTGGATAACATCGTTACCAGTACGATTGTAATGGAAGGTGATGGGCAGGTTGACGAATATGTAGGTGGCTACAACGATTATTTAAGACAACGTGGCGAGCCGGTTAAAGTTGTATCATCAAAACAAAGTACAGTTGATAATAAAAAAACGGCTACATCTAAAGCACCACAAAAACCTGCTGAAAAAAAACGAAGCTATAAAGATCAGCGTGAGCTGGATTTATTGCCCGAGCACATTGAAAAACTCGAAGCAGAGCAACAACAGCTTGTTAACCTGACAAGTGAGAGTGATTTTTACCAAAAAGATAACCATATCGTAAACCAGACAATGTCACGGTTAACTGAAATAGAAACAGAGTTAAGTAAAGCTTTCCAGCGTTGGGGAGAGCTTGAATAGTATGCTTTTTTGATTTATTACTCAGGGCGCACGATATTGTTTTTAAACTTATCAGATTATGTTTAATTTATTTCACCAATGGCTAGACCAACGCGTTATCAAGCGCTCAACCATTACTGCCGTTCAGTGGGAACAGGCGTTTTCTTCTTTACCGTTGTTGGCAAGGTTAACGGCTGAAGAAAAAAAACAGTTACAGAAATTGACCATTCTGTTTCTACACCATAAGGTGTTTGAAGGGGCACAGGGTTTTATAGTGACGTTACCAATGACATTACTCATTGCCTTGCAAGCCTGTTTACCTATATTAAAGCTGGGGCTTGGCTGTTATTCGGGTTGGTTGTCGGTGATTGTTTATCCTTCAGGGTTTGCACCTAAACGTACTATTACGGATGAGAATGGCGTAGTGCATTATGTGCAGTCTGATCTGGTGGGTGAGTCATGGCAACGCGGGCCGGTTATTTTATCCTGGGATGACACCGAGTTTGCCGGGGTTGTTGATGGTAGCAATCTGGTTATTCACGAGTTTGCACATAAACTTGATATGCAAAACGGGGTGGCAAATGGTTTTCCACCATTGCATGCAAGTATGAATGCAAAGGAATGGGTTGATGCATTCAGTGCCGGATTTGAGCATTTTCAACTACGATGCAGTAGAGGGGAATCAATGGGAATTGATTGTTATGCTGCGAGTTCGCCGGCAGAGTTTTTTTCGGTGCTAACTGAAGTGTTTTTTGAATGCCCGCGTATTCTTCAGAAAAACTATCCTGTTATTTACGATCTGTTACGACAGTATTACCAGCAGGATCCATTAGTCAGGTTAAATTAACTGAAAAGGATAAATGGTAAATATTCAGAATGATGACCAATACTACACAACGAAAGAAAGTTCTGGAAATTTACAACACGGCTTTACAAGTTGTACGTGGTGAACAATGTGTTAAGCATTACTTACTCAGTAAGCAATTTTCCCCACGACTTGTTGCTAACGAAAAAATTGCAATTATTGCAATAGGTAAAGCAGCTTATAGTATGGCACGGGGTGCGTACGCAGTTGTTAAGAAAAATTTTTTAGCGGGTCTGGTTATATCGAAACAAGGCCATTTACCAAATACAGCTTTAAATTCCCGATTTGAATATTACGAGTCCAGCCATCCTGTGCCTTCTGATAAAAGTTTAATCGCTGGTCAAAAGCTGGTTAATTTTATAACTCATTTACCTGAACACACACACCTTATTGTTCTGGTTTCCGGCGGGACTTCAGCGCTGGTGGAACAATTAAAGTCGGGTGTTAGCCTGAATGATCTGGTGAAAGTCAATAACTGGTTACTTGCTTCCGGGCTTGCGATTAATGAAGTGAATGTTGTTCGTCAGCGATTATCTACTATTAAAGGTGGTCAGTTGGCTTCGCTAGCCTCACATCTGAAAGTATCAAACTTGTTATTATCGGATGTTTTAAGTAATGATCCTTATTTTATTGGTTCTGGGTTGTTCGTTAAAAAGACACTGAATACGACAGTGGCATCTTTACCGGATTGGCTTAAACGGCTGGTGGAATCCCCGGTTGACAATGAACTTAACAATAATAGAACTGAAGTATTTACTGATTTGGTTGCAACGAATACCATACTGGTAGACAAAATTGCCACACTCTGCGATTCAACAGCGAATACATTTAAACAGGCTTTAGCTGCCAATGTAGAACAGGAAGCAGAAAATATTGTTTCAAAAATTTCTCAGGGTGGGTGTGGTTTCTATATCTGGGGTGGCGAACCAACAGTAAAATTGTCTGGTGGTGCGGGTAAAGGTGGACGCAACCAGCATTTAGCACTTTTAATTGCCAACAGGATTAAAGGGTTGGATAATATAATTGTTCTTTGTCTCGGAACGGATGGAACGGATGGTAATACCGATGATGCTGGTGCACTGGTTGATGGTGAAACAGTATTGCGTGGTGAGCAGGACGGGTATTCCATAGCGGAGAGCATTCAAGCATATGATTCAGCAACATTCTTGCAAGCCAGTGGAGACGTGGTTAATACCGGCCCAACGGGAACCAATGTTATGGATATAGTGGTTGCATACAAATGGTAAAAGATTTGCTGTTTAACCATAATTTCGCAATAACCATTTTTCTGATTTCTTTACACGACATTAGAAATAGGCCTTTTGCCCACATTTTGTTAAAATCTAATAATGCAGAATGATTTATTTAGTACAGCCTGGGAAATTCTTAACATTCCCAGCCCACAGGAAAAAGTGGAGCAGACTTATATTGCCGTTAATAAGTTTGCTAATCTGAAGCTTGAGCTGAAATTATCGAATACAGATTTGCACATTCAAAAGTTACCCATTCCTGGTCGACCCAATAAACCCGAATTAGTGCAACCACGGGAATTACCCCACCGGAAAATAAATTCTCTCGAAGGCAGGGCAACTTTACTGCATGCGATTTGTCACATTGAATTCAACGCAATTAATCTGGCCTGGGATGCGGTATATCGTTTTCGAGATATGCCAATGCAGTATTACCTGGACTGGATGAAAATAGCAAAAGAGGAAGCGGAACATTTCAGTTTAATAAATGACTATTTGAATGAATTAGGGTTTGCCTATGGTGACTTTGCTGCGCATAATGGCCTGTGGGAAATGGCCGTTGAAACAGACCATGACGTACTGGTGAGAATGGCGCTGGTTCCCAGAGTACTTGAAGCACGAGGTCTGGATGTTACACCGGGTATTATGAAAAAATTTGAAAGTGTGGGTGACACGCGGGCAAATGAAATACTCAGCATTATTCAAAGTGAAGAAATCGGCCATGTCGAGATAGGCTCTCATTGGTTTCGTTATTGTTGTGAACAACGAGATGTTGAGCATGATAAAACCTTTCGGGATTTGTTAAAGCAATACCTGAATAGTGGGATTAAAAAACCGGTTAATTATGATGCGCGATTAAAAGCCGGGTTCACACAACAGGAACTCGATTATCTTGAAAATAATATGTAAGCAGGAATAAATAGTAGTGATGAAATATTTTAAATGGTTAGTAGTAAGTTTAGTGGTTGTAACTGTAACGGCATGCAGCAAAAAAGAACCAACAGATTATGCTTATAAAATAATGTTTGTGGAGCAGGAACAATTTGTAGAACCTTATCCCACCCGGATTATTGTAACACCTGAGTTTGTGCGTTTTGATGATGGTGATGGCGCAGAAGACTTTATTCTTTTTGATCGAAAGCAGTCGTTAGTTCATAGTGTGGTCATTGAGGACAAAACAGTGATGACTGTACATAAAAAAGACAGCAAGGTCGAGTCACCCATTAAACTGAATTTTACTGAAAAAGATCTGGGTGAAATGAAAGATGCACCTAAAGTGGCTGGGCAGAACCCCCGTCATTACCAGTTACTGGTTAATGATGAAGTTTGTAGTAATTTGATTACTGTAAACGACTTAATGCCCGGCGCAGTGACTGCATTAAGAGAATTTTCGATTTTAATGGCATCAGATAGCAAAAGTATCTTGTCAAATGTTCCGGCCGATATGCACAATGCCTGTGATTTGGCGCAAGACACATTTGCACCTGCACGCCAGCTTATGTTTGGTTTCCCTGTTCAAACAATGGGGCATAAAGAATATGCACGCACACTGGTTGACTTTGACGAGAATTATAAAGTGGATGAAAAATTATTTGTTTTACCCACAGATTTTAAACGTTATACCGTGAAGGAATTAAGGGAAGGTAAGGTTAGTTTTGAAGAGTAGCTTTAAAAACTATCCGTCATACCCGTCTTCACGGGTATGACTGGGATATTTAAGTTGCAGGCTCGGCGATAGTTTCTAAATTAAAAATCTTGTTTTGTACGCGTAAAACACTGCCTTGCTCATACCAGTCACCTAAAACAATACGTTGTGCATCTTTACCGTCTAAGTCAAACTTGTGGATATCGGGTCGATGTGTATGGCCATGTATTAACGTTGTAATATCTGCGGCGCGCATTACTTTTTCAACTGCTGTCTGGTTTACATCCATAATGTCACTGGCTTTCTCTGCAGTTTCGCTCTGGCTGATTTCACGGTACTGTTTTGCTAGCGCAATGCGCTCGGCAGGGCTTTTTGCCAGTAATTGTTTTTGCCATTCGGGATCGCGCACCATAGTACGAAACTGCTGGTACTTAACATCATCGGTACAGAGTGTATCGCCATGCATAACCAGATAACGCTGCTCATCAATTGTGATTACTGCACTTTCATCTAACAGTTGGCAGCCGCTTAAGACGCAGAATTGCTCACCGATAAGAAAATCCCGGTTGCCATGTAAAATATAAACAGGAATATTGTTATCGGTAAGTTGTTTTAATTGAGCAATAACAGGCTGGTAGTGGGGCAGAATACAGTCATCACCCAGCCATGCTTCAAACAGGTCACCCAAAATATATAAAGCACGGGCTTGCTGTGCTTCATTTTCAATAAAGGTAATAAACAGATCGGTTATTGCAGGTCGCTGATCACTTAAGTGTAAATCAGCAATAAACAGTGTTGTCATCGAAGGGCTTACTTATTCTTCTTCGATAACAACTTTTTCAATAATCACATCTTGGGCTGGTACATCCTGATGCATGCCACTGTTTGTTGTTGCTACATTTTTGATTTTTTCAACAACATTCATGCCTTCGACTACTTCTGCAAATACACAGTATCCCCAGCCATCGGGAGTAGGTGAACGGTGGTCAAGAAATTTATTGTCGGCAACATTAATAAAGAATTGTGCTGTTGCTGAATTTGGGTCCATGGTACGTGCCATAGCAAGTGTACCTTTTGCATTGCTTAAGCCGTTATCGGCTTCGTTCTTGATTGGGGCACGGGTTGTTTTTTCTTTCATGCCCGATTCCATGCCACCACCCTGAACCATAAAGTTATCAATAACGCGGTGGAAAATAGTACCATCATAAAAACCGTCTTTAACATATTGCTCAAAGTTGGCGGTTGTTTCCGGTGCCTTGTCTTTATTCAGTTCGATTTTAATTTCACCGAAACTTGTAGTCATTACGATCATCTGAAATATCCTTTAAATATAGTAGCTGGTTTATTTTTGGGCTGCCGGTGCAGCAGGGCCACCAACAAGTTCGATTTTTTCGATAATAACAGCTGTGTGCGGAACATCCTGTCTGAAAGGCCCTTTGCTACCGGTTTTAACATTACGAATTTTTTCGACTACATTCATACCTTTAACTACTTTGCCAAAAACTGTGTAACCCCAGCCACGTGGTGTGGGAGCACGAAAGTCTAAAAAGTCATTATCTTTTACGTTAATAAAAAACTGTGCAGTAGCAGAATGCGGGTCGCCGGTTCGAGCCATGGCAATGCTGCCTTTTACATTTTTTAAACCGTTATTGGCTTCGTTCATAATTGCGGCATCGGTTGGTTTTTTCTGGAAGCCAGTAGTAAAGCCACCGCCCTGAATCATAAAGTTGCCGATAACACGGTGAAAAACAGTGCCATTGTAAAAACCTTTCTGAACATACTTTAAAAAATTGCCTACAGTTTTCGGTGCTTTTTCTGCATTCAGTTCGATAGTGATGGCACCTAAATTTGTGGTCATAATAACCTGGGGGTTGGCGGCGTAAACGCTGCTGCTTATGCCAGCGAGTAAGATAAGTGTGGATAATAGTTTTTTCATTGTCGGTTCCATTTTGCAGTGTGGTTGGCTGGTTTGTGCCATTTGGCGCGATCATACTAAGGTTTGGGGGGGTTGGTCTAGCTTCTTTTGCAGAGACTGGGTAGCTATTCAAATAGTGAATTTTAGCCTAAGAATAACTGTGTTAATGCGCTGGTATTAATGTACTGGTATTTATGTGTTGGCCACAGGTAAAATAGCCTTATTACATCCATTAACCGAGATTTAAAAATACCATGTTGGTCGTTTATAACAGTCTGAACAAGCAAAAAGAAACTTTTAAGCCCATTGACCCCGAAAATGTCCGTTTATATGTGTGCGGTATGACCGTTTACGACTTTTGCCATATCGGCCATGCGCGTGTACTGGTTGTTTTTGACGTGATTTATCGCTATTTGTGCCAGATTTACGGAGCCGAGCATGTGACCTACGTGCGCAATATTACCGATATAGACGATAAAATTATCCAGCGTGCCAACGAAAATAAAGAAGGCTTTAGTGACTTAACCCGACGTTTTATTGAGGCGATGCATGAAGATGCGGCTGCACTGGGCGTTTTGCCACCAAATCAGGAACCGTGTGCAACGGGGCACATGTCGCAAATTATCGAAATGATCGAAACGTTAATTAAAAACGGCAAAGCCTATGCGGCCGATAATGGTGACGTTTATTACGCCATTAATCATTTTGCCGATTATGGACAGTTGTCTGGCAAAAAGCTGGAAGACCTGCGCGCAGGGGAACGGGTAGAAGTGGATCCGGCCAAGAAGGATCCGCTCGATTTTGTTTTGTGGAAAGCCGCCAAACCGGACGAACCCAACTGGCCATCGCCCTGGGGTGACGGGCGACCGGGTTGGCATATTGAATGCTCCGCGATGTCGACCCATTGTCTTGGCAACCATTTCGATATTCATGGCGGCGGTATGGACTTGCAGTTTCCGCATCATGAAAATGAAATTGCGCAAAGCGAAGGCGCTACCGGCGAAAAGTTTGTGAATGTCTGGTTGCACAATGGTTTTGTGCGTGTCGATGAAGAGAAAATGTCCAAGTCGTTGGGTAATTTTTTTACTATCCGCGAAGTGGTAAAGCAATATGCGCCCGAAGTGATTCGTTACTTTATTTTAACCAGTCACTATCGCAGCCCATTGAATTATTCTGAAGCCAATTTAAACAATGCCAAAGCCGCGTTAACAACGTTATACACTGCGCTTAAAGAAATGGAATCGATTGTTGCTGAAAATAATAAAGGGGCAGCTGTCGACAAGTTTTACAAAGCAATGGATGATGATTTTAATACCCCCGAAGCCCTGTCCGCCTTGTTTGATTTGGCTAAAGACATCAACCGTTTTCGCAAAACGGAATTGCCCAAAGCCGAACAGGCTGCCGCCAGTTTAAAGTTTTTAGCTGCGCAACTGGGTTTGTTACAGCAAGTACCGGATGCCTTTTTAAAAGCCGGGCAAAGTAAGCAAGGTGGCTTAACTGATGAGGACATCGAAAACCTGATTCAGCAACGAAATGATGCAAGATGCAACAAAGACTGGGCCGAAAGTGATCGCATTCGTGACAAATTGAAAGAACAGGGTATTATTTTAGAAGATGCGGCAGGCCAAACAGGTTGGCGCCGAGAATAAGGGCGGAACTTATAAGTGGGCTGCCAGTCTTTTATTTATGTCTGGAAAACAAAGGGGATAATGATGCGGAATATCAAATATTTTTTGATTGTTACTGGTTTTTTAGGCATGGCGGCGAATACTCTGGCCGCAGACGAAGTCAGCATGAAAGAAGACAATCAGCATATTCGCAAATGGCAAGCCTTTGCTCAGGACACCTTAAAATTACATCATATGTTGATTAAAAAGCACCGCCATGAAATGAAAAAATCCATTGGTGGTTATGCCGGTAATAAAGATTTTTACATTGAAGAAAATTATATTTCGAGAAAAACCGGAAAATTGTTAAGCAAAGTCCAGTGGGAAAAAAACAACCCGGACGTAATGCATACGATTGAAGTTTATGTGCATGATGATAATGGCCGGGTAGCGCGCGATTTTCTGGCAGCTTATTTGCCGGGTTACCATAATGCACCGGTTCAAACCCTTATTAGCTTCCACCAATACAGTGGAAAATTACACGGCTTTCGATCTTTCGATGCCTCTGGTGATATTGTTCTGGAGCGTTGCGAAGGCGAGTATCAGGGCAAACCGTTTGAATTTATTCTGGATGAAGATGAGTTATACGCTGCATCGATGGAAGGCAATCCGATTGAAGAAAAAGTTTATGCACTGTGCGTTGGTAATATATCAAAGAAGCTGGGCAAGTATATTACGCCGCAGTAAATAACCTGCCCTTTACCGGGTAGGATGGGTGAAACCCATCATGTACAAATAGGGGTGATGGGTTTCGCTAAAGCTCCACCCACCCATCCTACGTTCTTGTGTAGTAAACCACCGGGCATGTTTTCAGCTTTCGATATTAGGCGTAGGATGGGTGAAACCCATCGTGTTCAAATAGGGGAGATGGGTTACGCTAAAGCTCCACCCATCCTACTTTTGTGTTTGGGCACCACCAGGCGTGTTTCTAGCTTTCGTTATTAGCCGCTTCCAGGGTATTTTGCATCAATGTGGCCACGGTCATTGGCCCCACACCGCCGGGAACCGGCGTTATCCAGCCTGCGTTTTGTTTAGCTGATTCAAAATCCACATCACCCACCAGCTTACCATCGTCGGTACGGTTAATGCCCACATCGATTACCACCGCGCCTTTCTTAATCCAGTTGCCATCCACAATACCGGGTTTGCCAACAGCGACAACGACAATATCGGCCTGTTTCACCATTTCTTCTAAATTTTGAGTAAAACGGTGGCAAATAGTCGTAGTGCAGCCCGCAAGTGTTAATTCAAGCATCATAGGCCGCCCGACATGGTTGGATGCACCTACTACCACGGCATGTTGCCCACGTATCGGTTGGCCAGTTGAGGCCAGCAACGTCATTACACCGTAAGGGGTGCAGGAACGCAAAACCGGCATACGAATGGCCAAACGGCCTATATTATAAGGATGAAAACCATCCACATCTTTCAAGGGTGAAATACGCTCAATTACTGTTTCCGGGTCGATATGTTCTGGCAGCGGCATTTGTACCAGAATACCATGCACATCGGGGTTGGTATTAAGCCGGTCAATCAGGTTTAAAAGTTCTTCCTGGCTGGTATTACTGTCCAAATTATGAGCAATCGAGGTAATGCCTGCATCTTCACAGCCTTTATGCTTATTGCGCACATAAATCTCGGATGCCGGGTCGCTGCCCACTAAAATTACCGCCAGGCCAGGCGCCGATTTACCTTGCTTTATGCGTGCTTCCACGCCTTTTTTAACATCTTTGCGTAATTGCGCTGCTATGGCCTTGCCGTCGATTAATTGAGCCGTCATGGGGATGAAATGCCTGAAAATGAAAGGGCTATAATCTCATGAAGTGGCGCGTTCGCCAAGTGTCGAATTTTAAAGAAAAACGAGGGCGTAAAGCAGGGCTGGCCTTGACCTGACCAGGATGTTTGCGTATTATCGCGCCCTTGTTCGGGGTATAGCGCAGTCTGGTAGCGCG
>CAZEZI010000064.1:0-12741 GCA_964516315.1 uncultured Thioalkalispiraceae bacterium
CCTTCGATTGCGTCGACTAAACAGGTAAGAAACCAGTCTTGCCACTGTGTTATATCGAGCTCACCTTTTTGTGTGCATTCTAATATGCTGTAATATGCTTTATGCTCGCGACGAATCTGCGCTGACATACTGTAAAAACGCTGGCCGGTTTTTTCTGAACGAGCCAGTGCCATGTCTGCAATTGCACGAGCGATACGGCCATTGCCGTCATCGAATGGATGGATTGTTACAAACCATAAGTGCGCAAGACCCGCAATAAGTAATGGGTTCATATCACCTGGTTGCTCAAACCAGTGTAAAAATTTTGCTATTTCATCGGGTACACGTTTTGCGGGTGGTGCTTCATAGTGTACTTTTTCTCTACCAATAGGGCCTGAAATAACTTGCATTGGGCCCGTGTTATCATCCCGCCAACGACCAACCTGGATTTTATTCATTCCACTTCGCCCCGTTGGAAAAAGTGCAGCATGCCATGCGAACAGACGTTCTTCGGTTAGAGCTTCGGCATAATTACCAGTTGCATCTAGTAGCATTTCGACCACACCATCGACATGACGATCACTCGGTACCAAGCCAGCTACATCTAAACCAAGCCTGCGCGCGATGGATGAGCGCACTTGTTCAGGTGCTAGCATTTCCCCTTCGATTTCGCTTGATTCAACAACGTCTTCAGTCAAAGTACGGAGGTTCGCTTCGCTGCGTAGCTCAAAACCGAGTACCTCCATTTTGCCTAACAAACGCCCTTGCTCTCTTGCAGCCTGAACAAGTCGTTTGCTCAAGCTTAATTCATCCCAGCTAGTGCTAGGCCAATCTGCTTGTTCCCATAGATACATTGTTAATCTCCGCTTTTTATGCGGATATAATGCGCGATATTCTCTGCACAATCAAGAATAATATACGCAATTATTGCGGAGATTAGCACCTGTTTTCTCCGCAAACTGGGCTAAATAAGCTAAATTTAGCCTGATAATTGTTAAACGCATTCATTTGAACCACCGTTAACCACATGATGCTGTAGCGCAATCGTTTTTACCTGATCAAACATAAAATCGAGTGCTTTGTGATTAGTAAATGCCTGCAAACATTGCTGACGAAATTCTTGTTCGGTGGCGTTTTCTTTGGCACAGATAAATGCCCAGGGCAAAACCAGGGTATCTTTGATTAAATCTGCAACATCAAAAACCAATGCTCCCCTTCGAGTTTTACCGTGCATAACTGCAAAACCATGTGGAATACCTAATACCCATAAAGTACAAGCGGCCAAACCATAAGCCAAATAATTACCATGGTTTAAAAAATCATTTGCAATATCTACCGATTCTCTTTCGCGAACAAAATCTTTTAGCCTGGTTCGGGTTGCTGCTATTTTGTAGAGCCGTTTAGTGAGCTCAGCTTCTATCTGCAATAACTTGGTAACTTTTTGTGCCTGTTCAATTTTGGTGCAAGTATTGTTAAGTGCTGTAGCAATGTCTTTATCATTTATATTAAAACCTTCAACAATTAAGTCACGGTCTTTTGCCCACACGGTTTTCATAAATTGAATTCTTGATATTTGTAAATATTTAGCGGCTTCAAGCCGTTTATCTTCTTCAAACCAGAAAGACATCCAGCCTTGTATATATTCTGTTGGGCGATATTCACTTTGCGGAGAAAGCCATTCAATTTCAGTTGCTGCTAATAACGGGGTTGCGCCACCGCCACTAAAGCCAACTAACACCCCTGCACTTGCTAACATTCGCATTGCCGCCTGAGTAATGGATGTACCAGTACCCAAAAGAATAACGGTGGTATTCGCGATAGGAATATTCCAGTACTGATTTTCTTTTTTTTCTTCCGTCAAATATAAAACACGGCCATCTTTTTGCATAACACGACACATTTCCAGGTAATAAATATTTGCGCGTTTTGAATGCAATATAGCTTTTAAATCTGTTAATTGTTCCATAATTTATTTCACTGTGTCACAACTTTAAATGCTAACGATGTTTATCAGTTTATAGTTCTACAATAAACCCGAGTAATTTTTTAATTCCCCATACCCATCCGGCGCCTCACCCCACCACTCATAAAAACAATGCCCACTTTTAGTTATAAAATCGATGCTATAGGTTGTACCATCCAGCCCCAAGGCTAATTTCTTATGTTCTGGTAACGTCAAGGCTTTTAATTTAGTTAACAACTCATTGTTTTTTTCTGCTGATAATGTTATTTCCCGTTCTTCTTCATAATGTCTTTTGCTTTTCAAGAGCCATAATTTTTTCTTTTCTGGTTGTTGTTTATTTAATAGTTCCAACCGTGCTTCAGGCCGGAAGGAGTCCTGTATAATAATGATAATTTTTTCCAGATCATCTATTTCCAGTTTTTTTGGATTTTTATTATCTTTATATTCCAGCATTGATAACCTTCTATTTGGTTATTTATACCTAATATACACACTAGCAACCTCAATACTTGAGGTTTTATAATTATTTTTTACTTATACATATTGCTCACCTGGGCTGATTGCTCTCGAATCTGCTGGCGTAATGATTCCGGTTTTAACACTTCCACATCGGCACCGTATTTTAGAATATCCATAATGAGTTCACGTGCATCACGATAGGGAATTTGAAGTTCATAACTATTATCCAGATTAAATTGCCCATTCTGCTCAGGGTGCCATTGTTCTTCTGCAACCCACTTTGCAATACCTTGGCTAAATTTTAAAATAGCGATTTTATTTGGCTTGCCACTAAAAATGCCATAGGCTGAGGCGTAATGCTCTTTTAATACCGCTTGTTCTATTTCTATTGCGCCTGAATTTTCCATACGGCTGTATTCAATTCTGTCGATAGAAAAAGTGCGTAGTTGTTTGCGCAGATGACACCATGCATCGACATACCAATTATCGCGGTAATGCACCAGCCGTTGCGGTGAGAGTGTTCGCTCGGTTATTTTATTTCTATCACGTCCGGCATATTTAATACCTAACTGTTTGCGCATTAACAGGGCACTGGCAACAACACTAAAATGCTTGGGGTTGGGCTTTCTTGCGGCCATTTTTAATATACGCACACGCTCTGCCACATCTCCTTTTTGCATTGATTTGGAATGCATTAAAGATTCAAGCTTATCTTTTATAGGAGCTATGTGTGATTCAAGTATTCCCGGCCCAACTTCGGACAATAGTTGATACGAAGCAAACAGGCCATAAAGCTCAGATGAATTAAACCATAAACCGGGTAACTCATAGTGCGCATCAACTGTTTTGTCGTAAAAATAGCCCTTTGTATTTGTATCATATTTAATAGGTGCATTAAGATACAGGCGCATCTCTTTAATAATGCGCTCGACCGTGGCATGGGCACATTCGAGTCTTTCTTCGATTGTTGATTTTTTTACCGGTACGCGTGCGTGAGCGAACAAGGTATGCAGTGCATAGATACGGTCAAACTTATCCATTAGCCCCACCCCTCAAAGATCTAATGATGGAATAACCCAAATTCTAATCATGCTCAAAAAAAGCATCTATATAGCAAATAACCAGATTAACATAATCGGGGTGTGGTTTTAGAAGACAATTATTGGTAATATTACACAAAAAGTGACATTACTGGCTAAATTATAAGCAAAAATATCGTTTATCTGGCCAAATCCACTCTCTCACACAACTCTTTTGCTCCATCAATAAGCCGCATAGTATGGCGTTGCAGTATATCGGGGTTTACATTATAAAGATGGTTATTTTTAACCGCTGGCAGATCTTGCCATTTTCGCCAGCTATTTAGCCATTGGCGGTGCTGTTCTAACAGGCCACCCACAATAATAACTTCAACATTTGAGGCAACCACCGCTTCCAAAGTAACAGCGGGGGCAAGTACATTTAAATCGTTGAAAATGTTTTTTGCACCACATAAACGTATAACATCTGAAATAATGTGTTTCCCATTAATGGTCATTAACGGAGTATTCCAGTACTGATAAAATAATGTTACTGGTTTTTTATGTGAATACCTTGTTTTTAATGCTTTATACTTTTTCAGGTAAGTATTAATGGCTTTATCTGCATTGGTCACTGTAAGCATACTTAAGCGCTTAACCACATCGGGAATATCCAGCAAATGCCTTGGCTCAGTTACAAATACTGAAAAACCCAGTTTTTTTAATTTTTCGATAATATGCTGTGAATTACCACTGTCCCAGGCAACGATTAAATCTGGCTTGAGTGCGATAATCGTTTCTATATTAATTTGATTATACGAACCGACTCCTGGTATTTTTTTTGCAGCAGCCGGATAGTCACTGTAGTTGACTGCACCTACAATATACTTTCCTGCGCCAGCTGAAAAAAGCATTTCGGTAACATGTGGTGCCAAACTGATAATCCGTCTGGCAGGTTCTTTAAAAATCAACTTATTGCCTAAATCATCAACCACCGTGCTTGCTGAGCACAAGGGAATTATAAATAACAGAAAAAGACTTAAGAACAGTCTGCTTTTCATCTAACTACCTGGAACATAAATGTGAACGTAATAATAGAGAATAAAACAATTAACTCCATATACTCAATAAAGGCACCGGCAATATCACCGGTTATACCTCCAATTCTTTTCACAACATTCAAGGTAAACATAATATAGAACAAAATGCTCACAAAAATTGTTCCCAATAACACCACCACATTTGATAATACCGCCAATAAAGCAAGAGCAGTTACAGTAAAAACAACAACACTTGCTGTATTTATATGCTTATCTGACATTGTACTTAAATCCGAACCCAACCCCTGTGGCCGTGCATAGGGAATACGCATAAGCATAATAACCACAGCCGAACGGGATAATAGTGGCGGCAACAAGATTAACCATGGGCTAATATTTATTAACTCATAAACAAACACAAGCTTTAATACAATAGTAAGTACAATCGCAATCACACCAAATGGACCACAGGTTGGATCTTTCATAATGTGCAGTGTTTTATCTTTATCCCCCAAACCACCGACCCAGGCATCGGCCATATCTGCAACACCATCAAGGTGTAAACCACCTGTTAATGCAACCCATAAAACAACACTTAGAACGGTGATATAAACAGTGTGGTTTGCAGAAAAGTAATTTAGCAACAATATAAAAGCCAGTAATATAGCGCCAATGATAAAACCAACAAGAGGGTAATACTTCAATGAACGGGACTGGTTGTCTGCAGTGTAAACATTGTTCTGCTTAAGCAAAAATGATACTGGCAAACGGGTTAAAAATTGCACAGCTATCAGAAATGGGATAAAAAAAGATCGCATCTAGAATCTATACCCATGTTCAATATATATTTGTGGTTTAAGCTGATAGCTTTCGTCAAACAGTTCAATACGTACCTTACTGGCAAAATTCAGTTTGATTGTTAAAATATTTTCTATTGGTATTTTCAATAATGCTTTTAGTAACACCATCATCACACCTGCGTGTGAAACAACCAGAATTGTCTTTGATTGTGTTGTGGACAAATAATCTGTTTTTAGTTTATCCCATACCATTAAAATACGTTCTTCAAAATCCAGAAAGTTTTCACCACTGGGAGGTGTATTTTTAATTGGGTTTTCCCAGAAAGCATACAATGCTTTTTTATCCAGCTTTTCAACCTGTGCAGGAGACAAGCCTTCCCATATTCCTAAATGCATTTCCTGTAAATCGTTGTGTATATGATAAGGAATATCAAACCTGGACTGAAGTCTGGCCGAAAATTCGGCGCAACGTTTAAGTGGCGAGCTGACTATTTCATCAAATAACAAATCAGCTACTGCGCTTTGCATTTGTTGCCAACCTTGCTCAGTTAAAGGATCGTCTGTACTGCCACGAAATTTTTTACCACCAACAGGCTCACCATGACGTAAAAAAATAAAACTTGTTTTATTTAACTCATCCATTGTATGCAGCAAGTAATTATACCTTGTCGCTCACACCGGCTTGTTCAAAGGTTGCCATATTATTATGTAGAGCCAGCGCATTCTTTAGTAAACATACAATAGTTGCAGCCGCACTGCCCTCACCTAAGCGCATCCCTATATTTAATAACGGTGTGGCATTTAATGCCTGCAATACAATACGGTGGCCGGGTTCAGCCGATTGGTGAGAATAAATAAACCAGTGTTCCACACCTTTTGATAAACGTGTTGCAAACAATGCGGCAACGGAGGTAATAAAACCATCAATCACGCAAGGTAAACCAATTTGTGCAGCACGAATATAGGCACCGACTAGCGCGACAATCTCAAAGCCACCTAAATTTTCCAGTATTTTAAGCGGTTCTGTATTGGCCTGTTTATGATAAGCCAGTGCTTTTTCGATAACTTCTATTTTATGCTGAATCCCTTTGTCGTCCAGCCCCGTACCCGGCCCAACAATGCTGGCAACCGGTTGTTGTAATAACGCACATGCTAAAGCCGCCGAGGTGGTTGTGTTACCAATACCCATTTCACCGCCAATAAAAATATCTGCTTTGCTGTGCTTTGCTTTTTCAGCAATTTCTTTACCCACATCCAATGCCTGACTACATTGTTCTGCTGACATGGCTGCTTGCGTACAAAAATTATGGGTTGCCGATGCGATACGTTTTGATATAACACCGGGTAAGGTTTCCAGCTCATTAACCGTGCCCATATCCACCACATCCAGCATTGCATTCAACTGTTTGGACAAAACACTAATGGCTGCCCCCCCTCTTGAAAAATTGCGTACCATCTCGGCAGTGACTGCTTGTGGAAAAGCCGAAACATTTTCATCCATCACACCATGATCTGCTGCAAAAACTGCAATATAGGTATTCTCCAGTTTGGGGATATTGCTGGATTGCATGGCAGCAAACTGAATGGCAATATTTTCAAGTTGCCCCAATGAGCCTGCTGGCTTGGTTAAAACAGATTGATGTTGTATTGCTTGTTGCTGAATCTCAACATTCAAATCAGCCGCTGGAGTAGTAAACCATGTCATGTGTTTGTTTCACTTTTAATTGAATGTGGCAAACCCGCCACCATTAAGGTTACCCGTTGTGCTTTTGCAGCAATGGCCTGATGTAATCGCCCAACGGCATCACAATAAATTCTGTTTAAATGCCCAAGCGGTATAATGCCCATACCTACTTCATTGCTTACAATATAAACATCGGTATTGATTGTATCCAAACAGGCAATAAACTCGTTAAACTCTTTTGAGTCTTCTGTTTTTTCTTTATATTTCAATAACAGGTTGGAAACCCATAAGGTTAAGCAATCAATTAAAATACTTTTATCTGAATTAGCATTAAACATTAAAACAGCAGCAAGATCGAATGGCTCTTCAATGACTTCAATATTAGTCGGGCGTTGTTGTTTATGCAGATTAATCCGCTGCAGCATTTCATTATCATCGGCTGTTGCAGTAGCAATTAATAACACAGGTTTATTATTGTCAACGGCACATTGTTGCGCATAGCCACTTTTTCCGGAACGCGCACCACCCAATATAAGTTCTATCATGGGCTAAACTCAGGCATTTTTTATTTAATAGATCCAGCCAACAATGGTCATTAATGCAATGACAGTAATAACAATAATCAAAGACCATTTCACCAGAACAAGAACTTGCTCAACCTCGTTTATATATTCCGAGCTATCACCTTCACTTTCATTCGCTGGTTCAACGTCCATTTTTAATGCATGCAGACCACTCTCAACAATAAGTTCATCATTATTCTTATTAAAAAAGTCTGCGGCGCAGGTCCAGCACAACAAGGTATCGGCAAAACTGCCCGCTAAAGCAAAGGTAATCACACATAACCGGGCTGGCACCCAGCCGAGAATCATATAGAGGCGCCGAATGGCTGATTTAAACTCCAGGTCTGATTCTTCCCCGGCTTCTGAGGGGGGGGTGGTTTCGGCTCCGAAATAGCCACCAGCAAAACGCTCAAGCAGTAAAACGGTTAATCTGTAGAGCAACGCACCCAGTGGCCCCAGAATAATAAACCAGAACAAAACAGCCAGAACCCGGTTACTAAAAGCGAGTAAAATACCGCGTTTCATTATTTCGGCAATCGTAGCGGGCGAACCACCAATTTCAGGTTCGTAACAATGTCCTGCAAAAAAAGTATTCGCTTTAAGCAAGGCACCTTCGGTGTCCCCCGAGGACAACGATGCCAGATATTTTTCAACCTGGGTTGTTAGATCTTTGGGGCCAATACTATATATAAGAATAACGATACTGAAGATAAAGCTGAAGAAACTGCCCATGCCAGAAAAAACACTATCGACAAGTACAATCGCAATAACAACAGGGGCCAGTAAAATTAATAAGCGCACAGTGCCACTCGATGACCCCACTGGAATCAGCGCGGTGGTTTTTTGCTGCATCCAGTCACAATAACTTGCAAACCAGTCAAATTGGCGATAACGGTCAACATCCTTATAATACTGCTCAACCGCCACAGCAATTAAAATTGTAATAAATTCCATAACTTAAACGTTTATCCTTGGCAGTGGGGTTTGGCTATTTCGAACCTTTGGGACTCTGGCTTATTGTAACTTATGCAAATTTAGCTTTAAAGCGCTGCCAGTCAAAAGACGCCCCTGGATCGGTCTTTCTACCGGGGGCAATATCACAATGGCCGACAATATTTTGCTTCAAAATGGCTGGATAGGTCTTTTGCAAACATTCGCACAACTGTTGCAAAATATCATACTGAATATCTGCATAGGCAAGCTCATCTGCACCTTCCAGCTCGATGCCAATTGAAAAATCATTACAACAGCTACGGTTATTAAATACCGACTCGCCCGCGTGCCATGCTCGCCGGGTAAGGGGAACAAACTGCTTCACTGTACCACTTCGCTCGATTAATAAATGTGAAGAAACTCTTAAATCTTTTATTTTTTCAAAATAAGGGTGGGTGTCCGGATTCAGATTATTGGTAAAAAACTTGTCAATATACTGCCCGCCAAACTCGGCCGGTGGCAAACTGATCCCATGTATAACGATTAGACTAATCTCATCAACAGGCCGTGCATCATAGTTGGGTGATTCCAGTTGTATCGCTTCATTTAACCGGCCCGATTTTTTATCTATAGAAAACATAGCAGCTATTCTAGTTCACTAAACCTTTTAACACCATATCGGTAAAACTGACAATACCAATCACAAGCCCATCTTCAACTACTGGTGTACGGGAAAGATTAAACTTTTCAAACAATCTTGCGCAGTAACGAATATCCATCCCCGGGTCAACGGTAATCACCGGCTTTGACATAATTTCATAGATATTAACACGCTCAGGTGAACGATCTTTCGCCAGCACCTGCTTGGCAATATCAGAAATCAGCACCAGGCCATATTCATCATTCTCGGTACGCTTATTAACAACCAGACATTTAGTCTCAATATTTTTCATTGTATTTAAAGCGTCACTCACGGTTAACATGCCGTCAACAAGATCAAAATTTGGCTTCATCACATCACGAACATGAACTATTTTTGTATCATTCATATTTTTTCCTCCACAACATCAGTTAAACTTTTTACCTGGTTTGCAACACCAACGGCATCTTCCACATCTATCTGAAAAGCAATACCACCACTCTCACCTTCCAGCCCACCTACTTCTGAAATTTTCTCTAGAATCATCCGACTTAAATGTTCCTCAACCAGAAACAAAACCACATCGCGTTGTGTTTCCAGAGACAAGCCAAAGAAGGTTTTGTTTTTATTTAAACCTTCTCCACGAGCATGACTGATGACGGTTGCACCGGTTGCACCTACCTCTCTAGCTGCATTCATTACATCATCAACCTTATTGGTTTCAAGTAACGCGATAATTAATTTAAAATGCATTTGCTATTCTCCTGTTAGTTGTTTCTTTCTCAAACATTGTTTTGCTCGCCACTGCCCAATCTGGGCGTAAGCCATAACGGTTATCATTGGAAATAAACTTGCGAATGCGATTAAACCAAAGCCATCAATTAACTCACTTCGCCCCGGAACCGTGCCAGCCAGGCCAATCCCTAACGCGGCAACCAGCGGAACAGTCACCGTTGATGTTGTTACGCCACCGGAATCATAGGCCAGGGCAATAATACTTTTAGGCGCAAAAATAGTTTGCACCAGCACAATGATATAACCTGCAATAATGTAATAATGTAACGGCGTGCCCGTTACGATACGAAAAGTACCTAAAGAAATACCCAGCCCAACACCAATGGCAACGGCCGTGCGCAAACCCCAGATACTCACCGTACCACCGGAAACATCCTGAGCCTTAATGGCAACCGCTAATAGTGCAGGCTCGGCCAACGTGGTTGAAAAGCCAATGGCGGCAGCAAATACATATACCCAGATGTAGCTGTTCCAGTGAACATGTTCGGCAATGCTATCTACTCCCAGAAAATCCGCTGCGGTTAATTGTTTTGCCATCACCTCGCCTAAAGGAAATAAAGCTTCTTCCAGTCCCACCAGAAAAAAAGCCATCCCGAAAACCACCAGCACAAAACCAAAAATAACCTGCTTTAAATTATCCATTGGACGGCGAATAATTAAATATTGTGTTGCAAAAATAATTGTTACAATCGGCAGGACATCGCCAATGGTTGAAACAAAGACTTCAATAAAGTTGTTTATAATATCCATTCTTTAAATCACCATTCCATACAGCATTACAAACATCATTGGTGTTAAAGAAGCCAGTGCGATCAGGCCAAAGCCATCAATCATCGGGTTACGACCACGAATACTGGATGCCAGCCCCACACCAAGTGCAGTTACCAGTGGAACAGTAATGGTTGATGTTGTTACACCACCAGAATCATAAGCAATGCCAATGATTTCTTTCGGTGCAAAAAAAGTAATCGTCACCACACAGATATAACCACCAATAATAAGGTATTGAATAGGCCAGCCGCGA
Source organism: uncultured Thioalkalispiraceae bacterium (assembly GCA_964516315.1). GTDB lineage: Bacteria > Pseudomonadota > Gammaproteobacteria > UBA6429 > Thiohalophilaceae > SZUA-37. Next base: position 10,900 of record CAZEZI010000064.1, read on the forward strand.
ATAATTCGAATAACACCTATAACAATAGCAATACCAACAGACACTGCTACCGTTATACGCAAACCATTCGCATACGCTTGCTGCGCAGCTTCTGATGCATTTATTACATTATCTTTTGCTGCTAAAAATGCAGCTTTATCGGCAATGGCTATCAATGCCGGCTCCGCAATGGTTGTACCAAAACCAAGAGCAAAGGAAAAAATTATCAGCCAGACAACACTGCCTTTTTTTGCAAAAGCATAAGCAAGGTTCTCACCCACCGGGAACAAGCCAATTTCCAGCCCCTTGATAAAGAGCGTTAAACCGAACGACACCATAAATAAGCCAATTAGAATACGGCTTAAGTCAGGAATCGGTTGCTGCAACACAGCAAATTGAAAAAAGGCCACCACGATAATAATTGGCAGCAAATCCTTGAAGCCACCAAATAACAAAATAAATAATTGTTTCAGGTAATCTGTAACCAAGGCATTAACCATTATATAAGGCGGACAGGTGGAGTAAGCTTTGAGTATAAAGTAATTATTAATAGAGTCTATCATCTATTTTCGGAAACGATTAAACTCTGTAAAATAAAAATAACAGGAACACCATCAGCATGCCTTTTTTAGATAATTTAACCCAAACACTTGGTATTATTGCAGGCTATTTCTGGGGAATTCCTTCTATTGTTTTATTGGTTGGTACCGGCCTGTACCTCACTATCAAACTCCGCTTTATTCAATTTCGTGGGTTTAAACATGCAACTCAACTTGTCAGCGGAAAGTTTGATAAAAAAACTGACCCGGGTGAAGTCAGCCACTTTCAGGCTTTAAGCACGGCTCTTTCTGCCACCGTTGGCACCGGTAATATTGCTGGCGTTGCAACCGCCATTGCCCTCGGTGGCCCCGGCGCTGTTTTCTGGATGTGGATAACCGCCCTAGTTGGCATGGCAACAAAATATGCTTCCTGTTCTTTAGCGGTAAAATTTCGCCATATTCACACTGACGGCAGTGTTTCTGGTGGCCCCATGTATACCTTATTAAATGGCCTGAAAATGCCAAAACTTGCCGCCATGTTTGCAGTATTCACACTAATAGCCTCCTTTGGTATTGGCAATATGGTACAGGCCAACTCGGTGGTTGATGGTTTGGCGCGCGCCTTACCCAATGCTACTCCAGACAAAACGGTTGTTGGCTTTATTATGGCCATACTCGTCGGACTAGTTATTATTGGCGGCATTAAACGTATAGCAAAAGTCGCTTCAATTATTGTTCCCTTTATGGCCGTTGCTTACTGCAGTGTTGCCCTTATCATCCTTGCCGCAAACTATGAACAAATTCCTGCCGCTTTTGGCACCATCATTAACCTTGCGATTAACCCGATGGCTGCCGGTGGCGCAGCCGTGGGTGCCGCAATGCAATACGGTGTTGCACGCGGTGTTTTCTCTAACGAAGCGGGGCTTGGGTCGGCACCCATTGCGCATGCCAGCGCTCGCACCAATGAACCGGCTCGCGAAGGTATGGTTGCGATGCTGGGGCCTTTTATTGATACGATTATTATTTGCTCAATGACAGCACTGGTGATTGTGATTACCGGCAACTGGGGTGATGCACGCCCGGAAAACGTAACCGGTGCCAACTTAACCGTGCTCTCGTTCGGTCAGGCATTATCGTTTATCGGTAGTTGGGGCGAAATAATAGGCCACAGTGTGGTTGGCTTTGGTCTGGCCTTTTTTGCTTACTCCACCATGATAGCCTGGTCTTACTACGGTGATCGCAGTGCAGAATTTTTATTTGGCAAAAAAGCCATTCTGCCTTACCGTATTGTCTTTATTGTGCTGATTGTTGTCGGTGCCAGCGT
>CAZEZI010000065.1:0-12596 GCA_964516315.1 uncultured Thioalkalispiraceae bacterium
AAAAAGTTAATGTATCTATGTCGCAAATAGCGTGCAAATACCATTATGATTTACCTGCGCGATGGTCATGCCATTCCTGCTGTATTAATTTTTGCACTAATTGTGTAAAGCCGCATCAGGATGAAATACCGCATTGTGTTGTTTGTGGTGAGCAGTTGACTGTTGTGGGGGCAGAAAATGTAGTATTGCCTTTCTGGCAGCGGTTGCATTATTTTTTTATGTATCCGATCAATGCTGTTCCAATGGGCATTATGGTATTACTCGTTGCAGTGATTGCGGCGTTTGGAAATACCTTGTTTGGTATTCTTGCTGTTGTGTTAAGTATTCTTGTTTTCATGAAATATGCTTATGTTGTTCTGGAAGATACCTCTCACGGTTATTTATCTCCACGCGCCTTTTCACTGGAGATGATTACCAGGGATCTGGAGCTTCCTTTTAAACACATACTCAATATTTTTCTGATTATTGCTCTGAATTATATGGCTTATAATTATAGTAGGGAGATAGAGTATGAGTATTTATTTTATATAACCCTTTTTACAACACTTTTCTTTTTACCAACCAGTGTTATGGTGTTGGCTGTAAAACATAGTTTTACCAGTGCATTTAACCCATGGCTACATTTTCACATTGTAAAAAGCATAGGTGTAGCCTATGTGTTGTTATATGTATTCCTTTTTATGATGTTAAGTTCGGCTGCTGCTGCTATTTATTATATTAACCAGTTAATTCCAGCTGAGTTTTATCTTGGTATTGATGTTTTTATCAGTATGTTCTTTCTACTTAGTATTTTTAATATGCTGGGTTATGTCTTATACCAATATCATGAAAAAATTGGCTTTGGTATAGATATTGAAGTTTCAAGTAGCCAGCTTGAAACGGCTGGTGATTCAGGTTTTAAATTAAGAATGCCGGCTATGGTCGATATTGAAATACTGGTTCAGGAAGGCGAATATAGTCAGGCTATGAAGCGGCTTGAGAAATTAATCGCATTGCAACCGAGTGACATGCATGCCCGCGGTTATTATCAGAAACTGTTGCACTTGCTGGGTAATGTTGATGAAGCCAGAAAACATTGTGCTGATTTTGTCGGACGGTTGATGGATGAAAAGAAAATTACTCAGGCGATGAAGGTCTTTATTGCCTGTTACAAACAAGACCCTGATATTACTTTAGCCAGGCCTTCGCAACGCCTGGCAATGGCCAGTGCTTTTGTTAATAGTGGTAAGCATCGGTTGGCCATGCACCTGCTCAATAACTTACATAAAGATCACCCGACCTATTCAGAAATACCCGAGGCCTATCTGATGGTTGCCCAGATTATGTCTGACCAGTTTAATCAGGATGATAAAGCAATCAATATATTACATTTTGTGCTGGACCGTTACCCACAAAACAAGGGCATTGAAGAAGTGCGGGAGTACCTTGGTATTCTTAAGTCGGTTACTCAATCTGAAAAATTCTAAAGAACCTGCTTGCTGCTAATAAGCAACCACTATCCTTGCCTGTTTACTATCCGGGAAATTCTCAATAAGCAGATTTTTGTATTTTTGATAATGTTCGGTACGGTTTGATCTTTTAAGCCCATTGATCAGGCTAAGTAATAATTCAGGTTGCTTATCTGTGTTGCCATCATGTTTGAGCAAATAGTGGCAAATTTTTTCTGCGTCATCAAGATAATTATTACTTGAAAACAGGGTAGCCAGGTAATAGAGCAAATCCGGTGTGAACTTCGCAGAAGGCTGAGCTGTTTGCGAGTATTCAGTGTATACACGATGAATTAATTTTTCATAGCCAGATTTTTCACCCGCCAGTTTAATCAGTTGATGGGCAAAAACATGATATTGGTCAGTGTCCGGGTGAATCTTTTCCAGATAATAAAGTTGTTTAACAACATCAATATTATTGGGTTGGTTAACCAGTAGTTCATTGAGTATTTTATGTGCCTTGTTAAAGTCAAGTTGTGCAACCAGTTCGATGGCTTGCTGGAATTTCTTTTTAAACTTGAGTTGTTGTGAATTATCCTGAATGCTTTCCTGATGGATTAGCCGAGGGTAGCGTTTATAAATTAATCCCAGTAGAGCACCTGTTAACAAGCCACCAATATGGGACAGGTTGCTAACCTGATCAAGAAAAAGATACTGGTTGAGTAATTCATAAACCAGCCAGACCGGTAACAGTATAAGTGCCGGTGCGGTGATATAGCCAAAATAAACAATGACGGTATAAAAGAAGCGGATTTTACGTGTTCCATAAAGCAGGGTATAAAAGCCGACCAGCCCAGCAATGGCTCCTGAAGCGCCCACGACCCAGTAGGCTGCGTCTGGTTCCAGTAGTATCAGTGTGGCACCTGATGCGATCCCCGAAATCAGAAACACAAACAAATAAGCACTACGACCAATTGCAAGCTCAATAACAAAACCAAACATAAAAAGAAAAACCATATTAATGATTAAATGGCTGATATCATTGTGCAGGAAATTGTGAATGACTAATGACTGTAAATTATATTGGTAGGGCTTCAGACTGTATTTATATTTAACGATGCGATTTAACAGGCGTTTAAATTCGGTATGTTTTTGTAGCCATATTTTAAACTGTGGGTGGTCGGGTTTAATTATTTCGTGGCCATCAAGTTGTGACAGGAACAGGCCATCGACCATTATATTTTTTAATGCGAGGCGATAAGCCTGCAGGGGTTGCTGAGTCAGCAACTGTTTTATTGTGGCGGCATCTTTTGCCCCCGGATATTTGATATAGGCCGGTGTTTCAATTTTGGCAAGTCCGGACTGAATATAATACTGAAAGGCTATGGCCTCGCTTTCTTTATCGTTATTTTGCCAGGTGAAATAAGCACCGACCGAGATTAAGATTAATATAATGCTCAGAATCGGCGGGTTCTGCCATTGTGGTTTTTTCTCGATTGGGATGAACATCTTGTTTTCGTTACCCTGGGCGGTTTGTCTCAAAAATTGGGTTCAGCAGCATTATTTTTATTGTAAGACCAGTTTTAACTATAGCATTCGGCTGAAATTGAGGGAAATATCCTGCATGGATATGGCCTGTAAATAAGCCAGGTTTGCTTGATTTCTCAAAAAAAACAATTAGTCCAGACAATTTTATAATTAGGCTTAAAAACTGTGAAGCATGTCCTAAAATAAAGATTGAGCTAGCCGATGATGACTAAAAGGACAGTAACGGGGAAATTTAATGACGAATGCAGCAAGCGATATAATGAATGCCGTTGAGAATGCAATGGGCAGTGAGACTGCTTTTGGTGATTTGCTCACAGTGGAACAACGGCAATTTTTACTGGATCATGGTGTTGTGCGCAGTGTATTGCCGGGTGAAGTCTTATGCGAATACGGCCAGCAAGGTGACCGGGTTTTTATTCTGGTTTTTGGTGAGGTGGAAGTTAGCAAATCGGATGGTGAGCAAAGTGTGATTTTGGCGCACTTAAGGCAGGGCGAGATTTTTGGTGAAATATCGGCACTTTATAATTCGCCACGTGTATCAACAGTCACGGTGAGTAAGCCATCTGTTTTATTGGAAATTCCCGGAGATATTTTAACGCAAGTGGTTGATCAAAACAGGCTATTGCGTGCTGCTATTATTCAGCGTTACCAGACGCGTATTACAAAAACAGCCTTGCGTGGTGTTGCTTCATTGCGGTATTTATCGGATGAGGTGCTTCAGGATCTGGTCGAACGTTCTTCATTAGTCGGTATCCCGGAAGGTAGCCAGATTGTAGAAGAGGGTGAAGCGGGTGATGCACTTTATGTTGTGATCTATGGCTCTGCCCGTGTAACACATAATTTCGGTGGCTCTGAAATTAATCTGGCATTATTGCGTGCCGGTGATTATTTTGGTGAGTGGTCAATACTTACCGGCGCTCCACGGGCGGCATCGGTGACGGCGATTACGCCGGTTGAAGCGGTGCGGCTGGACTGTGATCTATTCCTTGATTTTATTAAAGACAACCCCGAGGTACGTGACAGAATCGATCTGGATGCTCATAACCGGCATGATATTACACTGCAATTTGGGGAGTTACCGGCCACGCCTGAACGTGCTGCATCCATGGTCAGTAATATCAAAAAAATCATCGGTGATCCTTCCGAAACTTCATAAGCGGCTTCGCATTTGAACTCAACCGCAGCGATTAGCCGACATTTCAGTGGGCTTTAATTTATTGTAATAACCACAGTGATAGCTCAGGCTTGCTTATTGTTCTTTTATGGCAAGAAATATGCATGTTTCCTGTTATTAAACTCAACTTAGAAAATGATAAGGGTGATTAAGGGAATTGTATGTCTAAATTTATTGGCACGGGGATTCTGCTATTACTAATAAGTATGCCACTCAAAGCACAGGGCGTTCGTGCCGTGCTTGGCGAAGATAGCCTGCGTTTTATTTATATCACCGAGGCCTGGGGGCAGGAAATTGGTAGTCTCGACGTTGAAGTGGGCGCATTGGCAACGGGTACGGATAGTACGACTTTGCTACATCTGGGGGTGCAGGTACAACATGAAAACCAGAGTGCTGCTCTGAAACTCTCGGTCGGTGGCCGTGTGTATTATACGAGCATTAATAATGGTGACGCAGCTCTAATTGCTTTGGGCGGTGATTTGTTGCTAAGCCCCGAAAACTGGGCAGGCTTTGGCATTGGTGTGAGCTATTATACTGCCCCGAGTGTGACCACTTTTTCTGATGCGGATACGTTTACTGAATACAGCATGAGTATGAGCTACCAAATGACACCACAGGCCAATATTTATTTTGGTTATCAGTTAGTAAATATTAAATTAAAGACAGAAGCAAGTGATCGAGATCTTGAAAAAGGTTCTTTTTTGGGAATAAGAATTGATTTCTAGGCATGCTTTGATTTAGTTTATGCCAAATGGTTAGAGTGCTGTGTTTTGATTTATTTTCGACATTGGTCGATGTTGGTAGTGTGCCGCTTTCTGTCGGACGAATGACGGCCGATATTTTTGGTCTTGAGCATGAACAATGGAATGCACTGTGTTTTAGTGCACACCACGAAATTTGTCAGCCAACCGAGGCCTTTGATGTTATTCGAACGCTTATTCATAGTCACACCCCATCAATGTCTCACGAGCTGATTCAACAGGCAGTGGATGAGCGGCAGGCACGTTTTAACTACGCTTTAACCAAGCACATTCAGGATGATGTATTACAGGGTATCGAGCAATTAAAACAACAAAACTATCAACTTATTCTGGTTTCCAATGCCTCGACCGCTGAAGTTCAGGCCTGGTCAGATTCACCGTTAGCCGCGCTATTTGACCACAGCGTATTCAGTTGCGCTGTCGGCTTAAAAAAACCTGATGCCGAAATCTATCAGCACGCCTGCGAGCTTGCATCTGTACAGCCAGCGGAATGTTTGTTTATTGGTGATGGTGGCAGTGATGAACTCGTTGGTGCAAAGGTGGCGGGTATGCAAACATTATTAATGACACGCTTTTTAAAGAAAAATAAAGTAGCACGTCGACAAGCCTATGCCGGTGTGGTTGATGGTGAAGTGGGTTCAACTCTGGAGGTGCTGGAGTGGCTTTCTCGGTAGCCTGTGGGCTCTGTCCGGCTTTAAAAAGTAATCATACTAAAGCAAAAAACCGGAGCGAAGGCTCCGGTTTTTTGTAATGCAGATTCTAAATTCCAGGATTTAAAGTGCCATTTCTTTCAATGCTTTTAATGGCTGGCATTTAATCACATTACGTGCTGGTTTTGCTTTAAAGATAGTGGGCTCGCCAGTGAATGGGTTGATGCCTTTACGCGCTTTAGTTGCAGGTTTACGTACAACTTTAACTTTAAGTAAGCCTGGTAAAGTGAATACGCCGGCACCATTGCGTTTAACGTGGCCGTTAATGATTAAAGCAAGCTCATCAAAGATAGTCGCAATGTCTTTTTTCTTCATCTCTGTGCGTTCAGCCAAAGTGGTGAAAAGCTGGGTTTTAGTAAAAGGTTCTTTAATGGCTTTTACTTTAGGGGCAGCTGCTGCTGCTTTTTTCTTTGTTGCTTTCTTTTTGGTTTTTTTCTTAGCGGCCATGATAACTCCTGATTTCGCTTGTTTCTGATTGTTAGGTTAGGATATTAATTTTTTTATAATATGTTACTTTGCCTGGTTTGTAACAAAGTAAAATAATAGATAGCGCACACTATAATCATTTAGCACTATTATACAAGGTTTTTTTTCATTTTTTGTAAAATAAAACTAAAAACTACGTTAGTCAATTCTTATTTTGTTATGCTATGTCGCCATGAGTGAGTTAATAAAAATATCTGAAGTGAGCAGTTTAAGCGCACCACAGTGCCTGACTCTGGATATTCCGATTCAAAATGCTGTGCAAAGTGAGCAGCTTGAGATTTTACTGGTGTGCTATGCGGATAATCAGCTGGCTGCGTACTTAAATCGCTGTCCGCATACAGGTGTTAATTTAAACTGGCAGCCTGATCAGTGCCTTGATTTTACTCAGCGCTATCTGGCTTGTAGCTTGCATGGTGCATTATTTCAGCCTGAGGACGGGTTTTGTATTTATGGTCCTTGTCGTGGTCAGTCATTGCAGCCGGTGCCGCTTATTATTGAGGGTGACGGGATCTTTATTGATTTCAAGGCGGAATTGTCAGTAAACGGATCGGGAAAAGATAAATAATCATCAAAATTGGTTGAAAAAAGTGCTTTATATGCTTGTTTCGTGGTTATAATTAAAGTACTTATGATGTTGACCGTTAAAATAGATATATTAAGGTGTGAATTTTGCATCATTAAGACAATATTTAAGGATTAAATTTTTGATATGCGTTATTTCAGTGCGATATTTTATTTAGTATTGCTTGGGTCCTCGGCCAACGTTCTGGCTCAGTCTGTTTTTGTTAATGATCAACTGCGTGTTGGGGTGCGTCCTGAGCCAAGTCAGCTTGTTGCACCCGTGGGTGTTGTTTTAACGGGTATGAAACTGCAGGTATTGGAACGCAAGGATCCCTTTATTAAAATTCGTACCGAAAAGGGTCTGGAAGGCTGGATTAAAGATATTTATGTGACGGGTAAAACACCAGCAATATTACGAGTAAAAGATTTAGAGAACCAGCAAAAAAAAGCACAACAGGAATTACAGGAAGTTGTTAAGACGAAAACGGCACTTGAAGAAGCGAATGCTATTTTAAATGATCAAATTGACACTTTAAAAGCACAACGTGCCGAATTTCAGCGTAATCAGGCAATACAAATTATTAGTAGTGCAAAGTCTGGTAGTGGTGTTTCAATTATCTGGTCGATTGGCGGTATTGTTGTTGGTTTTATACTTGGTTATTTGTGGCACCGTCACCAGTCTATGAAACGTTTGGGTGGCCTTAGAATATAACCAGGGGGGGGCTGGGCTCTAAATGAACTGGAACTGAACTTAAGCGGGTTTTAGCAGCGCTTAAGCAATCATGGCCATTGTCATGGCATCGAGGTCTTCTTTTCCCTGTAAAATTTCATCCATGGTTTCGTAAATCTGTTCTTCGGTTAAACCAAAGTATTCATACAGTTTAGCGGGTATTTCCTCACTTGCCGCATCAGACATATTATGGTTTTTTAGTAACCGGTCTGCTATTTGAATCAGTTTGACATAACCATCATGCTCGCCTTCATAGTTATCGTTGTGGTGCTCTTTGGCTGCAATAATGACTTCGCCAGGCATATTCCATTGCCGCATTAGCAGTGTTGCTACTTCGGTGTGGCTGACACCGAGTAGTTTGTCTTCGATTAAGGTGATGGGTGTTTCATGCTCAGCCTGAATGACTTTATTTAACCATTGAAATTCATGCTTAAAGAGTTGCCCCATCACCATAAAGCCAATGTTATGTAAAAGGGCACTTAAATAGGCAACACCTGGCTGCAGAGGTTTGTCCCAGTTGGCTTTTGTGGCAAGTTTTTGGCATAAGGCTGCACTGTAGGTTGCATTTTGCCAGATGCGGGTTTGTCCGACTGGGCCGCCGGTTGGCAGGTTGAACACTTTGCCCATTGCAATACCCAGAGCCATATGCATAACGGATTCATAGCCGAGTACTCTGAAAATAGCATCGGATAAAGAATTTACTTTGCCGTGCTGGCCAAAAAAGGGCGAGTTGGCGTAGCGAATAACCTGTGCAGAAATTGCCGGATCCAGAATAATAATTCCAGCGAGCTGCTCAACGGTGGCATTCCGGTTGTTGCGCAGTTTCAATAATTGGGTTGCCAGTTCGGGCATGGCCGGCAGTTGCTTTATTTTACTGATGCGTTCTTTTAAATTAAACTGTTGTACCGAGTCGGGGCTGGTTGCTTTTTGTGGTGCTTCGCGCTGGTCTGAAAAAGTGCAGCCAATTAATGCATCGCTTGCTAAATCCTCAAGATGGCCTGCATCGAGTTGAATGATTTGGCCTGAAATTGGTGATTCAAAGTAGACATGGTCTAAATTTGTTAAGGCTTCATCAATAATCAGTTGCACACCCATTTGTAAACGCAGTTGGCATGGCTGAGTCATAAAATAATGAATAAATTTTTTGTGTTCTTTAATGTCCAAAAAACGCAGAGACTGATGTTTGATATAGGATTTTAGTTTTTTCAGGTTCAGTTGGTGACTGGCTGGAATCATTGCCATGATGGACGACTTGTTGCCTCGCATTAAGACGATACGTACTCGCTGCTCTGCTGGAACAGCCTGACTAGCCCAGTTTTCTGTTATGCTGATGCTGTCGGGGCATTCAATGTTTACGTAGGGTATTTCCAGAGTGTCGAGTAGAATTTTCACGACATTGTTTATCGATATTTCCGGCATCATTTAACCCAGGATATTTTTCATTATTATGGACTCTATTAGCGACAGGAAAGCCATAAAACTTTAGTATTTTAGCGGTGATTTGGGAAGTTACTCATTTATGTGTGTATTATGCAACGTAGTGCATATTTTCGGCTTTAAATTGCAGGAAATACCCGACACAAAATAGCAATAGCGTATTAAACTTAACAATTTTATCAACTTATAATGAATCTATATGGCTAAAAATTCAACTATCAATATTGAGCGCTTAATGCGCCTGGAACCCATTTCTGTCCTTTCGAGTGAACGTTTAGAAGAGCTTGCCAAGCTTGCCTATGTTGAACGGGTAAGCATTGGGGTCAGTCTTTTTAGAGAGGGTGACTTAGATAACCAGACCTTGTATTTATTGCAGGGCGATGTGCAATTGAGTTCATCGGATGGCAGCTTCGATGAGGTGATCAGTTCACGCCATAATAGTGCAAAATTTCCATTAGACGATAGCCAGCCAAGACAGGTTTCCTGTGTTGCGCTTGGTCTGGTTGAATTTTTACGCATCGATAACAGCGTTCTGGATTACATGATGATGTGGGACCAACTAGCGGTGCAGGAAGAGTTGCTGGGTGAGAAAAAAGAAAAAGATAAGCCAGACGAAGTAAAACAACAGAGTCAGGGTAAAACAGAAACTAAGAATTCTGAAAACAAAAGCAGTCCTTCAAAAGATAATATGGCAAGTAATGCTGAACAAAAAGAGCCCGGAGAAAAGGATGGCAGTGCTGGCGATAACACAGGGCAATCTGCAATAGAAGAAACAGTTTTAGAACAAGCAGCGAATAAAGATAAAGAGCCTGAAACAGCAGAACCAAAGATGGTTACTCCAGAACCTGCGAGTTCGGACAACGATAAAGTTGAAGTCGTCGTTAGCAAGGAAGATAAACCCGTTGTTGAAACCGCTAGCGATAACATAGCATTAACCGATAATGCTGCACCGGTTGAAAGGGGAGCCTGGATGCGGCGTATGCGACATATTATGGCGTTTAAGAATCTACCGCCCGCCAACATTAAAGATTTACTGGAGCGAATGGAAACAGTAAAGGTAAACAAGGGGGAAACCATTGTTCGCCAGGGTGAAGCGGGTGATACTTTTTATGTTTTAACCGATGGTGAAGCACAAGTAACACGTACCATTGAATTAGCGCAATTAAAAGCGGGGGCCAGCTTTGGTGAAGAATCTTTAGTGTCAGGTGGCCAGCGTAATGCATCGATTACGATGATGACCGATGGCGTATTAATGAAGCTGTCCAAACAGGATTTTGATCATTTATTAAAAGAGCCAATGCTTAATCGTGTTTCGCCGGAAGAAGCAAAGTTAAGGGCGTTAAAAGGTGATATCTGGCTTGATGTGCGTCATGCCAGTGAATATCACCATAGTCGTTTACCAAAAGCGAATAATATACCGTTGCATGAGATACGTATGCGGATGGAAGAGCTCGATAAAGACAGGCAGTATATTTGTTATTGCAACACGGGTCGCAGAAGTTCGGCAGCTGCTTTTATTTTAGCGCAAGCCGGTTTTCATGTGAGTGTGTTAAATGGTGGTGTGAGAGTAATGCCACAGGATCTTGTTAAGACACCGGCTTAAAAAGCAGGTTTTATCACTGGCGCTCAATTTTAACCGGGTGGCCAGTGCAGCGTGCGTTCTGCAAGCATATGCAGATGGATATGGAAAACAGTCTGGCCAGCACCTGCATTACAGTTCATCACTAAACGATAACCCTCGTCCTCAAAGCCAATGTCTGCGGCTACTTTTTTTGCAGCTAAAAAAAGTTTGCCGACAAGTTCAGCATCTTCTGCTGCCAGATCGTTTACTGTTGCGATATGTCTTTTGGGAACAAACAGGACATGGGTGGGTGCCTGTGGGTTCACGTCTTTAAAACCGAGTACCTCATCATCCTGGTAAATAATTTCGGCAGGAATGTCACCGTTAATAATTTTACAAAATAAGCAGTCCATGTGTTTTTCCTTTTATGGTATTTTTTTTATAAAAACAAGGTAAGTACACCGGTGAAGCCATACAGGCGCTGTCCGGCAATTTCCCCATTAGCATAAAAACCGATGGTGGGGATGTCACCTAATATTTCGCTAATATATTTCATTTCGCTGGAGACGTCACCAAACATATGTTGGCCGCGGCCGAGGCAGGAAATATAGAGTGCACCTTTGGGTTTTTTGCCCTGCAGACGATCTTTCAGGGAGCTGAGCATGTGTTTTAAATCATCAATAGCGGTTTGTGAGTCTCGCTTGCAAAACATAATGGGGGTATTGGGTTTTAAGTCGTCAGCAATGGCGATAAAGCGGTTGTCAGAGTCAATGCCAATAATATTGCGTACCAGATAATCACCGGTATCACTGCCTTGTACCGGGAAGCCGGCAAAAATATAACCGGCAGCGCGGTCAATATCACGTGCAAGAATTTCACCAATATTTTCTTTAAAAACATCCAGTGCTGGGCGGTGGTCAATACTCAGTGCCATATGGTGTTCGCATTCGGTGAGGGTGAAGGTATCGGATATAGGGCTACAACCTTGAGTAAGGCCGGTCATGATATTATCTGTATTATTAAAAATAACGCCAGATAATCCTCCTTCCGTTATACCATTGGCATATTGATAAAAATAATCCTTCGCCGAGGTTAAGCCACCAATAAGATAGCCAGGTTCAAGCGTTTCGGCCAGCGTTTCGATTTGCTCTGTTAACATGGGGTTGCGTGGGTCGCCATGTACGATAGCAAACTGAATCTGTGATGGGTCTTTGTTGCTTTGAACGGCTGCCTGTTCTCTAAATATACGGTAGCTGGGTGATTCGATGTCAGTTAACATCATTGCCATTGCTGGTTGTTCCGCATATTCGGTATTAGTGGCGCAGATTGAAAAGCCAATCGTGCCAACCCAGTCGATGGATGGAAACTGTATCCGAAGTTCGGTAATAATTTTTTTAAAGTGTGGAGCATAACCATCGGTAACATAGATAAAGGCCAGAACAGGATTTGGCAGCGACTCTGGTGTAGCGCCTTGTTTCTGTAACTGCTGCACACATTGTTGTAGTGCAACATGCCAGTCGGGATTGCTTGCGTGGCCGAGAATATAACTTGTCATGGATAATTGGTTGCTTTTAGTCTGGAGAGTTTAAAATAGTACAAAATAAAAAGCCGGGCAACTGTGCCCGGCTTCTTATTTGATAAAAGCTTTAAAGTTTAAGCCTTGTTTTTTTGCTCAATAAGTTCATGGATAACTGGATTCAGGATTAATTCCATTGCAAAGCCCATTTTGCTGCCAGGGACAACAATGGTATTGGGACGTGACATGAATGAGTCCGTAATCATATTGAGTAAGTATGGGAAGTCCACACCGTCTGGACGACGGAAACGAATCACGATAAAGCTTTCATCCGGTGTTGGAATATCGCGTGCAATAAACGGGTTGGATGTATCGACCGTGGGTACACGCTGGAAGTTAATATCGGTACGTGAGAATTGTGGTGTAATGAAATGCACATAGTCATCCATGCGGCGTAAAATGGTATCCACAATGGCTTCTGCCGAGTAACCGCGTTGTGCGTTATCGCGATGAATTTTCTGGATCCATTCAAGGTTTACAATAGGAACAACACCAACCAGCAGGTCGACAAATTCGTGTACTTTAATGTCGCCATCAGCAACACCACCGTGTAAGCCTTCATAAAAAAGCAGGTCAGAGCCGGCTTTCATGTCTTCCCAGGGCGTGAACTGGCCAGGGGTTAAAT
>CAZEZI010000066.1:0-12554 GCA_964516315.1 uncultured Thioalkalispiraceae bacterium
GAAGGCGCAACCCGCTCGGAAACGCTCAGGCAAAAGGACCGCAGGATAAAAGTTGTCTCTGGAGAGATTCAGCTAATTTATACCTTATATATATACTTAAGGATATTAGCCAGAACGCCGAAGGGGCTTAAGCTCTCAGGTTAACGGGACAGAGGGGCGACAAAAGTATGTGCCAGTGCAATAGATGCCAGTGCGTATATTTTTGTCGCCCTTTTTTTTTGTATTAAATTATCGGATTAAACATATTAATGACCACGCACTCTGTTAAACCCGTTTTCGATTTCTCGGATCAGCCGAATACCAGCCGTATGCCAATCTGGATCCGTCAGTCGTTAGGTAATAATTCCACTTATGCACAAACTTCAAAAATGGTGCATAGCAATACTCTGCATACGGTTTGCGAAGAAGCACGTTGCCCGAATATTGGTGAGTGCTGGAGTATTGGCACCGCGACCTTTATGATTTTAGGCGACACCTGTACGCGTGCCTGTGGTTTCTGTGCGGTTAAAACCGGCAAGCCCACCTGGTTCGATGAACTCGAAGGCCAGCGTGTTGCCGATGCCTCGATTAAAATGGGGCTGGATTACGTGGTGGTCACTTGTGTTAATCGGGATGATCTGGATGATGGCGGTGCATCAGTTTTTGCCGATACCATTATTGCCTTACGTAAAGGTAAAGCGGATATGGGGATTGAACTATTAACCTCCGACTTTCACCGCAAACAGGCTATGGCTATTGATATTATTATGGACGGTTTAAATCAGGTGCGTTGTGATGCACTGGATACTCAAATGGTGTGGGGCCATAACGTTGAAACAGTGCCGTCTTTATACAAGAGTGTACGTAAAGGTTCAGACTACAAACGCAGTCTGGATTTACTGGAAATGGCTGCCGCACAAGAGGCGGTCGAAGCCAAGTCAGCCATCATGTTGGGTGTGGGAGAAGAGCGCAACGAAGTGATGCAGGTATTAAAAGATTTGCGTTCCGTCGGCGTGCATCGTTTAGCAATGGGGCAGTATTTACGTCCCAGTCGTTACCACTTGCCCGTGCAGCGTTACTTGTCACCGGTTGAATTCACAGCCTATGAAGACGAAGCACGTGCGTTAGGTTTTAGCTGGGTGAAGGCGGGACCGATGGTGCGCTCCTCTTATCACGCAGAAGATATTCAAAAATAAAAGTGCACAAACTTAAAAGGTAGCAAACTTATGGGTAAACGTACCCCTTTATATGATATGCATATTTCACAAGGTGCCAGGATGGTGGACTTTGGTGGTTGGGATATGCCGATTAATTATGGTTCACAAATTAAAGAGCATAATATTGTACGCAGTGATGCAGGGATGTTTGATGTTTCGCATATGACTGTGGTGGATTTAACCGGTGATAAGGTACGCGATTTTTTGCGCTACCTGTTAGCCAACAATGTTGATCGCTTAAAGGATAAAGGTAAAGCATTATACTCCTGCATGCTTAATGAAAAGGGTGGCGTGATTGATGACCTTATTGTTTATTATGTGACGGATACTTTTTTCCGCATGGTTGTAAACTCCAGCACCCGCGAAAAAGATTTGGCCTGGATTAATAAACGAGCCGAAGCCTTTGGCGTGGTTATTACAGTACGTGATGAACTCACCATGATAGCCGTGCAAGGCCCCAATGCACGAGAAAAGGCACACCTTGCGCTGGGTGTGGAGACTACTGCACAAATAAAAGATACCGCGGTATTTTTTATAAAGTTTGTTAACGATAGCAATATGGGTGAAATTGCGGTTGCACGTACCGGTTACACGGGTGAAGACGGTTATGAAATCATGTTACCAAAAGAACATGCCTCTACATTCTGGGCCAGGCTGGCCGAACAGGAAGTAGTGCCTTGCGGCTTAGGTGCACGCGATACCTTACGTCTGGAAGCGGGTATGAATTTATATGGTTCCGACATGGATGAAACCATTACGCCATTAGAAGCCGCGTTGGCCTGGACTGTTGCGTGGCAACCAGCAGACCGGGACTTTATTGGCCGTGCCGTTTTAGAGCAACAACGTGAGCAGGGTGTTGAGATTAAACTGGTTGGTTTAGTCCTGGAAGACAAAGGTGTATTGCGAAACCATCAAAAAGTTTTTGTTGATGGTTTGGAAAGTGGAGAGATTACCAGTGGTAGCTTTTCTCCAACGGTTGGCAAGGCCATTGCATTTGCCCGGGTAACATCAAACATTGGTAATACCTGTAAGGTGGAAATAAGGGGTAAGCAACTGACGGCTATTGTTGTGAAACCGCCGTTTGCAAGAAATGGCAAGTCTTGTATTTAGATGTTGAATAACATAACCAGCAAATAATAAATTTTTAGAGTTAATTTTTATAAGGGTAAAGACTATGAGCGAGATACCACAAGATTTACGTTATACCAAAACACATGAATGGATTATGCAAAACGATGAAGGCAGCTTAACGGTTGGTGTTACCGATCACGCGCAAAGCTTGTTAGGTGATCTGGTTTTTATTGAGGCACCAGAAGAAGGTACAACTTTTCAGGAAGGCGATGATAGTGCCGTGGTTGAGTCGGTTAAAGCTGCCTCCGATGTTTATGCACCGGTTGATGGTGAAGTAACCGCCAGTAACGAAGTACTGGAAGATACCCCTGAAATTATTAATAACGATCCTTACGGTGATGGCTGGATTTATAAAATCAAACCGGAAGATGCCGGCGCTTTTGATGCGTTGATGGATGCGGATGCGTATAAAGAATTAATTGAATCCGAAGACCATTAAGGATGAATAACGAGTAGGTTGGGGTGAGTTTTATGAACCCCAACATCGTTGTTAATCGTTGGGGTTCATGCTTCACCCCAACCTATATTTTTTTGCAAGTACAGAAATAAATTTTAGCAGGATAAAGTTATGCCATTTATTCCCCATACGGAAGAAGAAGTTAAATCAATGCTTGAGGTGATTGGTGTTGAGTCGATTGAAGATTTGTTCGATGAAATTCCAGAGGCTTTGCGCAGCGAAGGTTTAACTAAAGTGCCGGAAGGTCTGACCGAAATGGAAATTGGTCGTATTATGCGTGCGCGAGCGGATCAGGATACGTATCGTCTATGTTTTGCCGGTGGTGGTGCGTATGAGCATCATGTACCCGCGGCCGTTTGGGAAATTACCACGCGGGGTGAGTTTTATTCTGCATACACGCCTTATCAGGCCGAAGCCAGTCAGGGCACATTGCAACTGTTATACGAATATCAAACCATGATGGCAAGCCTGACGGCAATGGATGTATCCAATGCTTCTTTATACGATGGTGCGTCTGCCCTGGCCGAAGCGGTACTGATGGCGGTACGGGCCAATCGTAAATCAAAATCCAGGCGTATTTTAATGCCACGCACGGTGAACCCGGCTTACCGCAAAGTTGCATACAACATCGTACATAATCAGGGTATTGTACTGGAAGAACTGGATTATGATGTCACCAGTGGTACGATTGATATTAACAGCCTGCCTGCAGAGCCAGGTGACTTTACTGCGTTAGTGATTCCACAACCCAATTATTTTGGTTCTTTGGAAGAGATCGATGCGCTGACTGATTGGGCACATAAACATAAAGCACTGGTGATTGCGGTTGTTAACCCAATGTCACTTGCTATGTTAAAACCACCGGGTGAATGGGGTGGAGCAGAGTCGGATGTTGTAGGTGCCGATATTACTTGCGGTGAAGGCCAGCCTTTAGGTATTCCTTTATCTTCCGGTGGCCCTTACTTTGGTTTTATGTGTTGTCGGCAGGCTTATGTGCGGCAAATGCCGGGGCGGATTATTGGTCGTACGGTTGATTTAGAGGGTAAGCAAGGTTTTAGCTTAACCTTGCAAGCCCGCGAGCAACATATTCGGCGTTCCAAAGCAACATCCAATATTTGTACTAACCAGGGCTTGCTAGTAACAGCAGCAACCATTTATATGGCGATAGTTGGGCCATATGGTCTGGAAAATACAGCAGCGCAATCGCATAGTAATACACAGTTGTTAATGTCTGAGTTAGAACAGCTAAATGGTGTGCAGCGAGTTTTTAATTCAGCTAATTTTCATGAGGCGGTATTCAAATTTGATTTACCACTTGATGATGTTATTCGATCGCTTGCCGCGCAGGGTATTGTTGCCGGTATTCGGTTGGAAAATGATTATCCAGAGTTAGGAAATTGTTTAATGGTGTGTGCAACGGAAACAAAAAGTGAAGAAGATATTAAAAGCTTTGCGCAAACATTAACAACAACGTTAACACGATTGCAGGCGGCGGCTTGTCCGGTACAGCCTAAAATGGCGTAGAGTGGATAAGCAGATAATAAAAAATTAACAAAGGTAATTAAAATGTTAGTATTCGAACAATCCAGAACGGGGCGTGTTAACGCTGCACAGTCTGTAACAAAAGACAGCATGGCAAATGTTATCCCTGAACAGTTTAAACGCAAGACGCGTCCGTTATTACCTGAAATTTCTGAAATGCAGGCAGTGCGTCATTACACTCGTTTGTCACAAAAAAACTTTTCCATTGATACCCATTTTTATCCTTTGGGTTCCTGCACCATGAAATACAATCCGCGTGCCTGTAACCAGTTGTCGATGTTGCCGGGTTTATTAAATCGTCACCCTGCTACAGCCGATTCAAGCAGCCAGGGCTTTCTTGCCTGCATGTATGATTTACAGGAAATTTTAAAAGATGTGACTGGCATGTATGAAGTGTCACTCGCCCCGATGGCTGGTGCACAAGGTGAATTTGCCGGTGTGGCCATGATCCGCGCCTATCATGATGCACAAAATGGTGGCAAAGGTGATCCGGCACGGACTGAAATACTGGTACCCGATGCGGCACATGGTACTAATCCGGCAACAGCGACCATGTGTAATTTTAAAGTAAAAGAAATCCCGACCAACAGTGATGGTGACGTGGATATTGATGCACTCAAAGCGGCCGTTGGGCCGCAAACCGCAGGCATTATGCTAACCAACCCGTCCACTCTGGGTGTATTTGAACGCAAGATAAAAGAAATTGCCGGTATTGTTCATGATGCAGGTGGTTTGTTGTATTACGATGGTGCCAATTTAAATGCCATTTTAGGTAAAGTAAAACCGGGTGACATGGACTTTGATGTGATTCATATGAATTTACATAAAACCTTTTCAACCCCGCATGGCGGCGGTGGTCCCGGTGCAGGCCCGGTTGGTGTGAGTAAGCGTTTAGAACCTTACTTGCCAGTGCCGATGGTAGTGGAAAATGCTGGTGAATACCATGTGGTGACTGAAAAGTCGCGCAGCCAGAGTATTGGCCGCTTATCCGCTTATATGGGTAATGCCGGTATTTTGTTACGTGCCTATGTTTATGCGCGTATGTTGGGTGGTGAAGGGATGCATCGGGTTGCCGAGTATGCGACATTAAATGCAAATTATATGTTGGCTGTTATGCAAAAGGCCGGCTTTGAAATTGCCTATCCTAACCGACGCGCAACGCATGAGTTTATTGTTACTTTAAAGAAGCAGGCAAAAGACCTGGGTGTTAATACCATGGACTTTGCAAAACGCTTACTGGATTATGGTTTTCATGCGCCCACAACCTATTTTCCATTACTGGTACCGGAGTGTCTGCTGATTGAGCCAACCGAAACAGAAACAAAACAGGAACTGGATGATTTTATAAAGGCCATGGTTGCGATACAAAAAGAAGCTGAAACTGAACCGGATACGGTAACTTCTGCGCCACATACGTTACCCGTGCGACGGTTAGATGACGTGAAAGCGGCAAAAGAACTTGATCTTGTTTGGAATAGTGAAAAATAAACTGTATCCGTCATTCCCGCGAAGGCGGGAATCCAGTACAGTACAAATAGAAAACATTGTTAAAGAAATAAAGGCACACCATGGCCAAACCCGGCAAAACAGGTTTAACAAGAACTATCCATGCTTGTGGCTATTCTGTGCAAGGAATTCGTGCCGCATTTAAACATGAAGCAGCATTTCGTCAGGAACTTTTGCTCACAATTATTCTTGTTCCGCTGGCTTTTTTTATTACTCAGGATGCCATTAAACTCGCACTGTTAATCAGTACACCGTTGTTGGTGCTTGTGGTTGAGATTTTAAATTCTGCAATAGAGGCTGTTGTTGATCGCTTTGGCGAGGAGCATCATGAACTCAGCGGGCGTGCAAAAGACATGGGCTCTGCGGCTGTTGCTATCAGCCTTGTTATTATGGCTGTGGTCTGGGGTTTAATTCTTTTCGAGATCTATCTGTAAAATAGTTTAAAAAATGGTAATTAATATTATAAATAAGGATTCATTATGTCAGCTTTAATTTGTGGTTCATATGCTTACGATACCATTATGGTTTTTCACGACCAGTTTAAAAATCATATTCTCCCCGATAAAGTACATATATTGAATGTTTCATTTCTGGTTCCGGATATGCGCCGTGAATTTGGTGGTTGCGCAGGTAATATCGCTTTTACTTTAAATATGCTCGGTGGTGATGCTTTGCCAATGGCAACAGTGGGCAATGACTTTGCACCTTATGCGGCATGGATGGATAAATATGGTATCAGTCGTAAATATTTAAAAGAAGTGGACAGTTATACTGGCCAGGCTTTTATTACAACCGATATGGATGATAATCAAATTACCGCTTTCCATCCCGGTGCAATGGGCTTTTCACATGAAAATAAAATAGCCGATGCACCTGAAGCAAGTATTGGTATTATTTCACCGGATGGTCGTGATGGCATGCTGCAACATGCTGCTCAGTTTGTAGAACAGGATGTACCATTTATTTTTGACCCCGGTCAGGGCTTGCCGATGTTTAATGGCGATGAACTTTCTACCTTTGTTGAGCAGGCAACCTGGGTTACGGTCAATGATTATGAAGGTGAAATGTTGGCAGAACGCACTGGCAAGTCACTGGATGATATTGCCAAACAGGTGAAAGCCTTAATCGTTACCCGTGGCGGTGAAGGTTCCGATATTTATGTTGATGGTAAAGTGATTAATATTCCATTA
Organism: uncultured Thioalkalispiraceae bacterium; assembly: GCA_964516315.1. Taxonomy (GTDB): domain Bacteria; phylum Pseudomonadota; class Gammaproteobacteria; order UBA6429; family Thiohalophilaceae; genus SZUA-37. The sequence goes on from CAZEZI010000066.1 coordinate 7,023, forward strand.
GCCAAAATCAGCGAAGCCAATGACCCAACCGGTTGTGGTGATGCTTATCGCGGTGGCCTGCTGTACGGTATGATGAATGATATGGATTGGGAAACAACCGGTCGTATTGCTTCATTGTGCGGTGCAATTAAAATTGAACAGCTTGGGCCACAAAATCATCGTTTTACTATGGATGAATTTAAAGCACGTTATAAAGAAAGTTTTGGTAGTGAGTTTTAAATAAGCCGTCATTCTCGCGGAGGCATACTACTGTCCGGGATAAAAAGTTAGTTTTTAATTTTTATGCCCTACAAGTTGGCATAAAAGGCGAATTATAAAAAGAGAGACTCGATAACAATAACGTCATTCCCGCGAAGGCGGGAATCCAGAAAAAATAAAAAAAGGCTATTTATCTATGTCCTGGATTCCTGCCTCGGCTTTTAGCATCCTGCGTTGCCCTACCGCATACGTCCATGTATGCGCCCGCGGGAATGACGGTTTCATTATTTTTCTGCCAGAACAATCACCCGCTTAGGCGCAGGATAACCCTCGATTGTCAGGTTATGATCCCTGGGATCTAAAAAATCAACCAATGAATTAAACGTCATCCATTCTGTTGCTCGTTGTTCTTCTATGCTTGTCTGATTAATATCAACCACCCGAATATTTTTAAACTTAAGGCGTTCCAACCATTTTATTAATAAAGGAATGGTTGGTATAAACCAGACATTATTCATTTGTGCATAACGATCTTCAGGAAATAACACTTCGTCAGTGTCGCCATCAATAATAAGTGTCTCGAGTACCAGCTCACCATCCGATTTTAAGCAATTGCGTAGTTGCGCCAGATGATCAATCGGGGAACGCCGGTGGTAGAGCACCCCCATTGAAAAGACGCTATCGAAAGCCTGTAAGTTCTGGGGAACATCATCTATCCCGACTGGTAACACAAAAACATTTCTGGATTGAATATATTTTTGCATTAACTGGTATTGCATAACAAACACGGCCGTTGGATCAATACCAATCACCAGTTCTGCTCCTGAACCCGCCATGCGCCAGCAATGGTAGCCGTTGCCACAGCCTACATCCAGAACTTTTTTACCTTGCAGTGGTTTAATATGATCTTTTAATCGATTCCATTTCCAGTCGGAACGCCATTCAGTATCAATATGTATACCAAAAAAATCAAACGGCCCCTTACGCCAGGGGTGCAATTGTTTAAGTAGTCGTTTAATGTTATCCATACTTTCAATTGAAAGAGGTTGTTTGCCAGAAATTTTTACCTGATTAAATAAGTCAATATTCGTAATAGTGAGTTCAGGCAAATTATTAATGGCTGCTTGCCATTGTTCCAGTTTACCATAGCGGTTTGGGTTAAGCCCTGATTCAATTTGTTCAGGTAATATTTCAGCCCATAAACGCAGAGGATGCTCATGGTCAGAAATAATATCAAGCAAGACTTTATACATCGTTATTTTATAGCAAGAATAGAGGCAAAGTTAAAACACTGGAACCAGGTATTTATTGTGCTAAAACCTGTATCAGACAAGCGCTGCTGATGTGTTTCGATAGTATCGGGTATCAGGGTGTTTTCTAATGCACTGCGTTTCTGGCTAATTTCCAGATCGGTATAACCATTGGCTTTCTTAAAGGCTTCGTGTAATTGTATATTCGTATCGCGTGTGGTTTTATCTGAAAAAGTGATTTTCTCTGATAAGATTAATACACCGCCTTTATTCATTCCATTGTATATATTTTGAAGTAGCTCCATTCTTGTGTCGGGCTCTAAAAATTGTAAAGTGAAATTTAAAATAACCATGGATGCTTTTTCGATGCTAATATTTTGAATATCATCACAAACGAGTTGTACGAATGTTTTAGATATATCTTTTTCTATATTCATGCGGCAGCGTTCTATCATTGATTCAGAATTATCGACTGCAATAATGCTAACGTTGTCTTTATGAATATGGTGCTGGAGTGCGAGTGTTGCTGCACCTAAAGAACAGCCGAGGTCATAACAGCGTGAATTGCTTTGCACATAATGTTCAGCAAACAACCCAATCATGGTAATAATATTCTCATAGCCGGGCACTGAACGGCGAATCATATCAGGGAAAACATTGGCCACCGCTTCATCAAATACAAAATCAACTAAATGTGATTTTTTATGAGCATAGATTGTGTCGGGTTTATCTTTCATGGTTTTATATTATGCAATACAAAGAAAAAATTTATCTTAGCGGATTTATTGTTAATCGACCAGTATCGGGCAGATTAAAGTGTTAAATCATTAATATCTGTAATAACCGGTTTGCAACTTGTTCCAGAACATAGATAGGCACAGGTTGTACTTTGAATCTTGCGTTCGTTTAACAGGCCGGGTAATTGAGTCGCTGAATCCGGTATTGCAAATACAAGCTGGTTAAGTTGATAATTTTTATCACAGGCATGTTGCCATTTTTTTAGTTCTGGCTCTTCACCTCGAATAACCAATATGGCTGGCGGGTTAAGTGTTTCATCCAGTGCAAACAGTAGTGCAGCATGAGCATGTGGGATCTCGGCTATCGAACGCCATGCATAGCGGAGTGTTTTTTTGGCTGCATCAATATAACGTTGCTCACCAATAAGGTGGCCGAGCCGGTTTAGCGTATAGGCTGCAATGCCATTGCCGGATGGAATCGCTTCATCCATTAAAGGTTTTGGTCTAAGTATCAGGCTTTCATGATCATTGGCTGTAAAATAGAAACCACTATTTTCTTTATCATGAAAATATTGCATCACTGTATTGCCAAGTTGTATTGCAAATTCAATGTCCTTGTCACGCCAGCTTGCTTGCAGCGATTCCAGCAAGGCATCGATTAAAAAAACATAATCATCCAGATAGGCCATTAAATGTGCATGGCCATCTTTATAAGTTGCAAGCAGCCGGTTATCTTTAAATAAAGTGCTGCGAATAAAGTCAATCGCCTTGTGTGCTGAGGTTATAAAATCATCCTGTTGTAATAATCGCCCGGAAATGGCCATCCCTTTTATCATCAATGCATTCCATGATGTGAGAATTTTCTCATCACGACCGGGATGGATACGTTGCTCACGTTGAGCAAATAATTTTTGTTTGATGGTACTAAGGCTGTTTCTAATTTCAGATTCAGGTTGCTTGTGTTGTTTTGCAATGGCTGCAACCGTTGCTTTTATATTCAGGTGCCACTTACCTTCAAAGTTGGGTATATCTTTTAAACCAAAGCGCTGCTCAGCAATTAGATATTCCTGCTCAGTCAGGCATTGTTTAATTTGTTTGCAGCTCCAGACATAAAAAGTCCCTTCTTCACCTTCTGAATCGGCATCCAGAGTGGAATAGTAACCGCCTTCGGGGGATGTCATTTCTGCTATTACCCATTCGCCTGTCTCGATTGCAATTTGTTTAAAGCGGTTATTATCGAAAATTGAGCCTGCCTGTGTATATAGAGCCAGTAGCGGGCCATTGTCGTACAACATTTTCTCGAAATGTGGAATGGCCCATTGCTGGTCAACTGAATAACGACAGAAGCCACCACCAAGTTGGTCATAAAGACCACCTTTTGCCATTGCCGTTAGTGTATCGACTAACATGCTGCGAGAGGTGTCATCGGCCTGATCACTTTGTCGGGTTGCTAAATAGTGGCGTAATAAAAATTCAAGGTTGGTTGGATGCGGAAATTTAGGTGCATCACCAAAGCCACCATATTCTTTATCGTAAGTTTTAGCCAGCTGCTGTCGACAGCTATCGATGGGGAAGCCGGTTAGATTTTGCGTGTCGCTGGCAGGTAAGTTGGCCATGTTATTTAACGCATCTAATAGCGATTCATTTTGTTTGTTAATATCATCACGATTTTTTTGGTAAAAATCTTCAACACGTTCGAGGATTTCTGTAAACGATGGCATACCGTGTTTTGGGGTATTGGGGAAATAGGTGCCAGCAAAAAACGGGATCTGTTCTTCAGGGGTGAGGATAATGGTTAATGGCCAGCCGCCACCACGTTGATTAAGTAAATGGTGTGCACTTTGGTATATTTTATCCAGATCGGGGCGTTCTTCGCGGTCAACTTTTATATTAATAAAAAGTTGGTTCATTAGTTTTGCGATTTCTTCATTTTCGAACGATTCATGTGCCATTACGTGACACCAGTGGCAGGCCGAATAGCCAATGGATAATAAAATGGGCTTACCGGTTTGCTGCGCAACAGCCAGTGCCTGTTCATCCCAGGGCTGCCAGTGTACCGGGTTATCGGCATGTTGCTGTAAGTAAGGGCTGGTTTGGCTGGCGAGTCGGTTGCTTAGTTGAGTCATATTTGTTGGCTTGTTTGTGCAGTTTGCATTTATGCGAGTTTGAGATTATGACATAAATTGTTTCGTGATATGATGCTATCTTAAACCTTATAATAAAGAGTAACCCTATGATAACCCTCGATTTTGACCCTGTAGCCTTTACGGTTTTTGGCTGGCCAGTGCACTGGTACGGCATTATGTATTTGATCGGTTTCCTCGGCGGTTGGTGGTTAGGTCGGGTACAGGCAAAACGGCCCAATTCGGGCTGGACGGCCGAACAGGTGGATGACTGGCTATTTTATGTGGGTATGGGAGTCATTTTAGGTGGCCGTTTTGGTTATGTGTTCTTTTATGGTTGGGATCAACTGGCCGACGACTGGACCTTTATGTTCCGGATCTGGGAAGGCGGTATGTCCTTCCACGGCGGCTTACTTGGTGTGCTGGTTGGTATGTGGTTATTTGCGCGGCGTTACAAAAAAAGTTTTTTTGCCACCGTCGATTTTACCGCGCCGTGCGTAATTATCGGTTTAGGTGCGGGTCGGATTGGTAATTTAATCAATGGCGAGTTGTGGGGCAAACCAACCGATTTGCCCTGGGCAATGATCTTTCCGCATGCCGACAATCTGCCGCGCCATCCAACACCGTTGTATGAATTTTTACTGGAAGGCGTGGTGCTGTTTATTATTGTCTGGGGGTTTGCAAGAAAACCGCGCCCCACCATGGCGGTATCTGGCGTGTTTGCCGTGGCTTACGGCAGCTTTAGAATTTTAATTGAAACGGTACGAATACCCGATGCCCATATTGGTTATCTCGCTTTTGATTTTGTTACTATGGGCATGTTGTTGTCGTTGCCGTTGGTGTTAGCGGGTGTGGTTTTATTGTGGTTGGCGTATAAAAAATAGAGCGTCATTCCCGCGGAGGCGGGAATCTAGTACGATAGAAAAAGTGTTAAAAATAATGACGATTTAAATAAGTGGTTATAATATCGCAGGGTTTAGGAGTATAAAGTGAAGCAGTATCTGGATTTAATGCGACATGTGCGTGATAACGGCGTAACAAAAGAAGATCGCACCGGCACCGGCACAGTCAGTGTTTTTGGTTATCAAATGCGTTTTGACTTAAGTAAAGGGTTCCCATTGGTGACCACCAAAAAATGTCACTTACGTTCGATTATTCATGAATTACTCTGGTTCTTAAAAGGTGATACCAATATTGCCTACCTGAAAGAAAACGGTGTAAAAA
>CAZEZI010000067.1:0-12471 GCA_964516315.1 uncultured Thioalkalispiraceae bacterium
GTATCACTACCCCTGGGTTTCGCTGCGCTACATCCAGGCTACATAAATAAAAAGACGGGGTTGGTAGTGAGTAGCCCGGATGAAATAAAATGTAATCCGGGAAATAATGTATCACTACCCCTGGGTTTCGCTGCGCTACATCCAGGCTACATAAATAAAAAGATGGGGTTGACAGTTTACAACTGTAGATTTCATTATCCCGACTTCAGGTTTTTTTATATGAAGCTGAGGTTAATTTTGCGGCCATAACCAGGCGGCACCCCTTACACCACTCGAATCACCATGCAAGGGGGGCAGCAATTGTGTCGCAACCTTGTCAGAAAAAACATAATCCTTCCAGTACTGTGGCACATTTTTATAAAGGCGTTGTATATTTGACATGCCGCCACCGAGCACAATTACATCAGGGTCGATAATGTTAATAACATGTGCAAGTGCCTTTGCCAGGCGTTTTTCATATAGCTCGATGCAGGTGACTGCATGCTGTTCACTATGCTCTGCCTTTTTTATAATTCCTTTCACTGTAAGCGGCTGTTTTGAATTGCTCAGTCGTTGATAATGTTTTTCAAACCCTGGGCCGGATAAAAAAGTTTCGATACAATCAGTTTTACCGCAATAACATTTTTTCTGTACTTTTATTTGTTGTGCATCAACTGCGTCCTGCCAGGGCAACGGGTTATGTCCCCATTCACCGGCAATGGCGTTACAACCGGTTAATACCTGTTGGTTAATGCAAATGCCACCACCGGTTCCGGTGCCAATAATTACCCCAAAAACAATATTGGCATCTTTGGCTGCGCCATCGGTTGCTTCCGATACAACAAAGCAATTGGCATCGTTTTCAATCTTTACTGCACAGTTGAGTTTGTTTTCAATGTCAGTTTTTAAGGGTTGGCCAATTAACCAGGTTGAGTTTGCATTTTTTACCAGTGAGGTTGCCGGTGAAATCGCACCGGGAATACCGATACCAATACTTCCCAGTTGCCCGGTATGTGTTTGTGCATTGTTAACAAGTTCAGCGATGGCATTTAATGTTGCGGTATAATCATGCTGCGGGGTTGCAAGGCGTTGCCGGTAAAGTTCGATTCCATCATTATCCAGCGCAATCACTTCGATTTTGGTTCCGCCCAGGTCAATTCCGATACGCATGTTAGTTCGCTATTTTGAATCCGACACAATAAAAGTGTCTGCGTGTGAATAGGCTGGGCTACAGCAACAGAGGAAAACAAGATCTGTTTCTCCGGTATTTTTTATTTTATGTGGGCTGTTTGGTGGTATGCAAAGGGTGTCACCGCTTTCGACAGTGAACGTTTCCCCATCCAGCGTCATTAAACCACTACCTTTCTGTATATGATAAAGTTCTTCGGTTACAGCATGATAATGTAATTGCGTTTCCATACCAGGGCTTACAATGGCTTGTGCCAGACTTTGCTTGTGGTTGTTATGTTGTGCCGGGTGCATCAGTTCACAAACACTGGAATTATCTTTTGTAATATAATTCGTTAGTTCTTTTTGTCGGGTGATAACAGGCATTGCTATTTTACTGGCCTGGATGATGTATCGGCAATAAAACTGACTTTGCCGTCGACTGTTGCAGTAGAAATAAAAATATAAGGTTGTGTTAACGCCAGACTAACCGATTCACCCTGTTGTGGCTCCCTGAATGTTACCGCAACAGTTAAATTATCATCCAGACGTTTCAGGCTACTAACCCCGACGGCATAGCCACCGCTGGGTTGTTGGCCGGCAAAAATGGCAATCACCATGCTGTTATCAAAGTTAACCGTTGGCCGTTGTTGTTTCTGATTACCGCTATGTATCGCCCATAGACGTTGCCAGTCTTTATTATTTTTTATAACGATCTCACGAGCGAGTGATATATTGCTGTATTGACCCTGAGCGATAATATTAAAGTTTGCATTCACTGTATAAAGATCATCTTCGTTACCCGGATCTGTATTTGCGGTAGTACAGGAGGTTAGCAGGAAAAATAAAAAATAAAGTAGTAGGTTCAGGTTATAGTGTTTATTCATTTTCTTGTCTTGTTATTATGTTTTGTAAGGTACCATCCGGGTTGATAACAGGTGTAAACAGAATGGGCTGGCAACACACCTGGCAATCTTCAATATAAGTATAATCTTCAGTTGTTCCCGAGTCTATCAGTGGACTAACATCAATAAGTGTATTGAAAACTTCACCGCAGTAAGGGCAGCTTATATCAAAATCAGTCAGCATAAAATGTATCAGCTCTAGTCAGGTAAAAAAAGTGTAACAACATCATTTAAATATTGCTGTCCTGATGGTGTGAGTTGTATGTGCAGGTCATCCTGCTGCAGCCAGTTATTTTTCTGTGCTTTATCAAGTATGGCCTGTATGGATGAAATGTCCATGCCGGTATTATCATTAAATGTTTGAGCATCAAAGCCGGTGGTGAGCCTGAGTGCGTTAAGCATAAATTCAAAGTAAATGTCGTTATCCTGCAATACATGTTGTTCTGTGATATGAGTTTGATTTTTTACCTGTTGCATATAATGCTGCGGGTGTTTTTGCTTTGCAGTTCGGGTAATGCTTTGTGTGTTGGCAGCTGTTATTTTCTGGTGGGCTCCGGCACCAATACCCAGGTAGTCACCAAATTGCCAGTAGTTCAGGTTATGTTTACACTGATTTGCCTTACCTGATTTGGAAAAGGCGGATACTTCATATTGTTGATACTGATGTTCGGCCAACCTTGCATGTGCCTGTTGTGTCATATTCCAGAGTGCATCATCATCGGGGAGCGTGGGTGTTTGCACGGCAAATAAGGTGTTGGGTTCAATGGTGAGCTGGTAATGTGATAAATGTGGTGGTTGGAAATCAATGGCTGTTTGCAGGTCGGTTAACATTTGTTCGGTTGTTTGTTCCGGCAAGCCAAACATTAAGTCAATATTAAAACTGTTAAAGTTTGCCGCATGTGCTGTTTCGATAGCTGTGATTGCCTGGTCACTATTATGGATGCGGCCCAGATTTTTTAGCATGCTATCGTCAAAGCTTTGTATTCCCATCGATAAACGATTAATGCCCGCATGGCGAAAGCCACTAAAACTGGACTGCTCAACGGTGCCAGGATTAGCTTCCAGTGTTATTTCAATATCTGGTTTAAAATTTAACCGCGCCCGTAATGCCTGAATAAGTCTTTCGATTTCTTCTGCTGGGAACAGGCTGGGAGTGCCGCCACCCATAAAGATAGACTGAATGGAACGCCCCCAGATGTTGGGGAGTTCGTAATCCAGCTCCAGTAACAGGCAATCAATGTATTCATTGTAAGCGATGGGGTTTTTTACGGCATGTGAGTTAAAGTCACAGTAAGGACATTTTTCAACACACCATGGGAAATGAATATATAAGCTTAGTGGTGGTAATGCGGTAAATAAAGGCATAAGGAGTGGTGTTACGCTATTGTTTGCCAGCAATTATCTCGTTATCAATTTCCAGTTTTAGCTGTTGAGTATTCTTGAAAAACTCATTCAGCGTCTGTTGTGATACAAAAATATAATGAGCAGGCTTGATAATACCAGAATATTCCGGTTTGTTTGTAAATTCAGGTGCATGCAGGAAGCTAAGAAATTCAACCAGTCCTAATAGAAGAGCAGAGGCTGTGATAGCAGACAAGCGGGACTTTTGATCAGAGAATGTGGTGCTATAACGTAAGTGGCCATATAACAACACACTGGTAATAATAATACCCAGTATAAAATTAATAATGCTGGAGGGATCCGGTAATGAAAAACCAAATTCAAGGTAATTAACAAGGTTGTCAGTAATAATGCTGACAATGGTAAGACAGGATGCCCATATAGCATGAAATGAAAAATAGAATCGGTGGGTAACAACTTTACTGACTATGGACCATGCTATTGCCCACAAGGCCAGAACAATTAATAATGGAAAAGCATTACTTAGCAGGCTCTGAAAAGTGACCAGTCCGGTATCTTCAATATAATTATTAAGCATTAAAACCAGCATGAAAATAATCCAGACAACAGGCAATATAAAACTGCTGGTTAATAACATGCTTATTTTGCTGGGTTTGGTACGTTCTTGCAGTGCTTCTTTAACAGGGTGGTCGGCAAAACGAAAGCGAATATCTGTATGGCCGATGCGAATACGGGAATCATCCTCAATGCTCATTGATTGTTGTTTTTTAAAGGGATGCAGGCTGAATAAGCCGTTTTTACTGTTGTTATCATTAACAGAAAAGGATTCAGTTGAAGCATTAACTGTAATATGTGCAGGCGAAATATAAGGATCGTCAATAATAATTTCATTATTGTAACCACGGCCAACTTTACAGGGAAATTCACTGACATGATGGCGTTCTTTTACTTTGCCAAATCGATCGAGTATTTCAATAATCAGGGTGCCCATGAAAATGCCCCTAAATATTTTTTGCTGAATGAAATGGCGTTTTCATAACTGACACCGGCAAGAATTAAATTGGTTTGAATGGCGGTAGTTTCTTTACTTAAGCTGGCTGCCGACAGCATCATGTCATAAACGCCGGTGAAGTGCCTGTAACCCCGCAGGCAGAATGAGACTTTAAAAGTTACCCTGTTATTTTTTACGAAATCAGTTTTACATTCATAGTTTGTAAAATATTTTTTTTGGCCGGTTAAAAAAACACCGGGGGTTTTGTATAGTTCTTCCTGAACATAGGCAAATCGATAACTGTTCATGTTATCAGCGCTAATGTGATAGCGTGAATAGTGAATGTCGCCGGTAGTGAAGTTACCGGCAAGAAAAATATCATTTTTGGTTGCACAACTGTTTTCACTGATCTTGTAAGGCAAATCTTTTGATTCTGAATCACCCCAGCAGGTTAAGTAGTTGGCCAGTTTGTCGGGTACCTGATATTGCCCCAGTTTTTTTGTTTTAAAGGGTTTTTTTAAAATATTGGCAATATAAATATTCTGGTTTGCAAGTATTTGTTTGCCAATATGTGCAATGAAGTCATCCGGTTTATCTTTGTTGTTGATTAATATTTTTAAATACTTAACCGGAACGAGAAAGCCAATTTGATTCCCTGCGGTGGCAACATTAACACCAATGACCTTGCCTTTTTCGGTAATAGACGGGCCACCACTCATGCCGGGGTTGATGGCGCTGGATAAATGGATGCGCTCATTCATACTGTCATCGGTAAAGCCATTATAGGTACCAGTGATTATGGCCATTCCCAGGTCATGCGGGTTACCAATTGAAAATATTTTTTCACCTTTTGTTATGCGGGCACTTTCTAATTTTAAATACGGTGTTTTCCAGTTAGTTGTTTTTTTGACAGGCTGTAGTAAAGCAAGATCATGAATCACATCAAAATTAACCAGCCTGGCCTGATAAACTTTTTTTGTTGTTTTATTATTATGTAAAACATATTCAATCCGATACTGCTTTGGTTCAAACACATGTTTGGAAATAACATGATAGTTTGTTGCGATAAGACCGGAGCTGTTAACAAAAAAACCACTGCCGATGGTTGTTTTGGAATCGGTTGCTACATCAACGATACGTATTTGCAGCAAACTGTTTTTATACTGGCTAAAAACATCCTTGGTACTTGCTGATATTGTATTAGCAAAAGAAAATAATAAAATAAAGAACAGCAAAAGCAGACTGTAGTTTTTAGGTGCTATCATTTGTGATTAAACGATTTTATTTCTTTGGCCAGTGCTTTTAAAGCCTGCCCACGGTGGCTAAGTACATTTTTTTGTTTGGCGGTTAATTGTGCAGCAGAACACTGGTGTTCCGGTACATGAAAAACAGGATCATAACCAAAACCATTTTCACCCTGTGGCTCAGTTAATATCCGACCTTCCCATGTACCCTGAAAAATCAGTGGGGTTGGATCATATTCATGTTGCAGTAATACCATCAGGCACTGGAAACGGGCGCTGCGTTGTGCTTTCGGAATATCTTTTAATTCTGTTAGCAGCTTTTGCAGATTTGCTTCGTCACTGGCATTTTCTCCTGCAAAGCGTGCAGAGTAAATACCGGGTGCACCTTTTAGTGCATCAACTTCAATGCCTGAATCATCGGCTAATGCAGGTAAGCCGGTGTGATGGCAGGCATTGCGTGCTTTAAGTAACGCATTTTCAACAAAGCTGAGCCCGGTTTCAGGAATTTCCGGTACCCCAAATTCAGATTGTGGTACAACTGAAATATGATAGGCTGCCAGAATTTCTGTAATTTCACGTGCCTTACCGGCATTGTTGCTGGCTAATACAATTTTTTCTGGAACAATTTTCCCCATAGCTGAAAAGCCCCCTGCTAAGCTTTTAAAGCTTTATTCTGATGTTCAAGTAACTGTTCGATAGCCTGTTTTGCAAGTGATGACATGGCAATAAGATCATCATGGCTAAAGGCATCGCCTTCGGCAGTACCCTGCACTTCAATAAAGCCGCCTTTATCGTTCATTATAATATTCATATCGGTATCGCAGTCGGAATCTTCAATATAATCCAGATCCATCACCGGTGTGCCTTTATAAACACCAACCGATATTGCTGCGATTTGATTAACAATCGGGCTGGTCTTAATCATTTTCTTTTCGAGCATATGGTTGACGGCATCGGTTAAGGCAACAAACGCACCGGTAATAGAGGCGGTGCGGGTTCCGCCATCAGCCTGAATAACATCGCAGTCCAGAGAAATGGTATGTTCACCGAGTTTATTAAGATCAATGGCTGCACGTAAAGCACGGCCGATCAGTCGTTGAATTTCCATGGTGCGGCCACCTTGTTTGCCGCTGGAGGCTTCGCGCCGCATACGGCTACCGGTTGAGCGTGGCAGCATGCCATATTCAGCCGTTATCCAGCCCTGACCTTTGCCACGTAAAAAGCCAGGTACTTTTGCTTCGACTGTTGCGGTGCAAATAACTTTGGTGTCACCACAACAAATGAGTACCGAACCTTCGGCGTGTTTGGTGTAGTTTCGTGTAATACTAATGGGGCGTAATTCATCGGCAGCTCGACCACTTGGACGCATAGTTATTCCTTGCATTATATGGAGTTAAATAATAGCCCAGTATAACGTGTCTTGATGATGTTGAGCCAGCTTGTTTTAACGTGAGATGATGACTTATGCTTATCCGTCTTTTTATTTATGTAGCCTGGATGTAGCGCAGCGAAATCCGGGAGTATTAACGCATGATTTCCCGGATTACATTTCATTTCATCCGGGCTACTCACTAAATAACCCGGTCATTGCCGCCATCAACCGGCAGTTGTGCACCGGTTGTTTTGGCAAACAGTTTGCCACACATCGCTGCGGCAAGATCTGCAACGTCACTACTTTTTAGTTCTGTTTTTAGAATATTTTTGCGTTTGTAATCTTCTACGCTCATTCCATAATGTTTGGCGCGAGCATTTAAAACTTCGTCTGTCCAGATGGCCGTATCGAAGATAGCATCTGGATGTAAGGTGTTGATACGAATATTATCAGCACCCCACTCTAGTGCGGCAATTCGTGCCATTTGTGTTAGCGCGGCTTTCGATGCCGAGTAAGCCACAGCCCCGGGGCCGGGAGCGAGTACATTTTTAGAGCCGAGCATTACGACACGCCCACCCCTGGGCGCTTGTTTTAATGCGTTGTGTGCTTCGCGCATATAAATTAAATTTGCATCAAGGTTAACCTGCATCACTTTGCGCCAGTCTTGCGTTGATATTTCCGAGATCTTGCTGCTTAATGGAAACAGCCCGGCATTGAGAATTAACATATCGAGACCACCAAAGCGTTGAATGGTTTGTTTAATAGAATCGATTATTTCAGCTTCATTACTGACGTCACATGTAATACCAAAATAGTTTGCCTGCGATAGCATACTGCTGACTTCGGGGTTAATATCCACTGCGACAACGGCAGCGCCTTTTGCCAGCAAGGCGTTAACGCAGGCTTTGCCAATGCCAGATGCAGCGCCGGTCACCAGGGCAACTTCACCTTGAAATTCCGGTGCTGTACCGCCTTTTTTAAGCTTGGCTTGTTCCAGATCCCAGTATTCCATATCAAAAATATCTTTATCGGCCAGTGCTTTATAGCCACCGAGTGCTTCCGCTCGCAGAATAATATCAATGGTGTGCTCGTAAATATCTTCAACAATATTGGCATCTTTTGCTGTTTTACCAATGGCAATAAAGCCAAGTTCTTTATCAAGTAACATGCGTGGTGCGGCATCGAGCATCACCTTGTCGCTGTTGGCCGAATTTTTATCAAAATATTTTTTATAATTCGCTGCGTATTGTTTTACATTGGTACCCAGCATGGGTAGTTGTTTGGTACGAATAACATGGTCGGGTGTGGCAGGGCCTTGTTGTGCAATTTTGTCAAGGTCATCGCGCTGTGAAAAGGCAATGCATTTTTTATTGCTCGATGTTTTCAGAATAACTGGAAACCCTGCTGTTGTTGATACAGCATTGCGAAGTTTTAAAATAGATTCCGTTGTATCGGTTATTTTTTTTATATTACCTTGTTCAAGATCCCATGCATTTTTCTTTTTAATATAGTCTTCTGCCATCGTCACATATTGAATATGGCGTTGGTAAGATTCTTTTGCCGTTGCACCAAAAGTGAAAATACCGTGGTTAAGTAAAATCATCGCTTCGGTTTTATCGGTTGCCTGATCTGCAAACTGTTTTGCGCACAGCCGTGCTAAATCAAACCCTGGCATAATGTAGTCAATAATAATTGCTTTATCGCCGTAAATTTCTTTGATACGTTTTTTACCTTCGGTTGTATTGGTAATGGTAACGACGGCATCGGCATGGGAGTGGTCAACATATTTAAAAGGCAGGGTGGCATGTAAAATAGCTTCGACCGACGGTGTTGGTGCGGCTGCGTTGGTCATATTGGTTTTAAGTTCGTTTACCATTTGTGGGTCAGAGAGTTGCTTTAACTCGGCCAAATCACACAAATGTTTTAAACGTACCGGTGCAAAGCCGGGTGCTTCGATTGAGATTAAATCCCAGCCGCTGCCTTTAACGTATAAAATTTCTTCATCTTGCCCGAGAATATTTTTTTCTGTTACTTTAACCGAGGTATTGCCACCACCATGTAAAACCAGCGCAGGGTTCTGGCCTAATAACTGCGAGCTATAAACACGAAGCTCCAGATCGGTTTTATATTTTTTTGCCTGGGTATCGTTCCAGAGATTTTGCATGTTTTTTTCCGAAATATTTTAAAATAGTGTTGACGTTGATAATAACATTGATTCATTGTGTCTGAATATATTGTTGATGGGTATATTTTACATTTGCACAAGGCGGGGGAGCTGATGCGGGTTATCGAGATAATAACAGACTGTGGTCATGTGGATACACTGCATGGTTTGGCCGAACACCATGAGTTACTGGATTTCTGGTCAACACCTTGTGAACACGAGGGTCGTTGTTCGATTCGCTTATTAGTCCAGCCGGAAAACCAGCAGCAAATCGTGGATGCCATTCAGTCCATTATTGGTAGTAGCGAGAATAGTCGCGTGGTCATTATGCCGGTCGAAGCCACTATCCCGCGGCCGGATACAGCAGAGGATGCCGATAAGAATAAAGGCAGTACTACCCGTACGCGAGAAGAGTTATATCAAACCATTGTGAGCGGCATTCAGTTAGACAGTACCTTTGTCTGGATGGTGGTGCTATCCACTATTGTTGCGAGCATTGGTTTATTGGCCGACAACGTTGCAGTTGTCATTGGCGCGATGGTGATTGCACCTTTACTGGGGCCTAATCTTGCATTGGCTTTTGCTTCGGCATTGGGTGAATCTGCGCTTATCTGGCAGTCCTTAAAAACAAATATCGTCGGCTTGAGCATTGCTCTGGTTGTTTCTTTTCTTATTGGTCATTTCTGGCCATTTAGTTTAACCAGTCAGGAAATAATGTTACGTACTAATGTGGGTTATGACGGTGTAATACTTGCGCTGGTTGCTGGTGCAGCAGCGGTGTTATCGTTGGCTTCGGGGATGAGTAACACTTTAGTGGGAGTGATGGTTGCGGTTGCTTTGTTACCACCTGCGGCTACTCTCGGTTTAATGCTGGGGGCAGGAAAATTTGATTTGGCAATCGGTGCCAGTCTGTTATTAGCGATTAATATTGTTAGTGTTAATCTGTCAGCCAAGCTGGCTTTTATTGCTAAGGGCGTAAAGCCACGAACCTGGATAGAAAAAAATAAAGCAACACAGTCTCGTTGGGTATCCATCGTCTTCTGGTTGGTAAGTCTGGGGCTGTTACTTACATTTATGCAGCTTTGGCATAAGGTACTGTAAAAGAGTTTATGTTTGTTTTAATGTTTCGCGTGGTGTTTCATCAAAGAAGCTCTGGTAGTCCTGCTTGAAACGGCCGATATTGACTACCCCGAATTTATTGGCAACTTGTGTAATTGTTTTTTCGGTTGGGGATGATTGTAATAATTCACTGCGTATCGCGTTTAGACGTATGCGTATTAAATAATTCTTGGCTGTCATGCCCAGTAATTCGGAGAAGCAATATTGAATTGAACGGCTACTGGCATGCGTTCCTTTTATTAAATTCGAAACGGTTAATGTTTGTAAGTCCGAATGGTGAATATAATCCAGCGCACGCGCAAGCAGGCGTTCTCTGTTTGTTATTTTTATCGGGTCGTCTTTACTGTGAAACAGATGGTAATCATTCACAGCATAAAATAATGAGTCATAGCAATCCTGATATGCGAGCAAGCTGCAAGGATGTTCTAGTAGCTGTTTAAAAGTTTTGTAGAGATGACATAAGTGTTCAGTTAGCAGCAGTTTTCGGGGAATCGATATTTTATTTTGGTAGAGATGCTTGCAGGTATTAAAAAATAATTCAATCTCATCTTCATTTAAATAGTTTACCAGCTCTTTTGATCTGATGAGCAAGGTGAGGTGTTTGTGCCCTTTGGGGCAGATTATTTTGGATTCAGTATTATTATACCGAATGAGCTGCGAGTCTTCCCGCTGGGGTCTTCCATTGTTGAGATAGGTTAATTTTTTTAATGGAAAGATCATCGCGATATGTCCAGCATTTACCTGGCCGATTTGCAGGTGCCGGGTATCCGCTGATCGGATTATTAGCTTAAAGCCATCCGTGGAAAGTATTTTTGAATGGCCATTGAAATTGCCTTTACTTAACTGGTATCCCTGTAAATTCAAATCTGCGATAGCAGCAGAATATTCTTCCATTGTCTGAGATGGGTGCTCCGCTAATTGCGGAATTGAACCTTCGGTTAACAATGTCATACGCCATTCCAGCTGGTTTATGTTGTAAGACTCAATAGCAAGCTGTATTTTTGTGGCCAGGCAAATAGGGTTAATAGCAACCATAGTCGCATTATTACCGGTTAAGCTTCCAGCTCTTTAGTGGGTCATCCTTGGGGGTAATTAGCCAATCAAATACAGAAAAGACAATTGAGTTGCATGACATTGTGCTCGGGGAACGTCCATACAATTCTACAACAGTAGTTATTTTTATATATTACACCATACCCATTGTATGGTTATATTTTTGTTAAGACTATACAAAAAACGCTAAGCTAGTGATTTAAATATACATTTTTCGCATACCTGACTGATTTGCTTTAGTATTATAGCGTATTTGCCGATAATTTTCTCAGGCTTATAAGCTTGAGGAATGTTTTATGGATCAACTTAGTGCAGCTCAGCCGCCTCAATTTAGTGCGGCTCAGACAGATACGATGGTTCAATCCTTGTTTCGTAGTAATCATCAGCTAGGTGTGACAGCGCAATATCACAAATCACAGACACTAATGCCTTAACAGCGGCGACCCAGTCAGCGCTGATTGAGTTTGGTTTGAATGGTTTGTTTCAAATAAAATTTGAAATGAACAGACATATTAAAAAATTTGGTGAACGAATAGGTCGGGATACGCTGGGTAAGTTGACCTGTTTTGAGGGCTGTACCGATAAAATATGCCGTAAACAAAATTATATGATGTTTTGTCTGGCTCGCTTTACGCTTATTCTTGATGTGTCTGATTTAACCGAAGAACAAATTGATGAAACCAAGGACAACCTGGTTATATTTAGTGACATTATTGATGCCTGGATTGCAAACCATATTGAGCTGGAGCAGTTCAAGGCGGCGAATAAATTGTATCAGCAGGATATGTTGAACAAGATTAATGAATTAAACACTCAAGTCGTCAGCACTTCATCTGATATAAAAATGCAGCATCTGGAAATTTCGCAAAATTTATTGTTGATGCTGGCTTCACGTTTTCCGATGCTTGGGCTGGATGTAGATCAGGAAGAGGAAATTTTAAACAGCATTGAACACACGATTGATATTTATGGAAAATTGATCGAGCAGCAAATTGATAGTAATATGAATTTAAAAGATTTACTTAATGACGCGGCAGATTGTATTAAGCTTAATTAATCTGAACTTGAATCTGAACTTGAATCTGAACTTGAATCTGAACTTGAATCTGAACTTG
>CAZEZI010000068.1:0-12093 GCA_964516315.1 uncultured Thioalkalispiraceae bacterium
TATATTCTCCCTTAGCTTTAGCATAACCAGCAGCCATTGCAGCAACAACGCCACGCTCTAGGCTTAGAAATACAGCAGCAAAAACCCGGCATAGAAAGAACAATCCAACAGTTTATTTTTCGTACAGAAAATAGCTAAATAAACACAAATATCTCTTTATGATTATACGCTCGTAGTCCTCATAGCTTTACCATGCCCCTCAAAACATAATATCCAGAGGGTGCAGCAGGATAAAGCGCCCCCCTCCTAACCCACTATCTCATCATATAATCTATTGATTTTATTGATGTTTTTTAGATAAAAAGGCATTTTAAGCTACGCTACGTTTTGAATGGCGTCCTCGACAGGAATCGAACCTGTAGTCTGCTCCTTAGGAGGGAGCTGCAATATCCATTATGCCACGAGGACGTTGTATAAGATTATACTGTAGTTTCATATCCAAATAAATTAGCTGACATGCGTGATGTAACGTTACTGTAATGTGCTTCTCATATTGCTGTATTTGTCATCTTCAACTCACGAATACAATAGAGAACAATAGTCTACCCTTATCTTTGTAATTGCCTTTCCTTTAAGTGCTCAACATGGGCAATCAGGGTATCAACTGTTTCCTTCAGTAAATCGAGCTCATCGATCGTCAGATCATTTAACTGTTCCAGGTTGTACTCTATAGTATCAATTATCTTTTTATGAGGTCGCTGCATTGGTCTCAAAAAATAGGTAGTCACTGTTGCCACAATGGTTCCAAAAAATAACACTGAACCAATCACGATCCATAGACCGCCAACTAACTGGCCAATGCCAGATACCGGTGCATTAGCGATGCCTGCTGTAGAAAATGCAGCTATGCCCCAATACAATGCCTCCCAATATGAATTGATAGACGCTCCATCAATCCCATGCTCAGTCATATACAGTGCAGTAGAAAATATTAGCCACAACACAATTAATAAAAAAATCATTTTTGTAAAAGGAGTATGAACAGAGATATCCTTAATGAATCTCTTAAATCTGGTATGCCGTTGTATTTTTTTCATTGATTAGCCAACTCATTTATAAGATGTTTTAACAAATTCTGGGCAAAGGCGTGTCACTTAGTTCATGCATTATTCGTTCACCACCTAATTCTGTTTGTAATACGACCTGCTGATGTTGATCGGTTATCTCACCAACAATAGAGGCATGCTCTCCATTAGGAAGCTTTTTCCAAATCGATAACACCTGGTCTGCGATACTTGCAGCAACAACAGCAACAACACGTCCCTCGTTTGCAAGATAATAAGGTTCATAACCTAGCATATCGCAGATTGTTAAAACTTCATCACGAACAGGTGCATCTACTTCATTCATAGTAACGCCTAACCCGGTTGCCTGATTGAATTCATGTAAGACACTGGCGACACCACCACGGGTAGGGTCACGCATAAAACGAACCCCTTCTAATTCATAAACAGACTGACAAAAAGAAATAACACTTGCGCTATCAGATTCTAACTTACCAGACAAACCAAACTGTTCACGTGCAAGCATGATAGCGGCACCATGATCACCAATCGAACCACTGATTAATATTTTATCTCCGGGTTGAATTAATTTCATACTGTAATCAACGACTGATGATTTATAGCCAATACCTGTCGTGGTGAAATAAACTTCACTACCCTGCCCGCGTGGGACAACTTTTGTATCACCACAAACAATTTTAACACCACATTCTTTCGCCGCTTGTGCCATGCTTTTTACAAGTTCATCCAGGGTATCAAAAGGTAAACCCTCTTCAATGATGACACCGAGTGTTATAAATTTGGGAGTTGCACCACTCACGGCAAGATCATTCACGGTGCCATGTATGCAAAGCGAACCAATATTACCACCGGGGAATATAATAGGCTGAACAGTAAAGCCATCAACCGTGGTCATTAATTGCTGGTTTTTTTCGGGTAATAGCGCAGCATCACTATCAGTATTTAATAGCTCATTGCTTAAGTGTTTAGCAAAAACATCTTCGATCAAACGACGCATATGTTTGCCGCCATTGCCATGTGACAGCGTGATGTTATAACTCATTGATAGTGATACTCAATTATTTGTCCAGCGCATAAGCCGCCATCGTTAACAGGGGTAGAAACAGATACTACAATACTTAATTTATGTTCCTCTAGTCTTTGTCTGATTAAACAAACAAGTAATTGATTTTGAAAGACGCCACCGCTAAGACCTATAGTGAGATTTTTATCTTCTTCTTTGTACTGCACAGAAATTCTGCTAATACATTCAGCCATGGTTTCATGAAAACATCTTGCACGATAGGCTTTGGTTAAAGCTTTATCGTTCAACATCAAAATAAGGGGGCGCCAATCAATCCTATCAACATCGTCCCCTTTTGTTATTGGTAATGTAATCGCATCTGCGTGAGTCGTTTCCGCCAGGGCTTCGAGCAACATAGGACCATGCCCTTCAAAACTTTCATGATCAACCAGACCCAGCATTGAAGCTGCTGCAGAAAACAATCGACCTGCTGCACTGGACTCAGGACAATTGATGTTTTTTTGCCAGATTATTTTTAACTGTTCTGGATTTATTTGATTAGGTTTTAATTCATTGGAGGCCACATTGTTTATTTCAAAATGAATATCCGATTGCCAACATAATGAAGCGGCAACACGCCATGACTCTCGTGACGTTTTTTCACCACCGGGCAATCTAAACATTTTAAAACTTACTACTCGTTGCCAATTTCCAGGACGCCCCAATAAAGTTTCTCCACCCCAAAGAGTGCCATCAGCACCCAGCCCTAGTCCATCCCAACTAAAGATTATCCAGTTGCTACTTTCTGGATTCTCAAGAACGAGACTACTGGCATGTGCGTAGTGATGATACGTTTTAACAACCGGAAGTCCTGATTCATTAGCCCATTGAGTACTACTGTAACCAGGGTGAGCATCGCAGATAACAACTTCAGCTTTTACCTGATATAACTGTTGCAGATCAGTAATGGCCTGCTGAAAAGTCTGATAACTACGCAAACTTCCAAGGTCTCCATTGTGTGCAGAGATCACCAAACGATTGTCCCATGCTAAAGCGATAGTGTTTTTCATGTGCCCACCAACGGCAAGCACAGGTTGTTCCAATTTAAAGGACAAGGACAATTCAGTTGGTGCGAGACCACGACCTGTACGTAAGACTTGTGGTTCAACATTATTATGAATCATTACGGGATCATCAGCTGGACGAATGATGATACGATCATTATGTAAAAAGGCATCACAAAGTTTTGCAAGGCGTTTAGTTGCTTCTGTATTATCAGTAATAATGGGTTCACCTGAAATATTAGCCGAGGTGGCCACTAGTGGCTTCTGAAATTGATGACAGATCAAATGTTGCAATGGCGAATTCGGCAACACCACACCCAAGCGATTAATACCTGGCGCTAAATTGTTTGGAAGTTTGTCGTTGCTGTTACGTTTTAATAAAACAATAGGTCGGCTGCTTTGTTGTAATAAGGTTACTTCCTGATTAGTTACATCAACATAGTTTTCAAGCAGTGACTTTTCCATCAATACTGCAAAGGGTTTATCTGCGCGTTGTTTCCTGCTACGCAATAATGTAATCGCTTCAGATGTGGTCGCATCACACATCAAATAATAACCACCGATGCCTTTAACTGCGACGATCTTCCCTTTATTTAATGCTTCAATACAAGCTTCAAGTGCAAGACTATTATCAGTAATGTTGTGTCTAGCATCGACAAAATTCAGAACCGGCCCACAGGTTTCGCACGCAACAGGTTCAGCATGGAAGCGACGATCATTTGACTCAAGGTATTCAGCTTCACAATCACTGCAAAGTTTAAAACTCTGCATGCTGGTATTTTTTCGATCGTAAGGTAGTGATGTAATTATTGAATAACGAGGTCCACACTGAGTGCAGTTAATAAACGGGTAAAGATAGCGTCGATTGTTTTTATCAAATAATTCTTCTAAACACTGATCGCAGACAGGAAGATCAGGCAGTATATGAATATCACTTTTAGTTAGTTCATTACTTTGTCTAATAGAAAAATCTTCAAAGTTAACGATAGAGATTTCATTAATTGATTGAATGTCCGGTTTTGCATTAACCGGCGCCTGACTTAACAAACGTTCACGAAATAGTTCGAGCTTTTGTCTATTGGCTTCTGCTGCAATCGTGACCTGACCGGTATTGTTAGAGACAAAGCCTTTTATCTGTAATTCATTGGCCAGGCGAAATACAAAAGGTCTAAAACCTACACCCTGCACAAAGCCGGTAATAACAATATGAAAACAAACAATGTCTGTTTGATGATTTAATTTTTCTTGATTCGAGCTAACCACTGTCAGGCAGGTTCTGTAACTGGTTTGCGAGCTAAGTCTGTTGTTTGCGCCGGTACCGTTTTCAATGCAGTATTCCACCAGATATGACAAGCGCCTTCATCAGAAACCATACAAGGTCCCATTGGTGTTTCAGGTTGGCAGGCTGTTGCATAAAGTCGGCACTGATCAGGATAGATTTTTCCAAGCACGACTTTAGCGCAATCACACCCGGGCGGCATTTCTCCAATACGTCGGCGCGTATCGTCACTGTAACCTTTAAAAATCAGGCGCACATCATGTGCAGCATATTGCTGACTTAAACTAAAACCCGACTTTGGGATAATGCCAATACCACGCCAGTTATTATCTGTGACATCCATAGTCAAATTAAGATAACGCTGAGCCGTGATATTACCTCCATCATGCACCACTTCTTGATAACAGTTATCCAGAAAAAAACGACCGTCTAGTTTCTGTCTTAATACAGAGTAAAGAGCCGCGAGCATACTCTCCGCTTCAAAACCGGCAATCGCTGTCGGAATATGATGTTTGTCTACTACAAACTGCCACTCTTGCGGCCCCATTACGGTTGAAACATGACCGGGCGCAATCAGTGCATCGAAGCCCGGTTCATCTGATTCCAATAACATAGCAACAGCGGGCCAGGTGAGCCTGCCCGATAAAAGTATAAACAGGTTATCCGGTAAGCCTTCGGCAATCATTGCCGCGACAGGAGCCGTTGTTGTTTCAAAACCCGCCGCAAAAAATATTATTTTTTTGTCACTGTTGTTGCGCGCGATACTAATCGCTTCACGGGGTGAAGCAATGGGTCTCACATCTGCACCACTGGCTCGCGCTTGTTCTAATGTTCGCACTTCTTTTTTAGATACATTAACAGGGACACGTAACATATCGCCAAAAGCAATAAGGATAACGTCTTCATTTAAGGATAATTGTATCGCCAGATAAATATCTTCTTCGGGACAAATACACACCGGACAACCGGGGCCAGGAATCAATTCGATATTTTTGGGTAACAGACTACGTATACCGGCCTGACTGATAGTACGTTCATGCCCACCACAGACATTCATGATTTTTATTTTTTCAGGAAGTTCCAGCTCATTAATTTTTTGTAGCCAGTGTTTCGCTTTATTCAACGACACAACTATACCTACGTATGAGTATGCTGAGTGTACGATGGTTGTTCATGACTATGTGAATCATTTATATGGAGTTGCGCTCCTTCTGCCTTAATATCCGGTTTTAATGATTCACCTTTTTTAACTCTGCTAAGCTGTGCTTCAACTTGTTGCTTTAACCATGTTATCCAGTTTGCCATTCCAATATTAAAGCCATCATCACAACGTGCTGATAACTCAATCACTGGCGCCTCACTGGCAAGCTCTCGCAAGTTTTGTTCTGCTTTGCGGGGTTCAAAATCATCCAATACATCTAACAGATCTATTTTTGTGAGTAACATTAAATCCGCCGCGCGAAACATCACCGGATATTTAGCAGGCTTGTCATCACCTTCGGTTACCGATAACAGTGTCACATTAAGGTGCTGACCAAGATCAAAACTGGCAGGACAAACCAGGTTACCAACATTTTCAATAAAAACTATATCAAGCTCTTTGAGCGATAAATTATGTACCGCATCGTGTACCATGTGTGCATCAAGATGACAGGCACTACCAGTTGTTATTTGAATTGCAGGTACACCCTGCGCACGGATACGCTCGGCATCATTTTCTGTCTCAAGATCACCTTCGATAACCGCAAGTCGAAACTGTTTTTTAAGTTGTTTAATTGTGCTTTCAAGTAATGCCGTTTTACCGGAACCCGGTGATGACATTAGATTGATGGCTAAAACGTTATTCTTATCAAAGTGTTCTCGATTATGCGTTGCAACATGATCGTTTTCACTCATCAAATTTTTTAACACCGAAATGGATGTTGTTCCATTACTAACCCGTGAAAATTTTCCACCGGGTTTAATAAGGTGTTGGTTACCACTTGTTATGTTACAACCACAGGTGTCACACATGATTAACCTCCTCTAATGACCCATCTTTGCCGGGTTCTGATCTAATAAGTTCGACACTGGCGAGTAACATTTCATCGCCACTTATTAATTGTGTGTGATAATCGCCACACTGACTGCATATAAGTTTGTTAGGAACCACATTCGATCTCGAACCACACTGTTTACATACAATAACGACCGGGAGTTCTTCAATAATAAGCTCTGCATCTTCGGCAATAGTCTGCGCGGCAACAAAAGGAAATGCCTGTTTTAATAATTGAGATTCAACGCCGGACAACGGACCAATTCTTAAAGTGATACTTTCTATAGTCGATGCCTGATTTTGAAATGCAATCTCATTCACCTGGCCCATTATCTGCTGGCAAATTGAAAATTCATGCATCATTATTTACCGTAACATCTTTCGAGTCAAGCAGGAGCTCATCAAACAGTTCCCATGATGAAAGTGCATCTTTTTCAGTGACCTTCTGAATAGCATAACCAATATGCACCATAACGAAATCGTTGGCATCCAGCTCTTCGTCCTGAAGCATAAACAAACTGACTTCACGTTGCACCCCCTTTGCTTCACAGCGTGCAACATATCCATCAATTTCAATAATTTGCATTGGTATTGCCAGGCACATCAGTCATTATCCATGTTATATTTTTATTGACCTTAATCAGTAAACACTCGAAATTTCATTGAGTCAACTATAAACCCGACTATATTTGATCTATCCAATCTTATTAGTGTAGTGTATTAGTTAATCACTGATATATAAGGTTGTTGGCATATCTGAGCTTATGTAGTGCATTGTGACATATACACTACTCATGATTGTAAAAAGGATGAAATAATGATGAATAAAATTATTAATGTTATCACTCTATTGCTAAGCAGTCTTTTTTCAGCAACAGCCTTTGCCCATACCGGGCATAGCAACAATAATGTTTTTCACAACCACAATGGCAGCAACTATTCTTTAGTCTTATTGATAATCGGATTACTAATTGGCTTTGCCACCTATTACATTTATATAAAAAACAGTCCAAAATAATCGAGTATATGACTAAATGATTAAGGCTTCATAAATGAAACCGGAGCGACATTTTTTTCAAACTGATCAGCTTCAGAAATTACTCAGTAATTTACTGAGTAAAGGTTACACTTGTGTTGGCCCACAAGTTCGGGATGGTGCCATTATTTATGATGAAATTAATTCTGTTGAACAATTGCCGCGTGGTATTAGTGACCAACAGCAACCGAGCAGCTATTCACTAAATAGTAATCACTCTACAAAATTTTTTAACTGGGCAAATGGCCCGCAGGCAATCAAGCCATTTTTGTTTGCAGCTAAAGAAAAGCTCTGGCAAAGTAAACAATCAATAGATGGTCAGATCACATTTAAAGCGAACGTACCAAATCCTGTACCGATAGCCATTATTGGTGCCAGAGCCTGTGATATTGCTGCCATGAAAATTCAGGATCAGCATTTTCTACAACAACAATTTGTCGATCCCTATTACAAAACACGTCGGGAAAATCTTTTAATCATTGTGGTGAATTGTGCTCATCCAGCTGATACCTGTTTTTGTCACTCTACCGGTGACGGCCCCTTTGCCGATGATGGGTTCGATATCGCGCTGACTGAACTGGAAAATGGTTTTTTGTGTGAGGCACAAACAAACCCGGGTGAAAAAATTCTGCAGGGACTTTTGTTAGAAGATTGCAGCAATAAACAACTCGAAGAATCTGAACTGATAAAAACCAAGGCAGCAAAACAAAAAAGGAAGCTGCCCGAGTTTGATATCAAGGCTCGATTATTGAATGAACTGAATAATGATGCCTGGCATGCCATAGCCAGTGAATGTCTTAGCTGTGGGAATTGTACTTCGGTTTGTCCCACCTGTTTTTGTCACAGTGAAAACGATGTGCCGGAACTTGATGGAAAATCATCTGCTCATTTTCGAGAATGGGATTCATGCTTTGGTCAGGGACACAGTTATATCCACGGCATTACCATTCGTAGTCAGACCAGTCAGCGTTATCGGCAATGGTTAGTACATAAATTTTCAACCTGGCATGAGCAATATGGCCGTTCTGGCTGTGTTGGCTGTGGCCGTTGTATTAGCTGGTGCCCGGTAGGTATCGATGTCACCGAATCAGTAGCCCAATTTGTGGATAGACGCTGTGATTAATCCTAACCTTAATCCTTATGAACCCCATGAAGCGATCATTGTTGAACGCATTCAGGAAGCGCCTGATCTTTTTACTTTACGAATAGAATTTACTGATCCGGAAATTCGGGCAGCCTGCAAGTTCGAACCGGGGCAGTTCAATATGCTGTATTTATATGGCGTTGGTGAGATTGCGATTTCGATAGTATCTGATCCGCTAGATTGCCTGATAATTGATCACACCATTCGTGTGGTTGGCCGTGTAACCCGAGGTTTGGCTAATCTTAAAACAGGTGACCGAATTGGCGTGCGTGGTCCTTATGGCCGTGGCTGGCCTATGCTCGAATCAAAACAAAAAGATATCGTGGTTGTTACTGGTGGGCTGGGTTGTGCACCGGTTGTCTCGGTTATTAATTATATTGAACAGCGACGCGAGGAATTTGGTCGTCTGAATATTGTACAAGGTGTTAAACACAGTGCTGATTTAATCTGGAAAGAACGTTATGAGCAGTGGCGCAAGTTGCCGGACACAAAAGTACTGCTGGCGGCCGATGTTGGTGAAGCCTTATGGCCATGGCATGTTGGGCCAGTCACCTCACTTTTTGATCAGCTGGAATTTGATCCGGATAATGTGTCAGTAATGATGTGTGGACCCCAGGGAATGATGCGTGTGGTTTGTGATCACATGCTGGATAACCGTGTAGCAGAATCACAACTCTACTTGTCGATGGAAAGAAACATGCAATGCGCCGTGGGACATTGTGGGCATTGCCAGTACGGCAGCAAGTTTATCTGTAAAGATGGCCCGGTATTCAGCTATGACAAGATTCGTCATCTGTTTGAGACCAAAGGTTTTTAAGGTGAATTCAAATGAGTAAACCCTCTGTCGCAGTTCATAAATTCAGTTCCTGTGATGGCTGTCAGCTGGCACTGATTAATCTTGGTGAACCTTTGTTGCTGCTAAGTCAGCTGGTTGAAATAAAACATTTTGCAGAAGCGGGCCCACTTGATGAAGATGCGAAGGTTGATATCGCCATTGTTGAAGGCAGCGTTTCTACTTCTGAAGATGAAACTCGACTAAAAAAGATTCGTGATAACAGCACTTACCTGATGACTATCGGCGCATGCGCTACTTCTGGTGGCTTGCAGGCACTGCGTAACATGGCAAATACAGATGAATGGATCGCGGATATTTATGCTAACCCATCCGTTATTGATAGCCTCGATAACAGCACCCCCATTAAAGACCACGTTAAAGTTGATCTCGAATTATGGGGCTGCCCGGTTAACCAAAAACAAATACTCGGTACAATTCGCGCTTTATTATTTGGTGTATTGCCTGTGGAAGAAAACGACAAAGTTTGCATCGAATGTAAACGCCAGCAAACCGTTTGTGTCATGGTCACTAAAAACGAACCCTGCATGGGTCCGGTTACACGCACCGGTTGTGGCGCTTTGTGTCCCAGTGTTGGCAGGGATTGTTATGGTTGTTATGGACCCGCAGAAAATGTGAATACAGATGCACTGGCCAATCGATTACTGGGCTTTGGCTTATTAAAAGATGAAGTTGCCAGACGTTTCCTGTTTATTAATAGTGCTGCAGCTGCATTTCATAAACAGGGCATGAGCATGAAGGAAGCTGATTAATGTCGACAGAAACTATCAAAATCAATGTACCGGTGTTGGTTCGCGTCGAAGGTGAAGGTGCGCTTGAGCTGGAGATCGAAAACCAACAAATTACCGATCTTAAGTTACGTATTTATGAGCCACCTCGTTATTTTGAGAAGTTTCTCGAAGGCCGAAATTATTATGATGTACCCGATACTGTTACACGTATCTGTGGTATTTGTCCTGTCGCGTATCAGATGAGTGCATCACATGCGATTGAATCCATCTTCGGCGTCACAACAACGCCATGGATTCGTTCAATGCGCAGACTCTTTTATTGTGGTGAATGGTTACAGAGCCACAGTTTGCATATCCACTTGTTAGCCGCGCCTGATTTTCTTGGATTTAACAGCGCCATAACAATGTCGGAGAAATATGGTGATGAAGTTCGCCGCGGCTTTAAACTACAAGCACTGGGTAATGATCTGATTGCCTTATTCGGCGCTCGTTCGGTACATCCGGTAGGTGTAAAAATCGGTGGCTTTAGCCAGGCGCCGCACCAGAAAAAAGTTAATGAACTATTACAGCGAGTGATTGCAGCAAAGCAGGATGCTATCGATTTAATTCAGTGGTTAGACACACTCGATTTACCCGAAGATAACCAGGACTTTGTATCGGTAGCGCTGCATCATGATAATGAATACCCGTTCAATGAAGGACGCTTAATCAGTGATGATGGCCTTGATATTGCTATCAATGAATTTGAAAATCATTTTAAAGAAATGCATGTTGATCACAGCACCGCCCTGCACTGTTTACTAGATGGCAAACCTTATTTAGTTGGCCCTCTCGCCCGATTAAACCTGAACAAAGATCAGTTACCTGATGAAGTAAAAAAAGTAATGCAGGAACTCAAAACACAGTTTCCTTCAAAAAATATGTTTCACAGTATTATTGCTCGCGCTATCGAAATTTATTTCTGTTTAATTGAAGCAGAGCAATCATTAAGCAACTATGAATCTACCGATATGCCTTACATGGAATTCGAACCCAGAGCGGGCACAGGTTATGGCTGCACCGAAGCACCACGTGGTTTTTTATGGCATCGTTATGATATGGATGAAAAAGGCTGTGTTAAAAAAGCGATTATCGTGCCACCAACCAGCCAGAACCAGCCACGTATTGAAGAGGATTTAAAAACCTCACTCATTAATTTTGGTCTTGATAAACCTAAAGATGATTTACAACTACATGCCGAAAAAGTCATTCGTAATTACGACCCCTGTATTTCCTGTGCAACACATTTTCTTGATTTAAATCTTGTGCGTGATGGTATTATTGAAAGTTCAGAAAATATACCGACATCTATATCTTCATTTAAAAATGTAGATTTAACAAAAGCCGCCATTATAGGCATTGGTTCACCACATGAAGACGATAAATCTGGTTGGCAGGCAATAGATAAATTACAGAAAAACAAAAGCATTAAAGAGCTTGAAGAAAAAGGTCTGAATTTGTTTACCCTTGATCGGCCGGGAATTCTATTGGCTGAAAGTATCAAAAATTATGAACATGTATTAATTATAGATGCAATGAAACCTGGAAGCACAAAAGCCCCGTTAGTCTGGCTAGATGCTTCTAAAATAAACTCAATAGGAAATACGTTTTCAAGTCACAATATAGGCTTAGTCGAGTCGCTGGAATTGATAAGAGAGATTAATCAATTACCTAAAGATATCGCTCTGTTAGCAATAGCAAAAGTCAGTGATAAAAACCTGATTGATAATGTGTTGTTGTGTTTAAATTCAAAGTATTAGAGCATTTAAATCAGTTACTTCAAATAAAACAGATGACCATCAATATTTTGTGAATAAAAGAAGGGATCTGTTAATAGCGAAAAACTAAAATATGTTAGAATATATACTTTTAATTACGCTTGGC
>CAZEZI010000069.1:0-11995 GCA_964516315.1 uncultured Thioalkalispiraceae bacterium
CTCACCGGCCTTTATAATCGCAAATATTTCCAACAGGAACTTGAGCGGGTTGTTTCCCGTGTTGCACGTTCGGCTGCAGACTGTGCTGTTTTCTATATCGATCTCGATCAGTTTAAATATGTTAATGACACGGTTGGCCATGCCGCTGGCGATAAACTCTTGCTTGAAACCACTAATTTATTACGCAGCCATATTCGTGAAGGCGATTTACTGGCACGTTTTGGTGGTGATGAGTTTACCGTTTTACTTTATAACCTTGAGCGCGAAGAAGCCTGCACAGTGGCAGAAGGTTTACGCAAACTATTTGAAAACTATCAGTTTATTGACAGCGGCAAATCTTTTAGCGTTACTTTGAGCTTAGGCATTACCTGTATTACCAACCAGACGACATCGGCAGATGAAGTGCTTTCACAGGCTGACATTGCCTGCAATATTGCCAAATCCAATGGGCGCAACCGTACTCATATTGCAGAACCTGGCAGTAATGAAAAAGATGGCCTGGCCAATGACATGGGCTGGGCAAGTCGTGTTCGTGACGCATTTGAAAACGATCGCTTTTCTCTGGTTTACCAACCCATTATTTCTGTTGCCAGCGGTGCCATCAATGACTATGAAGTATTATTACGAATGCAACGAGATGACGGTGATATGATCCTGCCGGGTGGCTTTATGCCCGCAGCCGAGCGCTTTGGCCTGGTACATAATGTCGATCGCTGGGCCATCACCCGCGCCATCACCAACCTCGATGCACTCACAACACAACATAAAAAAGAGCTGCGCTTTGCAATTAACCTGTCCGGCCGCGCCTTTGAGGACAAAGAGCTATTACCCCTTATTCGCGGCCTGCTTAATGACTCAAGTCTTTCACCCGCGCAACTCACTTTTGAAATTACCGAAACTGCCGCCATTGCAAACTTACGCGATGCAAGTCGCTTTATAAGCAAACTCAAAGATATGGGTTGCGAGTTTGCACTGGATGATTTTGGCTCGGGGTTTTGTTCCTTTAGCTACCTTAAAAAATTACCGGTCGACAAACTTAAAATCGACGGTTCTTTTGTAAAAAACCTGGCGAGCACTCAGGTTGATCAAGCCATGGTTCAATCCATGAATCAGATTGCACATGCCCTCGGCAAAAAAACCATTGCCGAATTTGTTGAAAATGACCAGACACTGCAATTGCTTAAATCCTATGGTATTGACTTTGCACAGGGCAATTACCTTGGCCGGCCCAGTGCTCAAATCTATTCACCGATGGATTTTCAAGGCCTGCAAACTGAAACCAAGAAGGATGAACTTGTTTTAAATTAACTTTAGATGTAAACCTGTTAATATAAAACTAAGCAAGACTCAAATTCGCATATTCCATTACCAGCCACTTGCTGCCCACTTCTTCAAAATTTATCTGTACACGCGCATGTCGGCCCTCACCTTCATAGCTCATCACCATACCTTCACCAAAACTCGGATGCATTACGCGTTGGCCTAAGCTGATAGCTATTCCATTATCGGTTTGTGGTGTTTCTGCATAGCGTGATGTTGTTGGGCTAACTGCAGGTTGTGCAAATCGGCTGGCACGAATTTGATGCAGGCATTGCTGCGGAATTTCTTTTAAAAATCGTGATGGTTTGGGGTAGTTGTCTTCTCCGTAGATACGACGCTTTTCTGCGTAACTTAAACTTAAGTTTTCCATTGCACGCGTCATACCCACATAACATAAGCGACGTTCTTCTTCCAGACGAACCGGATCTTCTGCGGATAAACGATGTGGGAATAAACCTTCTTCGGCACCACAAATATAAACCTGTTTAAACTCCAGACCTTTTGCCGAATGTAGAGTCATCAGTTGTACACAGTCATCCCATTCATCGGCCTGGCCTTCACCTGCTTCTAATGCCGCATGGGATAAAAATGCAGATAGCTCGTCCATATTTTCATCTTTGGCCTGCCAGTCTTCGGCCTCAAAGTTTACACCGGCCTGAATAAGTTCTTGCATATTTTCTATTCTGGCACGGCCACGTTCGCCCTTTTCTTTTTCATAGTAGGCTTCCAGACCCGAGTGATGCACTACATGCTCAATCTTTTCATTTAACGACAAGTTCTGAATAATTTCTGCATGCTCATTGATTAAATCAATAAATGCCTGCAACGCAGAAAGCGCGCGTGCCGTCAGCATTTTATTTTCTATTACACTCAGAACGGCTTCCCACAATGTCATGTTTTGTTCATTTGCCGTTGTGCGCACCACTTCCAGTGTTTTATTGCCGATGCCGCGTGTCGGGGTATTAATAATGCGTTCAAAAGCAGGCGCATCATTTCGGTTGGTCATTAAACGCAAGTAAGCTAACACATCCCGAATTTCCTGGCGGTCAAAAAAGCGCAAGCCTCCGTACACACGATACGGCATACTAGCCATAATTAACGATTCTTCTAACACTCGGGACTGTGCATTGGAACGATACAAAATGGCACACTCGCTTCTTTGATAACCTTCATTAATCCGTTGCTGAATGTTATCAACAATATAATTGGCCTCGTCGATCTCATTAAACGCAGAATAAACCTGAATCAATTCACCTTCGGCATCTTCGGTCCAGAGTTCTTTGCCCAACCGATCAGTATTATTGGCAATTAAACCATTGGCAGCATTTAATATATTTGCGGTAGAACGATAATTTTGTTCCAGGCGATACATTTCAGCCGGCTTAAAGTCGCGGCTGTACTGGTGAATATTTTCTATTTTGGCACCACGCCAACCATAAATAGACTGGTCGTCATCACCCACTGCAAATACCCGTCCGGTTTCTCCAGCGAGCAACTTAATCCATTCATATTGAATTGAGTTGGTGTCCTGAAACTCGTCCACCAGAATATTTTGAAAGCGCTGTCGATAATGCTGCAATACGTCCGGTCGCTTTTGCCACAGTTCCTTTGCACGTAGTAACATTTCTGCAAAGTCGATCATACCCGAACGTTGGCATAGTGCTTCGTACTGTTTGTAAATTTCAATCATTTGCAATAAGTGCAGGTCATCCTTTTGGCCGCGATGCAGGGTAATTTGCCCCGCCCGCACACCTTCATCCTTGCGCGCATTGATATACCACTGTGCTTCTTTCGCTGGCCACTGGGAGTCGTCCAGCCCCATTTCACGAATCAGGCGTTTGAGTGTGCGCAGCTGATCGTCACTGTCCAGAATCTGAAAATTTTGTGGTAATTCCGCTTCCTGCCAGTGCGCCCGTAATAAGCGGTGTGCAATGCCATGGAAAGTACCTACCCACATACCACTAGCCGGTATTCCTAGCAGGCTTTCGATGCGGCCGCGCATTTCTGCCGCCGCTTTATTGGTAAAGGTAACAGCCAGAATACTGAACGGAGCGGTGTTTTCAGCATCAATCAACCAGGCAATGCGGTGTACCAGTACCCGCGTTTTACCACTGCCCGCCCCCGCCAATACCAGAGCATGGCCACTGGCATGACAAACAGCTGCACGCTGTGCGGAATTTAAAGGGTCTAATATTTTCGATACATCCATAAAAAGCGAGTATATCAAATTACGGCAAAGGGCTTGCAAAATACAGGTAAAAAATTTCAAGCCAGGTAGCATTAATTTTATATGGTGTATTTAGCAACCATACACAACCTATAGTACAAGTTTGCTGCATTCGCAGTTCTTTTTTGCGATACTTCCGTTATGTATTGTATAAAGCAGCACTGCACAATTTATTTTTACCTGCTTTTTTTTTGTTTATTTATATTTTCAAAAAACACGCTTGCAGCAGAAATAATCAGCGTTCCACTCCAGCCAGAGCTTGAAACAGATTTAACCGTACAAGCAGCAACAGGCGATACTTTACTGCTGGTTTTCCCCTCGGAATATGGCCCGCAGCAGGCAGACACCACCTTGCTAGAAACACTTCCCCAATATGGCATTGAAGTCTGGTTAAGTAATCTGCTCGAAAGCTATTTTCTGCCACATACTGCAAGCAACCTGGAAAAAATACCTGCGAAAGATATACAACAGTTAATCCAGGCTGTCCATAAACGCAGTAAAAAAAATATTATTATATTAAGCTCGGGGCGTGGTGCGATTCCAGTACTTCGTGCACTGGCCAGTTGGCCAGATAAATTTTCCCCTGAATATGTAACAGGGCTAATTTTAATGCACCCCAGGCTTTTTACAAAAACACCGGAACCGGGTTTAAAAGCTGAACTCATGCCAAGCGTTAGCAAAACCAATCAGCTTATTTATTTAATCCAGCCCAACCTGTCACCTTTCTGGTGGAATAAAAATATTAGCTTGCAAGGGTTACAACAATCAGGGAGTGATGTTTTTGTGCAGGTATTAAGAAACATTCGTAACCGGTTTTATTTTCGTGAAGATGCCAATGCCATAGAGCAACAACTTACTCAAAAATACCCTAACCTTATATATAACGCTATTAACCAGCTCACTCGCCACCCGAAAAAACAGCGTGCAATAGCAACAGGCTATACTGCCAAAAAACTTGTCACTTCTATTATGCAACAACAAACACTGTCACCATACAAGGGCAAGCCTGTCCCGCCGCCATTAAAACTTAAAGTTCTGGCTGGCAGTACGCATGACTTAACGAATGACAAAAACAAGGTTGTACTGGTTAATTTTTGGGCTAGTTGGTGCCCGCCCTGTGTACATGAAATGCCATCGATGCAGCGACTGGAAAATTACTTTAATAAAAAGCAAGCAACAAAAAACAAATTTAAAATTCTTGCTGTTAATATGGCCGAAGATGAAAAAACCATTACTCATTTTTTGAAAACAAAAGTCGCTGTAAAATTTGATATTCTGCTCGATAGCAACGGCATTGCCTTGAAACAGTGGCAGGTATTCGCTTTTCCTACCAGCTTTATTATTGGCAAACAGGGCAATATTCGCTATGCCATTTATGGCGGTCTTGACTGGTTCGATCAGGACATTATTCAAAAAATTCAACAGCTTATTGATGAATGATTCTAAAAAATAGCTTCTATAATAACGATGCCTGCCAGGTTGCCAGCGCTTTACTCGGTAAAGTCATACGCCGAAAGTACAAAAACCACTGGCTGTCAGCCCGGATTATCGAAACCGAAGCCTATTACCTGAGCGAAAAAGGCAGCCATTCTTCATTAGGAAAAACTGATAAAAGAATGGCGATGTTTATGCCGCCCGGCACCATATATATGTACTATGCCAGAGGCCATGATTCCCTCAATATTAGTGTCAGAGGTGCCGGTAATGCTGTTTTGCTAAAGTCCTGTCTCCCGTTTGCCGATAAGCTAACATCGAAGAAGGGGTTCAGGGTCATGCAACAGCTTAATCCACAAAATGATGGTCAGCCACGCACATTAAACAAGCTATGCGCGGGCCAGACTTTACTCTGTCGTGCACTA
Source organism: uncultured Thioalkalispiraceae bacterium (assembly GCA_964516315.1). Taxonomy (GTDB): domain Bacteria; phylum Pseudomonadota; class Gammaproteobacteria; order UBA6429; family Thiohalophilaceae; genus SZUA-37. The sequence goes on from CAZEZI010000069.1 coordinate 5,407, forward strand.
CACTTAAAAGTAACACGCTGGGATCAACAATCGTTTGACCCGGATAAATTCTATATTGATGATATTGCTTATCAACCCGAAAAAATTATTCAAACGACACGTCTGGGTATTCCCGAGGGGCGAGACGAGCACAAGCCTTATCGTTTTATTGATTTCCAATATACACAGCATTGCACCAGTAACCCCTTAACAAAACGTAATAAACCGGGCTATTCCATTATCACAAGATCATAGGTCAGCGTATGCGATTTTTTAAACCAGCCTTTATTAAAAACAGCCTTTTAATCTTTGCCACCTTTTTTATCTTTGGCTGCTCAACCCAGTTCCGTTCCAATATTGAACACAATGTACACCTGTTGGAAAAAGAGATATTAAAACAACAGGGTCTAACCTTTATTACACCCACGACCATTACCGGTATGGAACAGGACAAACAGTATCTGGCACTCACCTTTAGCCATGCATTAAAAAAAGCACGACCTGAATTAAGAATTTCAGATTTGTCAAAAACATTAGGCATGATTAATCAGGCTAATCTGGAAGATGACTACCAGACAATGTATGAAGACTATAATGAAACCGGCATTTTTAATAAATCGACCTTAAGAAAAATAGGTTCGCTTACCAATAGCCGCTATATATGCCAGCTTAAACTCAGCCATTTTAAATCCAAAGCACAGGGTCGTTGGAGTATACTTGGGCTCAATGTTTATGACACAGAAAGCGCCAATCTACGCCTGTTCGTACAAATATGGGATGCCACAACAGGTATTATTGTCTGGGAAGCTGCACAGGAACTCACTTATGCTTATGACACCACCCGCGAAGATCCGGTTACCTTTGGAAACATGATTCATCTTGCTGCCAAAGATATTGCACAGGCGCTACCTTAAAAATTATGTTCCTGTCTCGTTTTTTTAACAAATCCAGGCCAGCAGGAATACAGGCCAATAGTATCCAGTATAAAAATAATAAAGCCATTGTAGATGTGCGTGGACAAACCTGCCCGGGCTATTTACTCGCCATTAATAAAGCTGTTACAGCGATTCAACCCGAAACAGAAATTGATTTACTTATTAGTTACCCGCCCTGCGGGGATGATGTGAAAGCATGGTGCAAGGAACGTAAAATAAAATTTTTAAGCCTCGATCAGCAACAGGAAAATAATCGTTGGGTTATACGGATAAAGAAATAAAACTTAAGTAACCTGAAGTCGGAATAAGGAAATCTACATGAGTAAACTGCCAATTCCATCTTTTTATTTATGTAGCCTGGATATAGCGCAGCGAAATCCGGGGGTATTAAAACATTATTTCCCCGGATTACATTTCATCCGGGCTACTCACTAAATGCATGCTGGAACAACGCGCATTTCTTATCCCAACTTCAGGTCAAGTAGAAAGCTCTTTTCTCAAAACATCAAGTACCGCCCCGGTATCCGGCCTGACATCTCGCCAGATATAAAATGACTCCGCCGCCTGCTCAACCAGCATGCCCAAACCATCGGCAACTGTTTGCACGCCTTGCTGTGCAGCCCATTGCATAAAGGGTGTTTGCTGGCCATACATCATGTCATAGCAACAAGCTTCTGCCGATACTAACTTATCCGGCAAAGGCGGCAACTCACCATGCAAACTTGCCGCTGTTGCATTGATAATAATATCAAACTGCTGGCTACTTAAATTGTCATAACCACAACCGCTAATATTACCAAGGTCTGCAAAATGTTCTGCTAACTCTTTTGCTTTACTTTGGGTACGGTTAACAACAACAATACCGGCAGGTTTTTCATTTAACAACGGTGCCAGTACACCACGCGCCGCACCACCAGCACCCATCAGCAAAACACGCTTAGCCGTTATATTTATTTTATAATTATTTTTTAAATCATTAACAAGGCCCACACCGTCGGTATTGTCACCATAAAGTTTGCCGTTGCCTAAAAATTTAATAGTATTAATAGCACCGGCACGTTCTGCACGCTCACTACGCTCATCCACTAATGCCCATGCTTCTTCCTTAAACGGTACCGTAATATTCAAGCCCTTGCCTTTGTGTGCAGCGAAATTACCCACCGCCTGCTTAAAACCACCGGTATCGACCTGTATAGCAGTGTAATGAATGGATTGCTTTGTTTGCTCTGCAAACAACGAATGTATCTGCGGACTTTTACTGTGCTTGATGGGATTGCCCATAACAGCATATTCATCAACACGTGGTTCAAAGTCGAAGATGTCTGTCATGGTTTTTTAGCTCAAATGATATTCAGTAAGACTGCTAGCTTACACCAATCGCAAGAAAATCTCTTAAGAGAAGATACCTTTCAACATAAAGAAGATCATAATCGAAAGGATAGCACCGGCAGGAAGCGTAATAATCCATGACATAAAGATCGTTCTCACCACGTTCATATTAACAGCTGCGATACCCCGTGCCATTCCCACACCAAGAACCGCTCCCACTAAAGTGTGCGTAGTGGAAATAGGTAGCCCGGTTCCGGATGCAAATACGACCACCGTTGCCGCAGCTAAAGTTGCAGCAAAACCCCGGCTGGGTGTAAGCTCTGTAATATTAGAGCCAACAGTAGCAATTACTTTTTTGCCATACATAACAAGCCCGGCAACAATACCAAAACCACCAAGTAACAAAATCCATGCAGGCATCAGTGATTTTTGCGCTACCTGTCCACCACTTTCAACAATGCTCACCACGGCCGCTAAAGGGCCTACTGCATTCGCCACATCATTAGAACCATGTGCAAAAGCCATTGCCGATGCGGTAAACATCATCAGCACACCAAATACTTTTTCTACATTGGTAAAGTGATAATCCTGATCAGCATCCGGGTCAAACTTTAACTTGTTAATAAAGAACTTACCAACAAACATGGAAATCACACCCATAATAAAGGCAATACCATAGGACTCGATAGCGGTTAACTCCAGCCCAACGTGTTTTAGACCTTTAAACAGGGTAACCAGTGCGATAATAAAGCCCACTAAAAAAATATAATAAGGCACATATTTTTTCGATGCCTGAAAAGGTTTATCCGCATCAAAAATTAACCGCTGCACACTGCGGAATAATGCATAAGAAGCAACGCCAGCAAGCACAGGCGAAACCACCCAGCTCATCGCAATCGTACCCACCTTGCCCCAATGAACCGCGTCAATACCAATACCCACCGCAGCAAAACCAACAATAGCACCAACAATAGAATGGGTTGTGGAGACAGGCCAGCCTGCACGGGTTGCAACCAGTAACCAGATACCTGCAGCAAGCAATGACGCAAGCATGCCATAAATCAAAAGCTCAGGGTTATCTGCCAGCAAGCTGGTATCCATCATGCCTTTGCGAATGGTTGCCGTTACCTGCCCACCGGCAAGATAAGCACCTAAAAATTCAAAAATAGCCGCGATAATAATCGCTTGTTTAATGGTAAGTGCTTTTGAGCCAACCGAGGTTGCCATGGCATTAGCCACATCATTTGCACCCACACCCCATGCCATAAATAAACCAAAAACACAGGCAAGGATAATAAAAATTGTTCCATATTCCACAACGAATCTCCCACTAGTTCGTTATTATCACTACTGTCTTCGTAGTGGATTCTATTTTGCCAACATTAATTCCAGACGACTGCCCACGCGCTGCGCAATATCGGCAAGGTCACCTATCCAGTCAATAACTTTGTACATAAACATCACATCGATGGGTGGTAAATCTTTTTCCTGTTTAAACAACATTGAACGAACCTTAACCTGAATTTTGTCGGTATCATTTTCAATTTTGTTCAATTTTTTAATCATCGAGGCAACCAGTTTTATTTCATTGCCACGAAAACCGGTTGCAACCAGCTCATCTAATTCATTAATGGCGATTTGAGCCTGCCCGGATGCATCAATACAACGCTTCACAAATTCAATTAATTTTTTATGCATGGTTTCAGGAAATTCAATTTTTCGCCCCAGCATCAAACCTGCAATATCTTTGCTTTTATTGGCAATACGATCCTGCATGGTAAGCACTTCCAGTACATCGCGCCGTGATACCGGCATAAACAAACCGGTCGGCAAATTTAAACGAAGCGCTTTTTTTAAGTCATCGGCTTCATTTTCAAGCATGGCAATTTTTTTCTGGGCTTTTTCTGCCTTGCTCCATTTACCAGCAACGGCAGCGTCCATAAAGGGTTCCAGCGCCTCAATGCAGGCCTGAACTTTTGCCATATGTGCCTGTAATGGTGAAACTGGCGAGCTGCCAAAAAGAGTATAAATATCGACCGGTGACATAAATGATTTTCTCCACTAATAACATAGCATTAGACAACTAACTTCAGTTGCATCATTTGTTGCAGTTTTGTGACTAAATTATTTTGCGAAGTATAACCATTCTACTTACAAGTACAACCGGTTTTGTGAGCAGATTGGTATTTAAAGGGCTTTGATCCTGATGGGGAATATGTTACGAATTTTCAGGTAAAAATACAAATCACACAGACACGAAGAAAGAAAAAACAAGTTTTGTTGTCGGGGTGCCTCATCTATTTGTATCACGCTTAAACGGTTGCGCAGCAACCGTACGGGTTTTCTTTGTGCCCTTCGCGTCTTCGTGGCTAATTTTTTAAATGTCTTTCAACCAGCCAGCGACCCGCTTGGCAAAATAGGTCAAAACACCATCGGCACCAGCACGTTTAAAGGCCAATAACGATTCCATCACCACCGCCTTTTCATCTAACCAACCGTTTTGTGCAGCCGCCATGATCATCGCGTATTCACCGCTTACCTGATACACAAACGTTGGCGCACCGTATTGTTGTTTAACGCGGTGTACAATATCTAAATATGGCATCCCCGGTTTAACCATCACCATATCGGCACCTTCGCTTAAATCCAGCCCCACTTCCCAGAGTGCTTCATCGGAGTTGGCTGGATCCATCTGGTAGCTGTATTTATTCCCGCCACCTAAGTTGGCAGCAGAACCCACCGCATCACGGAAGGGGCCATAAAAGCTGGAGGCATATTTGGCTGAATAGGCCATGATGCGGGCATGAATATAACCAGCCGCTTCGAGTGCCTGGCGAATTTCGCCAATGCGGCCATCCATCATATCCGATGGGGCTACGACATCGGCACCGGCCTCGGCATGCGACACGGCCTGCTTAACCAGCACTTCAACCGTTTCATCATTTAATACATAGCCGCTGCCATCAATCAAGCCGTCCTGGCCGTGGGTGGTGAAGGGGTCGAGTGCCACATCAGTCATCACACCCAGTTCGGGGAACGCCTTTTTTAATGCCCGCACTGCCCGCTGTGCCAAACCTTCCGAGTTATAGGCTTCGGCGGCATCTTCCGATTTGCAGTTATCCGGTGTGACCGGGAACAGGGCTACCATGGGCACACCCAACTCAACCAACTCTGCCGCTTCTTTTAATAGCTCATCAATACTGACCCGCTCAACGCCCGGCATGGATGCCACGGCCTCACGTTGCCCCTTTCCCTCTAATATAAACATGGGGTAAATCAGGTCATCACAACCAAGCTGTGACTCACGCATTAAGCGCCGCGAAAAATCATCACGACGCATACGTCGCATTCGAACGCTGGGGTATTTCCCTAAATGGCTTTCAATATTAGCCAAAATGGCACTCCTTAAAAGTTAATGAACATAGAAAAAAGTTTGATGCGATCGACACTATTTCCTTCAAGATTGCTTAATAACTGTCGAACTTAGTGCATGGCCTGCTATCATACTATTAAGACTTTAACTGAAAAAGTGTTCAGCCAATATAGTATGAATAAAAATAGTCGCTTATATCGCCCACTTTTCGCTTTATTGCTACTGTTCAGCATCCCGGCAGCCTTTGCTAATGCCGACCCCGTTACCGAGAAAACGCCTGTCGCCCTATTAAAATCAATGACTTATGACTTAATTGAGGCGCTCAAAATCTCTAAAAAAGCACTCAAACAAGATCCGGCCGTTGTCCACCAACTGGTTACAACCTACGTCGCCCCCAGACTGGATTTTATCGCAGCTTCGCGCTGGGTACTGGGTAAGCACTGGCGCGATGCCGACCGTGCGCAGAAAATACGCTTTATCAAAGAGTTTCGCCAACTCCTGATCCGCTTCTATTCGACCGCGCTGGCGGAGTATGCGCTCACTCATGAAATTGACCACAATATTATGCACTTTTTACCTTTACGTAAAAAAGACGATAAAGACGTGACCGTCCATTCCGTTGTGCGCCCACCCGGCTCAACAAAAACTGTACCGGTTAATTACCATATGCATAAAACCCGTAAAGGCTGGAAAATTTACGATGTGTCAGTTGAAGGCATTAGCATGATAACCACCTATAAAAGCAGTTTTGCCCCACAGTTGCGTAATAGCGGTGTTAATGGGCTAATTAATAGTCTGGTCGAACGCAACCAGAAATTATCCACAAAAACTGTCAATTTAAACACGCAAAATTAAGCAGCGCACGGCAGCTCTAAATCCGCTTTATAAGCGAAACAACCCGGTTTTCGTGTACAATAGCCCGCTCTTTTAGCCGCTCTAAATACACACTAATTTTAGGAGTTTACTCGTGGAT
>CAZEZI010000070.1:0-11758 GCA_964516315.1 uncultured Thioalkalispiraceae bacterium
AATCTCGGGAGCACTTTAATGGTTGATAATGAATTATCTGAAACTGAATCAGAAAAAAAAGAAGATGTGATTGCTTCAGTTTATCTGGTGGGTGGAACACTGAAAAGCCAGCGTAAAAAACTGAATATGACACAGGATGAAGTTGCATCAAAGTTGAACCTGGATGTGAGTTATATTGCGGCCATTGAGGAAGATGATTTTTCAAAAATATCCAGTATGTCGTATGTTAATGGTTATATTCGAAGTTATGCACGGTTGTTAAAAATTCCGGAGCAACAAATTGTGGAAATGTGCCAGCAGAAGGATGACAAGGAATCAAATTTGCTGCCAAATTATATGGATAAAAGACAGACTTTATCCGATTCGTCACGTCAGAGTATAAACTGGGTAATGTTGCTTATTATTGTGGCGGCCTTGCTGTTAGCAAGCTGGTGGTTTATTCGTCAATAAATATTGCTGTAAATCCAGATTAAATTATTGTTGTTGAGATTTGAATTGTGTCAAAAATATTGCAAGCTATCAGAGGAATGAATGATTTATTGCCAGAAAATGTTGCAACCTGGCAATTTGTAGAAACCTCCTTTAGAAACTTAATGGATCAATATGCGTACGCCGAGATTCGTATGCCAATTGTTGAAAAAACAGAGCTGTTTAAACGCTCAATCGGTGAAGTAACCGATATTGTCGAAAAAGAAATGTACACTTTTGATGACCGTAATGGTGATAGTCTGACTTTACGCCCGGAAGGTACTGCATGTTGTGTGCGTGCCTGTTTGCAGAACGGCTTGTTACATAATCAACAACAACGCTTATGGTACATGGGGCCTATGTTTCGTCATGAACGACCACAAAAAGGTCGTTATCGCCAGTTTCAGCAAATGGGTGTGGAAGCCTTTGGCATGAGTGGGCCGGATATTGATGTCGAATTGATTGCCATGATTGCACGTTTCTGGAAAATGATTGGCATTGAAGATGATGTGCGTCTGGAAATTAATTCTCTTGGTACCAGTGCATCACGTACAGCTTATAAAAGTTTACTGGTTGAATATTTAATTCAGCACAAAGATAAGCTGGATGATGATAGCTTGCGGCGTCTGGAAACGAATCCATTAAGGGTTTTGGACAGTAAAAACTCCGAGTTAAAAGAGATAATATCGAGTGCACCCAAGTTGCTGGATCATCTTGATGCTGAATCTGAGCAATACTTTAAAAATCTTTGTGCACAGCTGGATATATTGAATATTAAATATATTGTTAATACTTCGTTAGTTCGGGGGCTGGACTATTATTCGCAGACAGTATTTGAATGGGTAACCGATGCTTTAGGCGCGCAAGGTACTGTGTGTGCAGGTGGGCGCTATGATGGTCTTATTGAGCAATTAGGCGGCAAGGCAACTACTGCTATTGGTTTTGCGATGGGTGTTGAGCGGTTAGTTTCGATGGTTGAACAATCGGATAACAACATTAAGCCAAATACTCCGGATATTTATGCCATTATTGTCGGTGAAAAAGCCCAACAAACGATGTTTCCACTGATTGAAGCAGTTCGTGATGCGCAACCGGATATTTCAATTTTAGTGAATTGTGATGGTGGCAGTTTTAAAAGCCAGATGAAACGTGCGGATAAGAGTGGAGCTGCATATGCTTTTATTATGGGAGACGATGAAGTGGCAGAGAGTAAAGTGTGTGTTAAGAATTTAAGAGAAAATGAAGCACAACAGAAAATGGCTAAAGATGAATTAATTAAATTTATAGAAAATAATTTTACAAATTAGAGCGAAAAATTGTTATGAGTGAAGAATATCGAACAGAAGAAGAGCAAATCGAAGTAATAAAAAAATGGTGGAAGGAAAATGGTAAATCTATCATTTTAGGTCTTGTTTTAGGGATTGGTGGTATCGGTGGCTATCGTTTCTGGCAGAGTAATATAGATGAACAGGCCAAACTTGCATCGATGCAGTTTGAAGAAGTGGTTGCCCTGTCGGCAAAAGATAAGGCAAAACTTATCTCGAAGTTAGGTGAGGTGGAATCACAATATGCCGGTAAAAGCTATGCTGATCTGTCTGCCTTTGTTGTAGTAAAAAGGTTAGTTGAAGAAAAAGATTACCAGAAGGCAAAGCAGCAGCTTGAATGGATTATTGAAAACAGTAAGCAGGAAAGTTTTGTTCATATTGCAAGGAGCAGATTGGTGAAAGTGTTATTGCAAATGAACAAGGCAGATGCTGCACTTGCGCTGATTAAAGACATTAAACCAGGTGCTTTTGATTCAATATACGCAGAGTTGCGTGGTGATATTTACACAGCATTAAAAGAATTTAAAAATGCAAAAGCTGAATACCAGCTTGCTTTATCAAAGTTAAATCCCGGTGATCGTCGACGTTCGATGATTGAGATGAAGTCAAACAACCTTCCAGCTTCTGATATGCCTATGGCAAGTATCACGAAGGAGTAGTTTTAATGTATCGTTATTTATTTTTAGTTCCATTGATTGTGGTGAGTATTGTTTTGTCTGCATGTACCTCATCACCCTCACCTGTATTACCGCCTGCCAAGTTGGCACCATTTAAAAAAGAGTTGATTGTTACTGACGATTGGCAACGACAAATTGGTGAAGGGGTGAGTGATCGTTACTATTTACTGTTGCCAGTTGTTTATAACGACAATCTTTACACAATCGATTATCAGGGGCTTTTGTCGGTCACTAATACGAGCACGGGTGACACTTTGTGGCAGAAGTCATTACAGATCCCTGTTTCTGCCGGTTTAAGTAAAATTGATAATATGCTGCTTTTGGCAACCAATGAAGGTGCAGTGATTGCACTGGATATTAAAACCGGTGCTGAGTTATGGCAAACAACAGTGACAAGCGAAGTTTTTGCAAAACCGGTTAAAGCCGGGAATTACGTTATTGTTAAATCTGTTGATGGCAAGATTGTAGCGCTTGATCTTGAAACAGGGCAGGAAAAGTGGGTCTATGATCGTGCTGTGCCTGCATTAACCCTGCGAGGTAATAGTGCACCAGTGGTTTATGAAAATACTATTATTAGCGGCCTTGATAATGGCAAGCTGGTGGGTTTATCGGTTGAGACTGGCCAGGTTATCTGGAATTTAACCGTTGCGGTTTCGAGTGGTCGGACTGAAATTGAACGTATGATTGATATTGATGCTGATCCAGTTATTTTTGGCGAGAATTTATATGTCGTCGCTTATCAGGGGCGTATTGCAAACATTCATATTCCTTCAGGGCAATTGGTATGGACCCGTGATTTCTCGGCATATCGTGGTATCGAAGTAGATGAACATCGATTATATATTTCGGACAGTGAAGGCTATGTCTGGGCGCTTGACAGAAAAACAGGTGCAACAGTCTGGAAGCAGGATAAGCTTCTTCGTCGTGCATTAACAAAGCCGGTTTTATATAAAAACTCGGTTATGGTTGCCGATTTTAATGGTTTTGTTCACTGGCTGGATAGTGAAGATGGTCATTTAAAAGCTCGTTTCCGTCAGGGAAGTGACGACTCTTATGTTGAAAATGAATATGACTTTATTTTTACCAAGTCCAATGGCATTTTAACTGCACCACTGGTATTTAAAGATAAGGTATTTATTTTTGATCGTCATGGAAATATTTCCAGCCTTGCTATACGTAGCAACTAGATTGTTGATGGCGAGCTGAGATGAAACCTGTACTTGTTCTGGTTGGGCGTCCTAATGTGGGCAAGTCAACCTTATTCAATCGCTTAACAAAGTCACGTGATGCACTGGTTGCTGACCAACCTGGTCTTACACGTGACCGACAGTATGGCGAAGGGCTGGTTGGCTCTCTACCTTACATTATTGTTGATACAGGTGGTCTAAGTGGTGAAGGCGAAGGTATTGATGAGTTAATGGCTCAACAATCCTGGGAAGCAACGCTGGAAGCAGATGAAATTTTATTTCTTGTTGATGCTACAGCGGGTATGACGCCACAGGATGAGGAAATTGCCAAACGTTTACGTAACACCGAGAAAAAAATATCCATTGTAGTCAATAAAATTGATGGGCGTGATCCCGATATTGTTAGTGCCGAGTTTTATGCATTGGGTTTTGAACATCTTTATACTATTTCATCTAGCCACGGTCGTGGCGTTGAAAAGATGATGCACAGTCTTCTTGATACATATCAGTTTAATGATATTGAAGAGGATGATGAAGACAAAGGCATTAAGGTTGCAATCATCGGTCGTCCCAATGTCGGCAAGTCTACTTTGGTTAATCGCATACTTGGTGAAGAACGTGTTGTGAGTTTTGATTTACCCGGCACCACGCGCGACAGTATTTATTTGCCTTTCGATCGTGATGGTCAACGCTATACTTTAATAGATACTGCCGGTGTTCGCCGCCGTAGTCGGGTTAAAGAAACCATAGAAAAATTCAGTGTGATAAAAACACTAAAAGCGATTGAAGATGCACACGTGGTTGTGATGTTACTGGATGCCCATGAAGGGATCACTGAGCAAGATGCAAGTATTCTTGGTTTTGTACTGGATGCTGGCCGTGGGCTTGTTCTGGCCATTAACAAATGGGACGGTCTGGATCAGGATGACAAAACAACTATTCAGCGTGAACTGGATTTAAAGCTCCCGTTTATCACCTTTGCAAAATTACACCGTATCTCGGCATTATATGGAACGGGCGTGGGCGAGTTGTATGCCTCAATCAATCAGTCCTATCAGTCAGCAACTCAACATTTTGCAACGCCACTGTTAACCCGGTTATTAACCAATATTGTGGAGGCACACCCGCCGCCACTGGTGCGAGGGCGGCGCATTAAACTTCGTTATGCACATCAGGGCGGGCAGAACCCACCACTGATTATTATTCATGGCAACCAGACCAGCGATGTGCCACTTCAATATAAGCGCTATCTTATTAATGCTTTTAGCAAAAAACTGAAACTGGTTGGAACACCTCTGCAGGTTGTATTCCGCACCGGTGATAACCCTTATAAAAATAAGAAAAATACACTGACCAGGCATCAAATCGATAAAAAACGCCGTCTGATGAAACACGTAAAACGGTAACAGATCTTTTTTAGCGCACTAAAATGATTTATTTGGCCAGGCGCAAACCCCAGCTTGCTATTCTACTTTAAGTGTCTACTATTAATGCACTAGCAGGTGCAGTCTTTATGATAATAATGATATTTTGGTGTGAGGACTATTTATGGATGAACAAGCGGCTATTGGGCCAGAGCTACCTGCTGATGTAGTCAAGGATGAGTGTGAAGATTTACCTCCCCCTTCTGAGTTAGACATATCCAGCATATTAAATGAAAGCCAGTATGTACCTGGTATACTATCTGCATTAGACAGCATTCAGGATGTTGTTGTTATCTGTAATCTTCATAGTCAGATAACCTATATTAACAATAAAGCCGAACAATTATTAAAGATTAAAAAGAATAATATTCTTGGCAAAGACTTTGATCATGTTATTACTATTTACAATGAACTTAACATGCCATGCTACTTAAGCCCGATACAAGTTTGCCTTAATGAAAAAAGAGTTATTAAACAACAGTCGGAAGCAAAGCTACTAAAATCCGATGGCAGTCAGATATTAATTAATTATATGGTAACCCCAGTTTTTGAAAACAGCACACTTAAATCAGTTGTTCTTGTTTTGCAGGATAAAACCAACGACCATATTGCACGCCGCCAGCTTGAGTATATTGTTCAGCATGATCCTTTAACCAATTTGTATAACCGGAATTATTTCGAAAACCAGCTTAATCATGCTGTCAGCATATCAAAACGTGGCATGCATACGTATGCGATGTTATATGTTGATATTAATCAGTTTAAAGTAATTAATGATACAGCCGGACATACGGTGGGTGATGAGTTACTTTGCGAAGTCTCTGCTATATTGCAACAAAGAATCAGGGAATGTGATCTTCTGGCAAGGCTGGGTAGTGATGAATTTGGTGTTCTTTTAAATGATGTTGATTCACTCGGTGCAGTTCATATGGCCGATGATTTAATAAATGCAATATCATCCCTCACTTTCATACGCAGCGGAAATTATTATGATATTAATATCTGTATTGGAATAACCGTGATTGATAGCCTGGTGCGTAACAAGGAAGATGTATTGCGTCAGGCCGATATTGCCTGTACGGTTGCTAAACAGCATGGTCAGAACGGCTGCCATTTGTATTCCGATCTGGATAATGATGATGTGCTGGTACGTGATGAACTGCATCTGGTTAATGAATTACGAACTATTATTTCAGAAGATCGTTTTAAGATGTTCTTTCAGCCTATCATTGAACCACGTTCAGGCCAGGTCTTATTGCATGAAACTTTATTACGAATTGTTGATAAAGATAATAGTATTCGGCCTTCATCTTCTTTTATTGAAACCGCAGAACGTTTTTCGATGATGCATAAGATTGATCGGCGTGTTATTGAGTCCACCTTGAATAATATAAAGTATTTATCCAGTAAACATGGCAATGTGAGTATATCAATGAACTTGTCGGCAGTGTCGATAGGTAATCATGATTTACTGATTGATATTAAACACATGATTATTTCATCTGGTGTTAATCCTGCTCAAATAGTATTTGAAATTACGGAATCATCGGCGGTATCTCAAATTGAAAGTGCCCGGTTCTTTATTAAAGGCCTGAAAGAAATAGGTTGCAAGTTTGCTCTGGATGATTTTGGTACCGGCTTTAGTTCTTTCGCCTATCTGAAATATTTACCCGTTGACTATCTTAAAATAGATGGCACGTTTATTCGGGACATTATTAATGACAAAGTTGATCAGGCAATGGTGAAATCCATACACCATATTGCAAAGTCATTAAACATTAAGACAATTGCAGAATATGTTGAAAATGAAGCAACATTAAAATTATTAGCGGCAATGGGTATTGATTATGCGCAGGGCAACCATATTGGTGAGGCAGCGGCTGAACTGAATTTTGGTTAGTTTTTTATTTTTTGTAAGCTCTGTTTCCATTGTTTGTTGGGTTCTCCTTTTGTCAGTAAAATATAGCGACCTACCTCGTTTTCATACCAGCCATGGTCGTGCTGTAAGGGTTCAACACTATAACCCCACCAGTGGCCATCTTCATCCTGAGCTATCCAGTTAACCCAGCCAGGGAAAGTGGCCAAAGCTGATGGCATTTGTGTTATTTCTTTGAAAATAATACAGGCAAAAATAATGTAGGTTCTACTCGTGTATTATTCAGGTTAACACTCCAGTGCAAATGTGGTCCGGTTACCCGACCCGTCATACCCACTTCACCAATAATGTCTCCCTGATTAATTTTTTCCCCGGTTTTTATTGTTATTTTACTTAAGTGGAAATACATGGTTATTAATCCTTGACCATGGTCGATGAAAACAGAATTACCATTAAAAAAATAATCACCTGTATTGGATACGATGCCTGCTGCGGCCGCATGAACGGGTGTACCTGTTGCCGCTGCAATATCCAGCCCACTATGTGGTCGTCGTGGTTGTTTGTTAAAAAATCGGCGCAGTCCAAAAGGGCTACTAAACGGGCCATTAACCGGGACAATAAATTCTGTACTTACATTTGACACATCACGCCATTTCTTAAATACAGTTTTAATCACTTTCTTTTCTTTTATGATTCGCTCAATGTCTTTTTTGGTTGGATTGACTTTGCGTTTATTTTTAATGGTTAAGTATTGTGTCTTGTATTTTTTTTGATTTACAGTGAAAGGATAGCTCTTGCTATTAGAAGTTTTAATAAAATATTTTCCTGCTTTTGTGCTCAGAGGAATACCGACAATAGCATGCCATACACTGTTTCTTTCTTTTACCATAACGCGGTGTTGCCTGAATGTGGCTCGTGGTACGGGCTGGTTGCTGGAGAGGCCAAGATTAATAATGGCAATACCACCGGGCACGGTACTGTTTTTTGGTAGTGAATCAGCAAAACCATTCGGGCTTAACAGGTAAAAAGAAAAAATAAAACTATAGAATAGTTTTGACTTTAAACTGAATAAAGTATTTTTTTTGCAGGTCATTGAGTTAGTCTTTAATCCATTTGTTTGTGACGGTTGACGAGAACTTGCCTTTTGCCAATGTTGTGACAAGTTCATCGCCACTTTTTATTTGCGTAATATCTTTAATTATAACATTCGAGTTAACATGGTTTACATAGGCATAGCCACGGTTAAGTGTTGCCAGTGGACTCACTGCTTCCAGTGTTGATGTGTTACGAATAAATCGCTGTTTCAGTATATCAAGCTGGTGTATTTGAGCCGCTTTAAGTTTTTGAAATAATTGCGCCATTTGCTGTGAGTGAACCTGAATTTTATATTTTGGGTTTTGAGACTGGCAGCGGGTCTGCAAGTTTCTTAATTGTAATTTTTTTGTGGTTATTTGTGTTTTTATTCTGTTTTGCAGGCGATATAACAGTTCGTCAATTCGCTGGCTGGTTTCTTCAATGTAGTAGCTGGGATGAACAATGTTTTTTGCAAGCTGTTCAACGCGAGCCTGTTTTTGGCCCAGGGTATTTTTTACAAGTTGTACCAGCCTTTTTTGTAAATTGATGAATTGTTGTGACCAGTGTTTTGTATCCGGGCTTACAAGTTCGGCTGCTGCAGTGGGGGTCGCTGCACGTACATCGGCAACAAAGTCGGCAATGGTAAAGTCAATGTCATGGCCAACGGCGGAGATAAGTGGAATTGTACAATTAAAAATAGCTTGCGCCACCACCTCTTCATTAAAAGACCACAAGTCTTCCAATGAACCACCACCACGGGTTAACAATAATACGTCACATTCATTCCTTCTATCTGCGAGTTGAATTGTTTTGGCGATATCCGCTGCTGCGGTTTTACCCTGAACACTAACCGGATAAATAATAATCTCTAATGCTGCAAAGCGACGTTTTAATGTGGTGAGTACATCATGGATTGCGGCACCTGTGGGAGAGGTGATAACGCCAATTCGTTTAGGGATGTGTGGCAGTGGTTTTTTTATTTCAGCCGCAAAGAGTCCCTGTGCGTTGAGCTTGTTTTTTAGCTGCTCAAACTGTTGTCGGAGCGCACCTTCACCGGCTTCTTCAAGGTGCTCGATAACCAGTTGAAACTCGCCGCGTGGTTCATAGAGCCCAACTTTGGCACGTGCGATTACCTGCAAGCCATTGCGTGGTACAAACCGGAGTAGGCGGTTGCGTGTTCTGAACATTGCACACCGAACTTGAGCATGATTGTCTTTTAAAGAAAAGTACCAGTGTCCGGAAGCAGGGCAGGCCAGGTTGGATAATTCACCTTCAAGCCAGATAAGTGGAAAACCGGTTTCAAGAATAGTCCGTACTTCACGGTTTAAGCGAGTGACGTTATAGATATCGCGCTGTGGCTGGTCTGGTTTCATCTTTATATGTTTATGTATTTATATATAGCCTGGATGTAGTGTAACGGAATCCGGGAGGATTATTGCATTATTTCCCGGATTGCATTTTATTTCATCCGGGCTACTAACTCGCACTACGAATACATCATAAGTGCCAGTAATAATAAAGAAACTGGCACTACGAATACATCATAAGTGCCAGTAATAATAAAGAAACTGGCACTACGAATACATCATAAGTGCCAGTAATAATAAAGAAACTGGCACTAAAAAAAAAGCCGAGTAGAAACTCGGCTTTTTTTATTAAATGTAAAGAGCTTACATGTGGCTGGTATTTACCGGTTGAGCCGCCTGTTTTATAGCCATTGTACTTTGCGCTTTTGCTTTGCCTGCAAGTTTAACTGCTTTGTCATAGTCGCCAGCTTTAAGTGCTTTTTTTGCTTTTTTGATAATTTTTCTGGTATCACGCCATTCAAACTGTTTTTTTGCAGCACGATTTGTTTCATGTTCAGCAGCAGCAATAGCAGCTTTTGCATCGTTTGCGGTGTGTTTAGGGCCTGCTGCGCATGCAGTCAATGTTAGGGCAATCGCCGCTACCAAGGTTATCATTAACTTTCTCATTTATTCCTCCAAAGTCGTCAAAATTCTATTGTTGTTTTGCTATTTTTTTATGTGTTTTCAATTGATTAAAAAGATTTTTAAGCATTGAAATATTATAAATTCGGGGGGGTAGTAAGCCCGGACTTGTTTTGATTATGCGTGGTTATATACTGAATGGCAATAGTTGATTGGTTAATCTTTAGAGATTATTTTGCTAATTTACAATTTATATTGAGTCTCCATGTTGGCTAAATAGTGAAAATTCTTTATAATTCACGGTTTTACCCAGCCCTGGAATCCCAATTATGCTGCGAATAGCTGAAGATGCCCTCACTTTTGATGATGTTTTATTACTACCTGCTCACTCGACTGTACTGCCGCGTGACGTTTCCTTAAAAACCCAACTGACGCAATCCATTTCTTTGAATATTCCGCTGATGGCCGCGGCAATGGACACTGTAACTGAAGCCCGTCTAGCCATAGCGATTGCCCAGGAAGGCGGCATCGGGATTGTGCACAAGAATATGACCGCAGTCGAGCAGGCCAAAGAAATTCGCAAGGTGAAGAAGTTTGAAAGTGGCGTGATTAAAGACCCTTTTACTGTTTCACCCACCACTAGTATTAGAGAAGTCTTATCTTTAACCCGGAAACGAAATATTTCAGGTGTGCCTGTCGTGGACGGTGAAGACCTGGTAGGCATTGTAACCAGTCGTGATATGCGTTTTGAAACACGTTTTGATGATCCTGTTGCAAATATTATGACCCGCAAAGATCGCCTGGTAACGGTAAAAGAGGGGGCAAGTAAAGAAGAAGTACAGCGTTTATTGCATGAGCATCGCATCGAAAAAGTACTGGTTGTGAATGATGACTTTAAATTGCGTGGCCTGATCACGGTCAAAGATATTCAAAAAGCCACCGAAAACCCCAATGCCTGCAAAGACGACCAGGCACAGCTTCGTGTAGGCGCGGCAGTGGGTGTGGGTGCAGGAACCGATGAACGGGTTGAAGGGCTGGTAAAAGCGGGTGTGGATATCATTGTTGTTGACACCGCGCATGGCCATTCTCAAGGGGTGCTTGATCGGGTTCAATGGGTTAAAAAGAACTTTCCAGACATGCAGGTGATAGGCGGCAACATTGCCACAGCCGAGGCTGCTATTGCACTGGCCAAAGCCGGTGCCGATGCGGTTAAAGTAGGTATAGGCCCGGGTTCAATCTGTACTACGCGTATTGTTTCCGGGGTTGGCGTACCACAAATATCAGCTATTGCTAATGTTGCCGAAGTGCTTAAGTCGAAAGGTATCCCCTTAATTGCCGACGGTGGTATCCGTTATTCCGGTGATATTTGCAAAGCACTGGTTGCCGGTGCGCACGCGGTGATGCTGGGCAGCATGTTTGCCGGTACTGAAGAAGCGCCGGGTGAAGTTGAGTTGTATCAGGGGCGCTCGTATAAGTCTTACCGCGGCATGGGTTCATTAGGTGCGATGACCGAACAGTCGGGTTCCAGTGACCGTTATTTTCAGGAAGGTAGCGAAGCAGAAAAACTGGTGCCTGAAGGCATTGAAGGCCGTGTGCCGTATAAAGGGCCACTGTCTCCCGTTATTAATCAATTAACAGGCGGTGTGCGTGCTAGCATGGGCTATACCGGTTGTGCCTCGATTGATGAAATGCGCACTAAACCACAATTTATAAAGGTAACCAATGCAGGCATGGCAGAAAGTCATGTGCATGATGTGTCGATTACCAAAGAAGCGCCGAATTATCGCGTTTAATCTTTT